>JBBSNI010000362.1:0-5938 GCA_038232695.1 Cytophagales bacterium
ATCTGAGCTAATTATCAATTCTTTAATAGAGTCACCAGAAATACCACCAATGTCACATCTATACGAATTTTCAAGTGGTACCTGCCCAATAGAAGCGTAGCTATATTCATTATTTTCAAAGTCTATATTTTCTATCCAGATATTTCCTAAACTCCTGGCATGCGGTCTACCTGGAGAAAACAAAATATCAAAGTCTCCATCAGCGTCTAAATCAGCAAAGCTACCATATTGATCATTAACTATCCCATGAACTTTATTTGATTCCCAGCCATTGATATTTTCTATCCAATAAATGCCGAAAAAAGTTCCATAATCCGAGCAGTCTTCATCCTCATCGGAAATCAACAAATCCATATCTCCATCACCATCTACATCTGTTGGTTCAAGCTCCCACGGGTAATACTTGTCAAAACCGATAGGTACAGGGGAAACATTAAATCTTTTCTCATCAGGAAGAAATGTATGGAATCTGACAGATGACGCACCGCAAGAAGATCCTTCGGAGATCAAAATATCCTCGTAGCCATCTGCATTCATATCATACAGACGAAAATGGTCAGGACCGAAAAATTGATTCTCAATCTCAAACTGTTGATAATCTGTAAATTTGCCCTCTCCCTGGTTTTTAATCACTTTTACAGTGTCCTCTATTAAAACAACAATATCCTGTAGCCCATCCTGATCAATATCCGAGGAAACAAATTTGTCGACATTCTGGCGAAGCAGCGTGCTGAAGTCAGCGAAAGCTTCGCCGTCTATATTTTTTACGTAGCCCAGCGAGCCGCTCACGAGAAGGATTATTTCAGGTAGCTTATCCTGATCTAAATCTACAATATCTACAACCGCTGAATTGTATCCTATGTCTTTTCTCCATCCAAAATTGAAATTACCATTGTTTCTTAGCCAGCCTGTTTTATTCAAGGTTTGCTGATAAACTATAATATCCAGTTTTCCATCGGCATTAATATCAGCAACCTTAACTGACGTCCATCTATTCTTGTCTTGTTTAATGAGTACTTCCTTGTCAAAATTCTCTTTTCCATCGTTGAGCATGAGATAATAGGAGAAACTTTCTTTGTTGTCATTGTCTTCAACAGAAGTCTTTTGCTCTTCGCTTATAACGTCGTTGTCACCATCTCCATCCATATCAGCTACCAGCAACAGTGAACGGGAAGCAGATGCATTTTCTACGATCACTTCTCTTTCGCTAAACTGAGTCTGGGCTGTAGCGTAATAGCAGAGAAATAGCAAGACTGATAATAAGTATAGGTGCCGCATAGGTGGTTGTGGTATAGTTTTGTTTAAAAAGCTTATTTTTTGCAATATAATAATTTTATACTGAAAATGCTTTTAAAAACTATATATATAAACATAACCACCTTAGTCGTAGCGTCCGCTACGATCCAAAAACCAGCAAGAGCTTCCGCTCGCTTCCCAGGCAGACGCTATAGTTAAGTCCTAACCGAGAGTAAGCCGTAGCGGACGCTACGACCAGGGGTGATTACTTGTTTGCGTAGATACTACTTTCGCTCATTTACCAGCCGTCTGTTCCACTGCGGGGACGCCCAGTCGGGATGCTCGCTCGATATTACTTGCCGTTTTTAGCCTTCCCGCTTAGTCCTGTCCTTATTTGCCTAACGAAGTCTACTGATACGTCATTAATATCAGCAATCTGCTCGTCTGTAAGAACGCCAAGTTGTATTAATTTCATAACTACTTTTCTTTCTCTGGCTTTCCATTCCTCTTCCATGGCTACCTTTTTGGTCATGTTACCCGCTATCGTTATCTCTAACTCGGCTCTTTGTTCGGGGGTCATGTTAGCTTTGTCAAGTTCTTTCAAAGTCTCTTCCAGCCAATCCTCTTTCATAAAATCAGGAAGTTTTGCCTCGCTGGTGGCAGTGTCTGTGAGTTTCATCGTATAGAGTATTTTGTCCAAAACGATATTTTCCTTTCCTAACCATTATGTTGAAGCGGTGGAAGGCATAGAACTTGGCTCGATGAATCATGTTACTGAAATCAAACAGCTGCATTTCTACAATGAAAACCTGCCCCTTCTCATCTTCACAGGTTATGTCAAAGAGTCCGCCTCTAGAGTCTTTAGTCGTCGCAGTGACTTCGTTCTTGGTGAACTTAACTTCGCGAATGGGGGTATCCGAAGCAATAAGTGCTTGCAGTGCCTTCCGCAGAAACTTCGGATGGTTTTCGTTCCCGAACGTAATCTTGAAACCGTAGTCGGAAACCATAGAAATAAACCGTTTTTCTTCATTCGATTCGTTCATGTCCAAATCTACCCAGAAACTAGGAATTTTATTGAGTTTTGTTTACAATGGCAAGTAACGGACTAGAGCAGGCACCGCGGCGGCTTTAGGGCTTTTTCTGTCCGAGCTTCATTATGGCTACTTGTTTGAAATTATGTTTCTTTTCGCTCATTGACCAGCCGTGGTGCTTGCTCGATGTTATGTACAGTTATTTTTTGTCTACCGATACTTCTAACTTCTTACCTGTTTTAGATATGTATGTTTCAATAATTTTCTTTAATAGTTCCGGTCTTATTTGGTTGTTGCTTATTAATTCAGATTCTTTGAGACGCTTAAACATCTCCTTTATAATTTTGTTTCCATCACCTCTTATATCCCACATAGCTACGTCTGGAAAAGCTTGATAGAACCAATTTGGATATCCCATTGCCTTCAAAGAAGGGTTTTCTTGAAACATATTTAATGTTTTAGAAAACAATGGTTCATTCTCATACATCATATATCTGTATGGGTCAGAAGTTGCATCTCTATTAGTTAAAAACTTTATAGGGCTTATTCTAAAAGGTATAAAAAATTCTTTTATTATGATTCTAAATTGCTTGGGTATTTCAATATCATTTGACAATTCTCGCCATTCTTTTAGTTCTTCATTTCTTAGTAATTCAGCATACCACCCATATCCATTAGAATTAGCCTCTTGAATTTCATAATGTATTTGGCCTGCTAAATCCTCATAGCCATTTTCTATTCTTTTCTGATAAAAGTATTCAGAATCTTCCCAGAAAAGCAGTTGAGTTTTATTCTTATTAATATTTGGCTTATAACTTTCTGTTATCACATAGTTGGTAAAGAAAAAAGGAGTCTCTTTACTTGGTTTCTTATTATCTAATGATATTGCAACATATTCTCCTTCACATGACATGCCGACATACTGATAAAGAACGAGGTCATCAGGCAGTACCAACTCCTCATCATATCTTTTCATATAAGCTGTCTTTAATTTATCTATACTCAGCGGTCTTCGAAATATGATTCCGTTTGTTGATTCTCCTACCAGTTCCATTCCTGAAGATTTACAGAATGAAATAAAATTTGGGATAACATCCCTAAAGTTCTTCATTTTTTTCTGCCATCTAAAGAGTACCCATACTATGATTACTCCAATAAATATAAAGACAGGAGTTAGATTTTCTTCCATTTTTATTAATTGTACATAGCATCCGTGTATCCGCCATATGGCGTATATATCCCTTATACTGACCGGATTGCTTTTGCCCTGAAATGTAAAGTTTTACAGCAAAACAGGCAAGCGCAAGGGGTTCATATCAGTATGTTTTTACTCAAAGTTAAGACTATCCAGCAGACTTTCTATGCCTTTGAACACTTTCGTGTTTATGTTTAGTCCCTGGTCGTAGCGTCCCGCTACGAGCCAAAAACCAGCAAGAGCTTCCGCTCGCTTTCCGGGTAGACACTGTAGTTAAGTTGTAGCAGAGAGGAAGGGTTCTAACCGGGAGACCAAGGAAAGGGATGTTTAGCCCCCCTGTATCACGATAGATGTTGAAAAAACAGACCCTAAATCTTACTTTTTTTAGCAAAACTAACATGGAGTAATAACGGGGCACTATCATAGAAAGCACGACTGTTCCCCGCGTGGAACGCCCCAACGGGCACAGGAAGCTTGCGCTAACGTGTGAAACAAACAAAGAAGTCAGAAGCCATAAACTTCCGGCTTCCCGCCATTTATCTTACCACCGGAACACTGCCGCCAGCCTGGCATCGGCGATGTCTTCGGGTAGCAAGTCCTGGGCTACCAGGTAAGTGCTTCCTCCGTGCAGGATGGTCTGTACGGCAGACTTGCTCACCAGGCACTGGTCGTTTTCGTGGGGCTCATCGCGCAACTGTACTGAATGGTCTTCCAGGTTGACCGTTCCCCAATGATGCGTACCCCGCACAATAAACAGGGCTTCTATACGCCCGTCGATGGCTGCCGGTGCGATCTGGTGAATGTCGTGGGCGGTCTTTTCTGTACCGGCCAGCGAACGGTAGGTTTCCATATGATCGAGCTTGCGCTTGTCCAGGTGAGGACGCATGATCTCCAGGGCTTTCTCCAACAGTTCCTGGGGCTGCATCTGGTCAGGGTTGCCTTTGATACCCTCGTCTTGCAGGTTGAGCGTTTTGTTGGTTTTATGGTAAATAGGGTGCAGATAGTCTACGGCTGCCAGCACGACGGGTAGCTGTTTGAAGACCATGATCTTGTCCAAGCCCTCGTTGATATGGCGAAAGTATTCTTCCATATACACTTTGTCAAACCCTTTTTCCCTCTTTTGGTCAGGATACGTTGGGCTGCCCCCCCCACCTTGCCACTGCGAAGGAGATTGCTGTTCCTGCTCAAATTCATAATAGCTCAGCACCACGTCAATATTTTCCGGCACCAGTTTTTCAATATCCAATTCTCTGATCTCATATTCATTGGCAACCAGCAGACGCACTTTTTTCAGGCTCAATGCCAGTATATAAAAGGTATCTTCGCCGTTGAACCAGGGTAGCAGTTGCTCCAGGTGAAAGGAAGTAGACAGCAGGCTAAACTCCCGGGTTGAGTATGGCAGGTGGTGATACTCAAAAAAGTCCTGCCCCAGGAAGACTGCCAGCCCGCTTTCCTGGTGGCGCCAGAAGTCTTTGTTGTCAATAAGTTGGCGGATGGGCTGAAGATATTTGGCGGCTTCGTTTTCTGTCATATCCTTTTGCTCTAAGTGGCGTTTGATCTTCTGGTAATGGTTTTTGAGCAGGATGGCGTCTTGCCCTTCGTTTACTTCCTTGCCTTTGCGGTGGGTCGGGATGTAGATACTGACGCAGTTGACGCCGTGAAAGTCAGCCAGGGGCTGTAGTTTTTGTTTATTGATAGCTTCCATAGTCAAAAAATGGGTTAGTGCATAAAAATGATTTCAATGACTTAACTGTTGAACAGTTGGGTTGTTTTCCCCTGCTGCGCTTGCTAACTTGCTGGCATGACGGCTTTCCTTTTCTTTTTGCCTTTTCTGCTTACTTATACTGTCTTTGCTGTGTACGCTGAGCGTAAGATCGCAGCCTTTATTCAGGACCGGCTTGGTCCGATGGAGACCGGCTACTACGGGCTGGCACAAACGGTAGCCGACCTGCTCAAGCTGTTGCAAAAGGAAGACATTGTACCGCAGGCAGCCGACAAGCGGCTCTTTAAAATAGCCCCGTTGATCATCTTTACCGCTATTTTTGCAGGCTTTGCAGTCGTGCCCCTCACGCCGGGTATGATAGGTTCCGGCGCTAAGGTAGGCGTCTTTTATCTGCTGGCAATTATCTCGCTGGACGTGATCGGCATCCTGATCGCCGGCTGGAGTTCCAACAGCAAGTTTGCTTTGTTTGGCGCGCTGCGCGCTGTAGCGCAGATGATCTCTTATGAAATACCGCTGGGGCTCAGCGTGCTTTGCGTCGTGATGATCTCCCAGAGCCTGGACTTGCAGGAAATCTCCTATCAGCAAGGCATACTGTGGCCTGCCATAGCGGCAGACGCCCGCAACTATCTTTTTGGTCTAAAAGTCACCGGCGTAGATATTACCGGTGTGGGCGGCTTTCTGTGTTGGAACATTTTCAGGGCACCTTTGCTGCTGCCTGCTTTTTTGATCTTCTTCATCGCTTCGCTGGCAGAG
>JBBSNI010000363.1:0-5906 GCA_038232695.1 Cytophagales bacterium
ATTGCCCGTATAGTAGAAAATATTTTATTTTTGACAACCTAAAAGGCGGTATAGTGGAAAAAAATTTACAACTACAAGAAATCATCTTCAGTTCTTCTGAGGCAAAGGAATCTCAACAAATTGGTCGTTGGCAGAAAGAAGGCATATTGCGAAAGATCGCACCGCGGGTCTATACCTCAAACCTAGAAGAAGAGCCGGAAAAGATTATCGCCCGCCATATTTTTCACATTATTGGGAAACTGTATCCTGGTGCCCTACTAAGCCATCGTAGTGCCTTGGAATTTAAACCTACCGCCACAGGACGTTTATTTGTTACCTACACGTACACAAAGAAAATCAAACTTCAGGGCATTACTTTACATTTTTTAAAAGGTACAGGTCTATTGGAAGGAGATAACCGCTTGATGGGAGAACTGTACGTTTCCCAAAAAGCCAGGGCATTTCTGGAAAACCTGCAAGTATCCAAAAGACCCGGACCGGAATCCAAGACGCTTACCCTGCCGCAATTAGAGGATAGACTGGAAGAAATTATCCGGGTACATGGCGAAGATGAATTGAACAAGCTCAGAGATCAGGCCCGCGACCTGGCACGGCCACTGGATATGAACCGTGAATTTGAGCAGCTTAATAAAATCATCAGTGCGTTGCTTTCTACGCAACCTTCGCGGGGTTTAAAATCACCCTTAGCCAAAGCAAGGGCTTTTGGAGAACCTTATGATCCACACCGGATTACTCTTTTTGAAACGCTGTTCTCAGCGTTAGCCAGCAGGGCGTTTAAAAGTCGACCTGATCAGAATTACACAGGGCAAGCCTTTAAAAATATAGCTTTCTTTGAGAGCTATTTTTCTAATTACATTGAAGGAACTGTATTTGAGTTGGAAGAAGCCAAACAGCATTCGTAGACTTTAAGCTGGTAAGAGGTACGTTAAAAAGAGGATTTGAGAATTACCGGGCACTCCAAAGTCCTTTTGCCAGGGCAGCCTTCATCATGTTCCTTGTCAGCGAAGTGCATCCTTTCGACGATGGTAATGGACGATTGGCCCGTATCATGATGAATGCAGAACTGGTCGCTGCTGCACAGGCGAAGATTCTGATCCCTACGGTTTTTCGGGAAGATTACCTTTTGGCATTAAAAAGACTCACCAATAAAAATGACCCGGAAGTGTTCATTAAAATGTTGCAAAAAGCCTACGAATTTAGTGAGAATGTTTACGGGGAAAATATGGAAGAAGTACAGCACTACCTGCAAAAGTGTAATGCTTTTTACGAACATACCGAAGGCAGATTGTTAAGAATCATAAAAAACCATAATTTAGCATAGCCTGCAAAAAGATCATAAACTCACCACAACCTTCCCTATCATGAAAAACCCATTCCCTATTATTTGCTTTTTACTCATTATAGCTACCTTTCCCGCCGCTTCTCAAAAAACAGTTCAACGCTGGAGTACCGATAAAGCCTGGCAGTGGTATGAAAAGCAACCCTGGATGTGTGGGTTTAACTACATTCCTGGCAACGCCATCAACTATACGGCTGTGTGGGATAAAACCAGCTTTTCGCCGGACGTGATCGACAAGGAGTTAGCACTGGCTGAAAAAACAGGCTTTAACACCGTCAGGGTGGTTTTGCAGTACCTGGTATGGAAAGACGATCCGGCGTATTTCAAAAAGACATTCACCGAATTTCTCTCTATCTGCGACAAGCATCATATCAAAGTGATGCCTGCATTTTTTGACGATTGCGTTTTTGGAGAAGAGACCGATCCCGTACTGGGCAAGCAGCGTGAGCCTCGTAAAGGCTGGTATGCCTGGGCCTGGTCGCCCAGTCCGGGCCATAGCCGGGTGACGGACCCGTCTACCTACCCCATGCTGGGACAGTATGTTAAGGATATGCTGACTACGTTTAAAGACGATGCCAGGGTAGTGGTCTGGGATTTGTACAACGAACCGACCAATGGAGGACTGGGACACAAAAGCCTGCCTTTGGTACGCAAGGTGTTCGAGTGGGCCAATGAAGTCAATACTTCTCAACCCGTTACCATCGCCTACTGGAATGATGATCAGGCACTGAATGAGCTGATCTTTGCGCACTCAGATATTATCACTTTTCATAGCTACGATGACAAAGCAAAGCTTAAAGAAAAGATTGCTTATCTAAAAAAACAGGGCAGACCTATGATCTGTACCGAATGGCTCAACAGACCCCGGCAGTCTACCGTGGCCGACGTATTGCCGGTCTTTTACCAGGAGGACATCGGTGCCCTGCACTGGGGGCTGGTCAACGGCAAGACGCAGACCCACCTTCCGTGGGGTCATCGTCCGGGGGACCCTGCACCCACGGTCTGGCAGCATGATCTCTATACTTCTGATTTTAAGCCTTACGCCCCCAAGGAACTACAACTGTTCGGCCAATACATAGAAGCATCAGAAAAGCACGAATGAAAAAAATCAATAGCTTAACTACACGTACCAACAACCTAAGACTTCTATGAAAAACAACCTTTTTGGCAATCGGATAAGCCGTCGTCATTTCATTCAAAACTCAAGTGCCCTTGCGGTAGGCGTAGGGCTCTCAGGCACGGCTGCCTTATCGGCTCCTCCGGCCAAACACAACAAGCTACCCCGATGGAGAGGCTTTAATCTGCTGGATTTTTTCTCTCCTGACCCGGATCACGCAAGGGCGCCTACCCCGGAAGATTACCTTCGCTGGATGTCAGACTGGGGGTTTGATTTTGTAAGAATTCCTATGGCTTATCCTTACTATCTGGATATGGATCATACCCAAAAAATCACGCCTGAGCAGGTGTACCATATTGATGAACAGCGGGTAGATGAGATTGATGCTTTGGTAACGATGGCGCACAAGTACAATTTGCACGTCAGTTTGAACCTGCACCGGGCGCCTGGTTACTGCATCAATGCCGGATTTTATGAACCTTACAATCTATGGACGGATCAGGAAGCACTGGAGGCTTTTTGTTATCACTGGGATATGTGGGCCAATCGCTATAAAAATGTCTCTGCTGACAAAATCAGTTTTGACCTGGTTAATGAGCCCAGTATGCGGGAAGACATGAACGACCAGCACGCCAAGCGCAGTGCGGTACCCGGCGCGCTCTACCGCAAGGTCGCGCAGGCAGCTTCGCAAACCATCCGTCAGGCGAATCCTGACCATTTGGTGATCGCCGATGGCAATAACGGGGGAACCACTGTCATCCCTGAAATTACGGATCTGAACATTGCCCAAAGCTGCCGGGGTTATTATCCGGGCATTATCTCGCATTACAAGGCGCCCTGGGCTAATAAATATCCCGAGCGTTTACCGGAACCCGTATGGCCGGGCACGATAGCATTGATGGTAGAGGATAGCCTGGGGCAGCTCGTCGAAAAACCGATGGTGTTGCAAAGGGACATACTGGAGACTTTTTATCAGCCCTGGATCGCGCTGGTGCAGCAGGGGGTAGGGGTACATTGCGGAGAATGCGGCTGCTGGAACAAAACCCCGCACGAGGTGTTTTTGGCTTGGTTTGAGGATGTGTTGAGTATCCTGACGGCGCATGATATTGGCTATGGCATCTGGGAGTTTAGCGGTAGTTTCGGCGTATTGGATTCCGGCCGGGAAGACGTAGCCTACGAAGACTGGCATGGCCACCAGTTGGACAGAAAAATGCTGGACTTATTGATGAAGTATTAAGAATGGCCATTGAGATGGTGGTCACGCTCGTTAAAAGCTAAACAACTAAGTAAACGCTAAGTTTTTTTGACTATAAGCGGTAAAATGTAGTAGGAAAAATACTTGTTTTCTTTCATATGTTAAATTAAATTGATCGCTAAATTTTATGATGATGGCAAAAAAAAAGATGTTAGATGGAGTTTCTAAACGCGGGGGTGCGTCCCCAAGAGATATTAAAGAAGCTACCATTACGCCAGCCAAAAAGGTAGGCAAAGAAAAATTCGAGAAGATCATCCTGGAAAGTGCCGGACTTTGGGCAGACCGTGAAGAAGATTCCCGCCGAGACGTTAAAGATTATAGACGCAAGTTATGGCGCAAGCAAACCAGTTAGTATTAGTTGATACCAATATTTTATTTGATTACTTACGTAAAAGGAATCCAAAGGTAGGATCCCAACTGGTAGCTATTGGAGAAGGTAATTTATCCATTAGTATCATTACCTACGGAGAAGTAATTGTAGGAGCTAGGAAGCGAGAATTAAAAAAGACCAAACTTTTTCTAAATCGCTTCAAGATTATCCAACTTGATAAATACATTTCCGCTAAAATGAAAAGTATTTTCAATGAAGCTTATTATTATGAAAAGCTTATGGCAGATGCATTGATAGGAGCTACAGCGATTACGTATGGTTTACCCATTTGGACTCATAACAAAAAAGATTTTTCTTATCTGAAAGGTATTCGGTTTTACCAACCTAAGCCATGAACATCCATCATTTCAAAGTTTCAACCCTTCTATTTACCCTAATTACAATAGGATTGATGGGTTGCAACCATAGCGTTCCCCCGGAAGAAAGTGCTGAAGTTTCTGCGGATAGCACTTTTACCAATCCTCTGCTGTCGAGTGGGGCTGATCCCTGGGCTATCTTTCATGAAGGGAACTATTATTATATCAAGTCAGAAGCGGGACATATCCTATTGATGCGAACCCCTGACATCACCGATCTGAAGCACGCGGAAAAGAAAATCATCTGGACGCCTCCTGCCGGCACCGATCATTCCAAAAATGTTTGGGCACCTGAGATTCACAACATTGATGACAACTGGTATGTCTATGTAGCAGCCGACGACGGTGACAACCGCAACCACCGCATGTTTGTGTTGGAAAATACAGCAGCAGACCCCTTTACCGGTTCGTTTGATATGAAAGTGCGCATCAAAACCGATGCGGAAGACAACTGGGCGATTGATGGCAGCGTCTTTGAGCATCAGGACACTTTGTATTTCATCTGGTCGGGCTGGGAAAAGCCCAAGGTAGATGTAGAAACCCAACGTATTTACATCGCCCGTATGGATAACCCCTGGACGATCAGTTCTGAAAGGGTGCAGCTAAGCAAACCCGAACTTCCGTGGGAAAGAAACTGGGACTATCCTGATGCCTGGACCCCGGAATCACCGGTGTATGTCAACGAAGGGCCGCAAATGCTAAAACACGGGGATAAGCTCCATATCATCTACTCAGCCAGTGGCTGCTGGACGCCCTACTATGCCCTGGGTATGCTCACAACCGATGAAGACAGCCACTTGTTAGACCCAAAGTCCTGGACAAAATCACCCGAACCTGTATTTCAGCAATCCCCGGAAAATGGCGTGTACGGCACCGGCCATAACTCCTTCTTCAAAAGCCCTGATGGCACCGAAGACTGGATACTCTACCACGCCAACGACAATCCGGCCGATGGATGCAGCGACAAACGGTCACCCAGGGCACAAAAGATCAGTTGGACAGAAGATGACAGGCCTGTTTTTGGAGAACCTTTGCCCACTTCAAAGCAGATAAAAAAGCCATCGGGTACAACTATGAGATAAAGATTGGCAATCGTGGCCTGCGCTTTGCCTAAAGTAGCTTTTTGAACTCTTCTACCGTCAGGCCGGCATCCTTTACAATACCGCCCATTGTGTACGAGTTGATGGGGTTCGCGCGCGGGATCGTCAGAATACGTCGATCATCCGACACGATGACGTGCTTGCTTTCACGCACTACATGGAAACCTGCCTTCTTGAGTACCCGAACCGCATCGCGATGATTAATTCCTGATATTTTCGGCATTGTTAGGCAGCCACTTCAACTTCGCGCACTTCTGCTTCATCAGCCCCAGCCATCTCCTGAGCTACTGCTAAATACTCCTTGATGGCATCGGTAATATTCGCGAGTGCCTCCTGTTCTGATTTGCC
>JBBSNI010000364.1:0-5902 GCA_038232695.1 Cytophagales bacterium
ATACGCACAAAGCCCACGCAGCAAGCGCGATTTTTTCCACCCTACGCGCTATTTTTACTAAAATTTAAATAATGGTGCGTAACTCCTGCTCTATTTCCCTTTGACTGCTTTTTCGGATTTGTAATCCGAAAATGACTAACCAGCGGATTTGCAATCCGCAACGCCTCCTGATGATAAGCATAACGAAACACATCGTTTGCCGCCAGCGTTTGTATCATAGCGCACCCTTAGCCAGTAAACACGCTGGCAGTTCAGGGATAAAAGTGTACCTTTACCCTGTCATTTTTTCATCGTTTCAAACATCCTGCCCTATGTCTACCGGATTCTATCAGATACCCACACCCGTCAACGAACCTATCTATTCGTATGCACCCGGCACGCCTGAGCGCAAGGCGCTGAAAGCTGCCTTGAAAGAAATGAAAGCTACCGAGGTGGAAGCTCCGTTGTATATCGGCGGCGAACAGATCAAGACCGATACCCGCAAGCGGCTTGCTCCGCCGCACGACCACCAGCATACGCTGGGTTATTACTACGAAGGCGATCCTTCTCATGTAACCCAAGCGATTGATGCGGCACTGGGCGCTAAGCTTGCCTGGGAAAATATGCCCTGGGAACAGCGCGCCAGCATCTTCCTGAAGGCTGCCGATCTCATTGCCGGTCCGTACCGCTACCGCATGAATGCCGCGACCATGCTGGGGCAATCCAAAACGGCTTTCCAGTCGGAGATTGATGCGGTCTGCGAGATGGTGGATTTCCTGCGTTTTAATGTGAAGTATATGGCGGAAATTTATGCACAACAGCCGCCAGTCTCGCCTACAGGCATATGGAACCGTACGGAGCAGCGTCCGCTCGAAGGGTTTGTCTTTGCCATTACGCCTTTCAACTTCACGGCAATTGCCGGTAACCTGCCTACCGCCCCTGCCATGATGGGCAACGTGGTGGTCTGGAAAGCTGCCGAGACGCAAATCTATGCTGCCAACCTCCTGATGCAAATCTTCCGCGAAGCCGGACTGCCCGATGGGGTCATTAATTTAATTCATGTAGACGGCCCGGTAGCCGGTGAGGTCATCTTTGGCCATGCAGACTTTGCCGGGCTGCACTTTACCGGCAGCACGAAGGTTTTTAAGCAGTTGTGGAAGACCATTGGTAACAACATAGATCGCTACCGTTCCTATCCGCGCATTGTAGGCGAGACGGGTGGCAAAGATTTTATCCTGGCCCACCGCTCCGCCGACGCTAAGGCGCTGGCGACCGCTATCATACGGGGTGCTTTTGAATACCAGGGGCAGAAATGCTCGGCAGCCTCCCGGGTGTACATTCCAAACAATCTTTGGGAAGAAGTCAAGGGCTATCTGCTTGAAGACATCCAAGCCATCAGCATGGGCGACGTAGAAGATTTCCAAAACTTCGTGAGCGCTGTCATCAGCGAAGCCGCCTTCGACCGCATCGCCCGGTATATTGACAACGCCAAGTCCGATCCTTTGGTAGACATCATCTCAGGTGGGGAGTACGACAAGTCTAAAGGATATTTCATACAGCCCACGATCTTGCAGGCGCAAGACCCCAAGTATACCACCATGTGCGAAGAAATCTTTGGTCCGGTCGTGACGGTGTATGTCTACCAGGCGGAGCGTTTTGAAGAAACGTTGGAGTTGGTAGACCAGACCTCTCCTTATGCGCTGACCGGCGCAGTATTTTCGCAAGACCGCTACGCTATTGAATTGGCGACCCGCAAGCTTCGCCATGCCGCCGGCAACTTCTATATCAACGACAAGCCTACCGGTGCGGTAGTCGGGCAGCAGCCGTTTGGCGGCGCCAGAGGTTCCGGCACCAACGACAAAGCCGGTGCTGCGCTCAACCTGCTGCGCTGGGTATCGTCGAGAACCATTAAGGAAACTTTTGTACCGCCGACTGATTTCCGTTATCCGTTTATGAAGTCTGAGGGAAAGGATTGAGGGACTGAGGGATTGATCAGGGTTTATGTTGTTGTATGATGAAAGTTTATTCAGAAGAAACAAAGAACCACGTGGCTTATCTGATCCAAAAAGAGAAAGAAGCTGATTTGTCACCCGATGAGCGTGCTGAACTTAATCACTATATGCAAATAGAGCATATCATGAGATTAGTAAAGGCAAAGGCTCGTCAGCGTAACACTAATGGCTGAAGATATCAGTATAGAACTTCGGTTGTTGGTAGTTATCCGGGCAGATCGTCTGTGCGAATATTGTTTGATCGCTGAGGAAGATACTTTCTGTGCTACAGGGCTGTGAGACACCCCCCTGGGATTGACAAATCCCTTTTCAAAACCAAGGGCTGTGTCTCAGAGCCCTTCTCTTCTCTCATAAGACTATGACTTTGTTGTCTCTCTATCAGGATAAATCCCTGGCAGGTTCGTGCCCAAGTAAAGACGCGATGCATCGCGTCTCTATTGCAAATGCAACTGCTCTCTCAATACAGAATCCTTAGGCGTATTGCGTGTCCAGTAGTCGGTCATGATGGTTTCGTCCAGGGTGGCGCGGGTGGTGAGTTGCTTGGCTTTGTCGCCGAAGCCGCTTGGGTAGGTTTCTTCCCAGCCGGTGATCTTGTGGGGAAAGGCTTTGTCAAAGCGGATGCTCAGTGTGCGCTCCAGGGCAGGATAGCGTAGAGTATAGCTCATCTGCTCCCCGCTGGCTTCCAGCGCAGCAGTCGCTTGTTCTATTTTTAACTCCTTGTGGCTCAGACGCTGGTACATAGTGCCGGGAATGATCTCAATTTCGCCGGAAGGCAACTGCTCAGGGTTCAGGCGGATCAGGTTCCATATCTCGTCTTCGAGCAAAGTAGTTTTCAGATCAAATTCCTGATCGCCTTCGGCTTCAAAATAAGAAAACAGGTGGGCTTCTATCTCATTGCCATCCAGGTCTAATTGCGTAAAAGTATGCCCGCACCACTCCTGCGAGGTAGTTGTCACTTTCAGCGAGTGCGGATACTGCTGGCGGTTGACCGGCGTAAAGGTGGAAGTCATCATAGAATAAGGATAGATGCCGGTGTTGAATTTCTTGACAAAGTTGAGCTTCAATACTTTCACCGCATCTTTACCGGCTTCCGGCGGGTTATCCAGCTTGACGTGCTTCTTCTCAGAGAAGTCTTCTGTGACGAAGATCAGTACGGCTGTGCCCGGATGTATGGCTCCGTAGCGCGCCTGCTCCAACTGGTAGCTGGAGATTTCCGCTTTGCCCTGGTACCACTGTTGGGCAAAGTTATCGTCTACCGTCCAGGCTTCCGTAGAAGAGCCCGCCGGGCTGCAAGCGGCCAGCAGGGCGGCCATGAGAGGTAGATAAGAGAGTGGGGTAAATAAGGAAGTGATCTTCATCAGTATTATAGTGTTAAGGTGCGAAGGTGTTACAGTGTCATAGTATTCACGGCTTTTATATGTGATGATCTGACGTGAGTTTTTGTTTGTCAAGATCGCAATTATTTTGCAAACAACATTACTTTTATCGCACGACTCCTTTTTTGCAGAAAATACGGCTTCCCTGCCGATAAACGTGTAAAAACAGATAGTGCTTTAAAAATTTTACTAAATTACGCGCTTCCCGGCTTCGCCGGGCGTATCGTCTGTAACTGTTTTAATCAATTCATGAGTAGTCCTGTCAAACGTGAACCTACCCTGTGGGAAGCACTGATCCCGGTGGCGTTTCTTATCATCATGCTTTCTGCCAACGTGATCTATGTCTTTGGCGATGAAGCCATTTCAGGTTCCAACCAGATCGTGCTCCTCCTTTCTGCCACAGTTGCCGCCTTGGTTGCCCTGCGTACCGGCGTCCGCTGGGAGGAAATGCAGGATGGCATCGTCAAGAGCATCAGCGCGGCCATGTCGGCTATCCTGATCCTGCTGCTGATCGGCTCGCTGGCGGGTACCTGGCTGCTGAGCGGCATTGTGCCGGCGATGATCTATTACGGCTTGCAAATCCTGAACCCCACGATCTTCCTGGTAGCCGCCTGCGTGGTGTGTGCCATCGTCTCCCTGGCGACTGGCAGCAGTTGGTCTACCGTGGCTACCGTAGGGATCGCCCTGCTGGGCATCGGCAAAGCGCTGGGCCTGTCAGAAGGCGTGATCGGCGGCGCCATCATCTCCGGCGCATACTTTGGCGATAAAATGTCGCCCTTGTCGGATACGACCAACCTGGCACCTGCGATGGCAGGGACGGACTTGTTTACGCATATCCGCTATATGATGTATACCACGATTCCTTCTATCACTATCACGCTGATCGCTTTCCTGGTGATCGGGCTGGTCGGTACCTCTGCCGACTCGACCGGCGGCATAGAAGAAGTGCTGGCAGCTTTGGATAATGCTTTTAACATCAACGGCTGGCTGTTCCTAGTGCCCGTGCTGGTCATTGGTATGATCATTCGCAAAGTGCCCGCCATACCGGCTTTGCTGGCAGGTACGCTGCTGGGCGCCTTGTTTGCTATTATCTTTCAGCCGCAGGCGATCCAGGCAGTGGCTGGCGGGGTGGGCGGCATCACAGGCACGTATATGGCTGTCATGAAGGCGATGTATACCGACATCAGCATCACCACAGACAATGCAATGGTCAACGACCTGCTTTCTACCGGCGGCATGTACGGTATGCTCAACACCATCTGGCTGATCATCTGCGCCATGGTCTTTGGCGGCGTGATGGAGTCGGCCGGTATGCTGCAACGTATTACCCAATCGGTGGTGAAGGTGGCTAAGTCCGACGGTGCGCTGATCGCTTCTACGGCCGGCACCTCTATCTTCTTTAACTTTACGGCATCCGATCAATACCTGGCGATTGTGGTGCCGGGGCGTATGTATGCCGATACGTACCGCAAGCGGGGACTCAAGCCGGAAAACCTGAGCCGTACACTGGAAGACTCCGGCACAGTGACTTCCGTACTGATTCCCTGGAATACCTGCGGGGCTACACAAGCTTCCGTGCTGGGCGTAGCCACCCTGACCTATGCGCCGTACTGTTTCTTTTGCATCCTTAGCCCATTCATGACCATGTTGTTTGGTTATTTTAACATCAAAATAGCGCGCTACGAAAAAGACGAAGTGCCGGTAGAAAAATATGTAGTAGAAAAAAGCGCCTGACAGACCCTATGTTTCCCCTCCAAATTACCAAAGAAGAACTCAACGCGCTGCCCTTGCAGCAATACGAAGGCAAAGTCGTACTGGTGGCGACCTATCCGCAGCTTCAGCAAGCCATCAAAGAGATCAGGCAGTACGATGTCTTAGGTTTTGATACGGAGACCAAGCCGGCATTTCGTAAAGGGGTGTGGTATTATATCTCCCTGCTACAGATCGCCGTACCCGGTAAGGTGTTTTTGCTGCGGCTCAACCATACCGGGTTTGTGCAGGAACTCTGCGATCTTTTTGCCGACCCGGCCATCAATAAAGTAGGCATCAGCATACAGGACGATCTCAAAAGCCTGAAAAAGCTGGCAGAAAGAGATCATCTTGCTTTTGAGCCTGAGTACATTACAGAAATCAACGACATAGCCAAAGAACTGGGTGTGCAACATGCCGGCGTGCGCAACCTGACGGCCGTGTTCCTGGGCTTCCGGGTCTCCAAAGCGCAGCAGACCTCCAACTGGGAAAACCCGCAGCTTACTGAAAAACAGATACGCTACGCCGCTACTGATGCGTGGGTTTGTCTGGAGATATATGATCGTTTGGCTGAATGGGGATATCTTTAGAGAAGGCTGAGAATGTGCTGCTTTGTCTGATTTTGCATAGACTAACCTAAAGGTTAGCCTAGGCTAGCCTTTAGGTTAGTTTTCTTTGTATCAACGTAGGTTAGGCTTCCCCCGTAATGCTTGTCTTAGCTGTTGTTGGTCGAGGTAGGACAACTTAACAAAGTACAATTTCTGATACTTTTGAAAGAATGACAGC
>JBBSNI010000365.1:0-5895 GCA_038232695.1 Cytophagales bacterium
CGCGCTCTGGTTCATCAACTCATTGAGCACCAGTATATCGTCTTTGACGTTGGCCAAAGGTTGCAGTATAGACGAAAGCTCGAAGTCTCGGCCAAATTGGGTGGGCGTCCAATGGTCAGGATGCACCCCATTGGGCATAAAGAGGCAGGCAAAGCGCAAGGGCTTTTTAGGCGTGTTGTACAGGCTCATGCCGGGAGGCACCATCGCTTGCAGAAAAGGAAGAGCGATGCTGGCACCTAAGCCTTTGAGCATCCGCCGACGGGAAATATGCCAAGTTTTCATAGTACTTTAAATTTTTGTCCGTAATCATTCACTTTATAGCGGAAGGGGTAACTATTGACCAGTTCCAGGATCAACGCTTCCGGGTTAAAATCATTTTCCAGCAGGTTATTGACCATGTTTTGCATGGTAGGCTCATCTACAAACTCTACCGAACGCCCGATGGCATAGGTAAACATCTTTTCAGACAAGGTGCGAGCGAAATTCTCTTTTTTCTCCAGCAGGATTTCTTTTAGCTGCACAGGACCATCAAACACTTCGCCGCTGGCCAAAGTATCCCAGGCGATGATAGGCTCGGCTCCGTAGGCGGTACGCCAGCGGCCGGTAGCATCATAGTTTTCCATACCGAAGCCGATAGGGTCCATCTTTTTGTGGCAGCTCATACAGCTTGGGCTGGAACGATGCACCGCCAGCAAATCCCGCAGGCTGGCACCGGCTTTGTCTGCTTCTTCTTCCGGCAAGTCTCCTGCATCAGGCGGCGGTGGCGGTGGCGGAGTGCCCATGATTTCTTCCAGCACCCACTTACCGCGCAGCACCGGGCTGGTTCTCAGCGGTAGAGAGGTAGAAGCCAGCACACTGCCCATCCCCAATACACCGCCGCGTGTCCGGTCCTGCAACCTTACTTTCCGCAGCCGGTCGCCTTCCACACCCCGGATGCCATAATGCTGTGCCAGGTTTTCGTTCAAAAAGGTATAGTCGCTGTCGATGAGGTCAAGAAAGTTACGGCTTTCGGTCAGGACATGATGGAAGTACTCTACCATTTCCTGGTACATGGCCTGCCGCAGCGAAGGGGTGAACTCGGGGAAGCGTTCAGGGTCTACCGGGTTGGTTTCCTTCAGTCTGCTGACACCAAACCATTGGGTAGCAAAGCTTTCGGAAAAGCGCTTGGCTTTGGGGTCTTGCAGCATACGCCTTACCTGGGCATTCATCACGGTGGGGTCGTGCAGGTTCTGGCGGTAGGCTACATCAAACAATTCCTGGTCGGGCAGGCTGGACCATAAGAAGTAAGACAGGCGGCTGGCCAGTTCAAAGTTGCTGAGCGCATACGGACGGTCTACCGGCTGTTCTTCTTCTACGCGATACAAAAAATTAGGAGAAACCAACACCGCGCGGAAGATTTCCAGCACAGCCTGGTTGAAACGGTCTTCTATTTCGGTATGCTCGTATATTTTGCGGAAAAGGTCCAGCAGGGCTGTTTTTTCTTCCGGCTTCAGAAACCGGCGATATGCTTTGCTGGCAAAAGGCAGAATGGCTTCTTCTGCTACTTTTACCGCCCGGTCAGTATCACTTTCATCGGAGAAAAAGCTCATCACCCAATGCTTGAAACGCTGCCACCAGGTTTCTTTGTAAGTGTTGGGCACCAGCTTGTGCCAAAGCTCCGGGTCGGCATAGGCTTGATCTAATATCGTTTCAGCAGCGTCGTAATAGCGTTCCAGTTTGAGGGGGGTGACAAACAGCGTTTTGGCATAATTATTAAAACCTGCGCCGCCGGAACCATCGGCAGGAAAATAAGCCGTTGCGTCAAAATCTACCCCCAGCATATCCAGGATAGTATAGTGGTACTCTTCGTGGCTCAGCCTTCGGACGACGACCCGGCCGGGATTATTTTCTTTCAGGGATTTGACCAGAATATCGTTGATGCCTTTGACCAGGATGTCTCTCTCTTCAGGGGATAAAGGCGGTTCCGTATCGGGTGGCATCTGCCCTGACTGTACCTGCTTGACAGCTTGCAGCCATACTTCACCATCTTCGAGCATATGCCCTTCGTTTTCGTACTTTTCCAGGTTAATGCCTCCTGCTACTTTGCCTACGTTGTGGCAGGTAAAGCAATGTTTGTCCAGCACAGGGCGTATGTGTTGTGCAAACTCAAGCGGTTCGGGTTGTGCGTATAGGGGAAAGCCTGCTGCCCAGCAAAAGGCAAAAAGCAAGCGTTGGGAAAGTGTAGTCATACTTTTTAAAGCTACGAAACAACTACTTTAAAATCAAGTAGACAAAGATTAAGTTCCTAATAGGGAAATGCGTTTAAACACAAAGGGCACAAAGAAGGGCACAAAGAAGGGCACAAAGGGCACTATGGTCCAACCTTAGGGCACTTCGTGTAGGTGTTCTTTGTGTTTAAAAAAGAAAGCTTGGCTCTAAAACAAAACTTCCCGGAAAGTAAAACACCTCCGGGAAGCCTTTCATATAGTGAATTTAGCTTTTACGCATATTCTACCACTTCTCTTTCTTTAGGTTTTCCCATAACACCGCCTGCCGCACTGGCAATAGCACCTATGACAAGTCCGAAGAAACCGGCAATGGCAGCTTTAGACACGGCAGAGGCTACGCTTTCGGCCGTTTGTTTGGCTTGCGTGGTTGCCTGCTGCTTAAGCTCATTAAACTTTTGCTTGGCCTGCTGATACTGCTCGCTCCAGCGGTTGACCGTTTGCTGCGCTTCGGCACGGCTCTGGTCTGTTCTGGCGACCAGCACGTTGACGACAGCTTCTTTGTCTACATCACTGATCACATCTTCGCCTTTACTGAAAATTCTGGTAACTACTTCATCCAGTTGTTCAGGGCTGTCGGCTACATTTGTGGCAGTTTGTTTAGCCTGTTGGGCTTTGTTTTCTATGTTTTCGGGCTGAAGGTCATCCTTGCCCGTCTGGCGCAGAATTTCTTTAGCTTCCTGCTGAATGTTACTGATATCAATATCAGCTTTTTGCAGTTGGTTCTCCACCAGGTTACCTACCTGCGGAGCAACGGCACTAGCGCCCTGACCCACCAGAGAGAGTGTTTTTCCTACAACGCTGGTCGTAGCACCAACCACTTTGCCCACCGCAGTGGTAAGCAGATAAAAGGAGAAAATAGAAAACAGGCACCACGTCAGCAGCCCATGCAAGATAGCATCGGATCTTTTAGGAATACCTGCCAGGTGTGCAGCTACCCATCCACCGGCGACCAGAGAGGCAATGGTACTAAGTACATACCAGATGATGGCACCGATGCCCAGAGCATTAGGTACTGCGTTGGTTTCCGTTGGGTCAATGGCACCAATGCCGATGCCTACGCCTAATAAATTGAGCGTTAGGTTGATTACGACAGCAAGCAGAAAACCAGCGAAAACAGCACCCCAGGAGATTCTTTTAAAGAGAGAATAGTCTCTTTGCTTGACAATTCTTTCGTTATGTTCGTTTGTGTAAGCCATAGTTAAAAAATTTAGTAAAAATAATGGTTAGAAATGATACACATATTCAACCAGCAATGTGCCTAAAGGTTTTCAGGGGCACTCCTGAATCCTTAAAAAAGTAATAGGTAGCGGCAGAAATAAGTCAAAGTTTAAAAAATAAACTTATCTTTTACCTTGCCACAATCCAATTGCCTGTATCTTTTCGTAAATAAATCAGCAGTCAGCAAACGCAGGGTGCCGACTACAACATCCTTGCAGTTGCGTTAAATCTGTTAACCACTCACTACCCCAGACAAGCCATTTGCTTAGCTCCTAACCATTGTTATAAATGATAGGGTTTTATGTTTATTTTTGTCATGGATATAGATCAATACATTAGTTCAGGAATATTAGAAGCTTATCTGCTCGGCAACTTGCCGGAAAGAGAGAAAAAGGCTTTAGAACAGCTTATGGAGCAACATGATACGCTCAAAGAGGAGCTTATCAGTATTCAAAATACGTTGGAGGCAATGGCGCATCAGTTGGCTATCGTACCGGAAGACAGCACCAGGGAAGACTTTTTGGAAAAGCTGCACCAGCTACAAAAAGAGCAGGCGGCAAAGGTGCAACCCATACACCATCGCTGGCCCCTGACCAGGCTTCAGATTGCTGCCAGTATTGTGTGGCTGCTTATCACTTTTTCTATCCCCGTGTATTTCTACCTACAGCTAAAAAAAGTACAAACGGAATTTGATGAGGCTTTGTCTCAGAACAAAACTTTATCGGCGTACCTGTACGTGGTCAGAAATCCGGATTTTGCCCAGATAAGCCTGGCAGCAACAGAAACGTCGCCGGGTCAATATGCGGCTGTTTTTTGGAACCCAACCACTGGGGAATTATATCTGGACGCGTCCGGTCTGTCTTCCCCTGACCCGGCACAGCAATATCAGCTTTGGGCGCTGCAGGGCGAGAAGCCTGTTAGCATGGGGGTGTTTGACCCGGATCAGGAAAATAGTCCGGGTCTGAAAAAAATGGAAATTATCCGGCAGGCAGACGCTTTTGCCGTCACCCTGGAGCCTCACGGAGGCAGCCGGGAGCCTACGGTGTCCGCTTTGCAGGTCATGGGCAAGGTTTCTTCCTAAACAAAGTACAGTCAGGAGTGTAAGACACAAAATTTAAAAAAAATAGTAAAATCTATACGCAACCTTTTCTACGTAGGTAAGGTATGGACAGCAACTGATTTGACTAAAACTATAAAAGCAGCACGACAAACAATTTAACAAAGAGGATCATAGGCTATGTTATGTCTTCCACATAACATAAGCAAAACAGAAAAGAGCAGCTTATTAAGGTGCTCTTTTTTTGTTGCCACAATCGCTTCTTCAGGAAGCACCAGCGACCCACGCCGGGTGCTTTTTTTCACCAAACCTAAAATGCTAATATGAAGCTTTTACTCCATAAAAATGCCTCAATATTTATGCATGATCACTTATTTACCTCAATCCCATGATACTTTTCGGGCGGCACATCATCTTGCCGTAAAGGATGCCCCTGCCAGTCGGCCGGAAGCAAAATCCTGCGCAGGTCGGGATGGCCCGTAAAGCGGATGCCCAGCAGGTCGTACGCTTCGCGTTCGTGCCAGTTGGCCGTACGCCAGATGCCAGACACGGTAGGCACCTCCGGCAAGGGTTCCCCTGCCTGATTGCGCAGCACCTGTACTTTCAGCGTCAGTGAGACATGATGAGGAACAGCGTAAAGATGATAGACCACTTCCATCGTGCCGGCTTCCGTACCGTTGTCTATGCCGGTAAGACAGGACAGGTAATCAAAATACGTTTGTGGGTTTTGATATAACTCCTGGCAAACTGTGGCAATATGCGTGGCTTTGATCTGCACGGCAGGCGGTGTAGCTTCTCTGTCAACGCTTAGGATAACAGATTCTCCAAACTTATCCACCAGAAACGCTATGATTTCTTCAAATGACATAGGAGGAACGGTCAAGTGGTTGGATGATTTTTTGCCAGCAGCTTTTCCAGGGCTTCCGGCGCTTTGAGCGAGGCATGGCGAATTTTCTCCTGCAACTTCAGAATACCGCCGATCAGTGCCTCCGGGCGGGGCGGGCAGCCCGGCACATACACATCTACCGGAATGATACGGTCTACCCCCTTCACTACATGGTAGCCATGCTCCCAGTAAGGACCGCCGCAGTTGGCACACGAGCCCATAGAAATTACATAGCGCGGCTCCGACATCTGCTCATACAAACGACGAACCCGATCCGCCATCTTAAAGGTCACCGTGCCGGCCACGATCATCACATCGGACTGCCGGGGAGAAGGACGCGGAAATACGCCGAAGCGGTCCAGGTCGTATCCCGAAGCGTAAGCAGACATCATCTCAATGGCGCAGCAGGCCAGCCCGAAGCCCATCGGCCACAAAGAAGACAAACGTGCCCAGTTGATCATATCGTC
>JBBSNI010000366.1:0-5882 GCA_038232695.1 Cytophagales bacterium
ACATCGGCGGGATTGGCGGAGGAGCCCTGGTATTTATCCTGAACGTATTTCTGCTGTTTGCCTACAAAGACAGGTACGAGCCTTTGCTGTCAAGCCGGTAAGTTTGTAATTTGTACATCAACGCTTTACACAAAAGCTTCGTTATCTAAAGGAAAACGGGAAAGCTATGAACAACATTATCATTAAAGGAACTTACCTGGATAGGATGACAGACGATGAGTTTTTTCAGTTCTGCCAGGAAAACCAGGATTTGCGTATTGAGAGAAATGAAAATTTAGAAATTATCTTTATGACGCCAACCGGAAGTATTTCAGGATATTATAATAACGAAGTATCGCGCCAGCTTGCTAATTGGAATGTAGAGAAGAAACTTGGTAAGACCTTTGATTCTTCTACCGGCTTTACCCTGTCCGACCGTTCGGTGCGTTCTCCTGATGCTTCCTGGCTTTCTAACCATCAATGGCAGCAGCTTAGCCAGAATCAAAAAGAAAAGTTTGCGCCTGTATGTCCTGAATTTGTCATAGAACTCCGGTCTTCGTCCGACGAAATAGAAGACTTGCAGGAGAAGATGAACATGTGGATACACAATGGTTGCCAGTTGGGTTGGCTTATTGATTTCCAAGAACAAGCTACTTATATCTATCGAGCAGATGGGACTGCTGAAAAAGTGACAGGGTTTGACCGAAAGCTTTCAGGCGAAGACATCCTGCCCGGCTTCGAGCTCGATCTGTCTGAACTGTAGATAGAGGCTATGAAGATAGAAGCAACTTCCAGCTTCGTCCTTCCATCTTCCCACTTTTCATAGTCTCACCTGCCCGTTACTTTCTATCAGCCATTTGTAGCTGGTGAGTTCAGGCAACGCCATCGGGCCGCGGGCATGTAGCTTTTGTGTGCTGATGCCGATCTCTGCACCCATGCCAAACTGAGCCCCGTCGGTAAAGGCGGTAGAGGTGTTGGCATACACAGCGGCGGCATCTACCGATTGCATAAAAACATCCATCGCGCGCTGGTCTTCTGCTATGATCGCTTCGCTGTGCTGGGAACTATAGCGGGCAATATGATCCAGCGATTCCTCCAAGTTGGCTACCGTTTTGATGGACATCTTATAATCCAGGAACTCCGTCCCGAAATGTTCGGGCTGTGCCAGGTGAAGCAGGGCCTTGGGATAATCGGTTTGTAAAACTTCAAAACTCTGCTTGTCAGCAAAAATCTCCACTCCGGCTTGCGCCAGCCTCTTGGTAAGGACAGGCAGGTCAGACAATCTTTCGCGATGAATGAGCAGGCAGTCCAGCGCATTGCAGACGCTCACGCGGCGGGTTTTGGCATTGTGGATAATCGCTTCTCCTTTTTTCAGATCGCCACTCTTGTCAAAATACGTGTGGACAATGCCTGCCCCGGTTTCTATCACCGGCACCCGCGCATGTTCGCGCACATAGTTGATCAGCGACTGGCTGCCGCGCGGGATGATCACATCAATGTAATCCACAGCTGTGAGCATGGCTTGTGTGGTCTGCCTGCCGGCAGGCATGAGGTACAGCATATGCTCATCGAGCTGATGCCGGATAAGTACTTCCCGGATAATGGTATCAATCGCTTTATTAGAGTATTCAGCATCGCTGCCGCCTTTGAGAACACAGGCATTGCCTGCTTTGAGGCAAAGGGCAAAGACGTCGAACGTCACATTGGGGCGGGCTTCATAGATGATGCCGACCACGCCTAAGGGCACGGAGACCTTGCGCAGGTGCAAGCCATTGTCTAAGCTTTTTTCTTCCAATAGCTTATGCAGCGGAGAGGGCAGGGCAGCCACCTGGCGCATGTCCCGGGCAATGCTTTCTATGCGTTCCCGGGTAAGTTGAAGGCGGTCGTATTTCGGATCGTCCTGCGCCATACGGTCCAGGTCTTTTCGGTTTTCTTCCAGAATAAAGCCGGTTTGCTGCACAGCGGCATCCGCTACCTCATACAGTATTTGGTTAATAAGCCCATTGTCCAGCAACAAGGCTTTCCGGGCAGCTTGTTTTACCTGTTGCAGATGAAGGTTAATAGTGTCGTCCATAGTACATTAATTAAAACAGGAGACCGAAAAAAACTTCCGTCTTCCCACTTCCGTCTCCCCACTTACTAAAAGAACCTTAAATAGGGCGTTACGTTGTAAATGTATTATCTATTTTGCACATTCTTTACAAAAAACCATGAAAACCGCCAGGCTATTAAAATAACCTTGCTCTTAGCCAGCAGTCTTACGGTCATGTCGGGTGCGCTGATCGCGCCTGCGTTGCCCCGTATGGCAGAAGTATTTGCTGGTGTGCCCCACGCGGCTTTCCTTACCAAACTGATCCTGACCATTCCCGCTATCTTTATTGCTGTCTTGTCTCCTGTTGCCGGGTGGTTGGTAGACCGCTTCGGCAAGATGCGCCTGTTTGTTGTCAGTATGCTATTATATGCTGTTGCCGGGGGCGCAGGTTTCGTACTGTCCGACCTGTACCATATTCTGATAAGCCGTGCCGTGCTGGGTATTGCCGTAGCCGGTATCATGACGACCGCTACCACGCTGATCGGCGACTATTTCGCGGGTGATGAGCGCAAGCAGTTTTTAGGTACACAAGCAGCTTTCATGGCCTTTGGCGGCACTGTGTTCGTCACTTTGTCGGGCTGGCTGGCGGATATAGGCTGGCGTTTTCCTTTCCTGGTGTATCTTTTCTCGCTGGTCGTCTTGGTCTTGGTGCAAAAGTACCTGCACGAACCGCAGATCAGCCAGGACAATGCTCCGCAGAGCAGCACGGGGGCACGCAACAAGCGATGGATTGGCATCATGTACGCGGCTACCTTCTTTGGGATGATGATGTTTTACATGATCCCGGTGCAATCGCCGTTTTTGCTCAAACAGATGGGCGCAGGAAGCAATTTTATCGGCGGTCTGGGGGTGATGGTCGCTACGCTGTTTGCCGCCCTGGCCGGGCAGAACTACGGACGCCTGAAGCGGCGTCTCTCTTTTGTAAGCATCTACTTTCTTACCTTCGGGCTGATGGCGGCAGGGTATGCTGTGGTGTATATCGCTACGGACATTTGGCTGGTCATCGTAGGGATGGTGCTGGCTGGCACGGGCGCCGGATGGCTGATGCCCAACGCCAACCTTTGCCTGATAGAGATCGTGCCGCCCCATTCAAGAGGAAAAGTCATTGGCGGGTTGACTTCCGCAGTATTTGCCGGACAGTTCCTTTCTCCTATCGCTATACAACCTGTAGTAGACGCTACTTCGCTCAACATTGCCTACGGCGTAGCGGCCGTGCTGTTGGTCGTCGTTGCCCTGACCTTTCTGGCAGGCAAAAGTATCCCGCAAAGGAAGCCTGCTACGGTTTAGCTGGTTTTCTAATCCGCAAAAATCTTCACCTGGTCGGACGTTCTTTTCAGCACTACCAGTGCAACAAGCAGCACCGCCCCGTAGATCGCTGCCTCCGTCCAGTTGCCAAAGATCAGGCTGCCTGTCAGGAAAAGCGTAGCGTAGGCCAGCGCAATGGCGCTGATCCAGCAGATAAGCAGCTTGCCTATCTTAGAATGATGCGCCTCGTGGGCATGGCGGAAAGGCTTCCACTGTCCGTCAGGCTTGATCTTATCATAAAAGGTTTGCAGCACCAGCCGGTCGGTGGGGCGCGTCAAAAAGGTGACAGCCAGCCAGACGACGGTCGTAAAGCCCACTGTGAAAAAGAAGCTGTCGGGAAACTGCCAGCCGAAGACAAAGCGCGCCAGCGCATAAGCTACAAAAGGGGCAATGGTAGCGCTGATCTCACTCCAGGCGTTGATGCGCCACCAGTACCAGCGCAGGATCAGCACCAGCCCCAGCCCGGCGCCGCACTCTATGATAAATCGCCAGACCTCAGCGATGCTGCCGATCAGCGAAGTGGCATAGAGCGCCACCAGCATCAGCAGCAGGGTACCGAT
Organism: Cytophagales bacterium; assembly: GCA_038232695.1. Taxonomy (GTDB): domain Bacteria; phylum Bacteroidota; class Bacteroidia; order Cytophagales; family Cyclobacteriaceae; genus JAJNNC01. Next base: position 3,937 of record JBBSNI010000366.1, read on the forward strand.
CCGGGAAGCCCGCACCAGGTCCCGGTCGCTGGCGTCTCTTTTGATAAACTCTTTGTATACATCATTGATCAGGTAGCTGGCTGCCCAGTTGAGTTGGGTAGAGATGGTGCTCATGTAGGCGGAGAAAAAGGCGACCAGCAGCAGTCCTTTGAGCCCGTCGGGCAGGAAGTCTTTCATCGCCATCACATAGCCCAGCTTTTTGTCGCCTTCGCTCAGGTCAGGATACAGCACCAGCGCACAGAGGGCGACGATGATCCAGGGCCAGGGGCGCAGGCAGTAGTGGGCGATCTGGAAGAAGAGCGTAGCATAGATGGCGTCTTTTTCGCTGCGCGCGCTCGACATCCGCTGCACCACATAGCCGCCCCCACCGGGTTCGCTGCCGGGGTACCAGCTTGCCCACCATTGGATGGTCGTATACGCCAGGAAACTACCCACTCCCAGCGTCAGGGTGCTGCCTATCTCTGCCGCCGTACTGCCCGTCCCGATCCTGGGAAAAAAGCTCAGCGTCCAGTCGGGCAGCTTAGCTTTCAGACCGGCAATGCCGCCGATCTGCTCGGTATCCAGCACGATAAAAGCCAGGGCAATGGTACCGCCCATGGCAATGACAAACTGGATCACATCCGTAAAGGCTACGCCCAGCAGCCCGGAAGCCGCCGAGTACACCACGACCACGATCATAGCTGCCGCCACCCAGTAAAGTTGTTCGGCAGGGGGGACGTTAAAAAACACCTGCAACAGTGCCATCAGCGCCACATTGACCCAGCCGATGATGAGGGCGTTCATAAACAGACCTAAGTACAGAGCACGGAATATCCGCAGGAAGCGGGCTGCCTTGCCGGAGTAGCGCATGGCGATCAGTTCTATGTCGGTAATGACTTCTGCCCGGCGCCAGTAGCGGGCAAAGAAGAAGGTGGTGAGCATACCGCCTGCCAGCATATTCCACCAGAGCCAGTTGCCGGCAATACCACCTTGTGCTACCAGTTCGGTCACCGCCAGCGGCGTATCAGCGGCAAACGTAGTAGCAACCATCGAAGTACCGGCAATGTACCAGGGCAGGTTGCGCCCGCCGACAAAAAAACTCGCCATATCCTGCCCGGCTTGTTTGGTAAATCCTATACCAATGCCCACGATCAGCAAAGTAAACAAGACAATAATTACATAGTCGATGGTAGCAAGCTCAAAGTTCATAGAGAGAGGTGTTAGTTTTGTAAGTAGTAGATAAGAGATCGTGTATTAATAACACGGCATTTCTTTGCTGTAAAAGGTTCGCTATTAGCATTTTAGGTTTGGAAATAAATAGCACTGGTGCTTAGAAAGCTAATCTTCCTTGAAAAGGAGCGTATTCGGGCAGCTAATTACAGAAAATTTTGATAGTGTACAAGATGCCTCGTGTTGAGGCTTATGGGTAAGCTATCACTGAATATGGGGTGCTGCGTATTGATCGTTTAAGTTTCCAGAAACTTCATTTTCCAGTTCCTGAAAAGCAGATAGATTTTTCAATGGAGAAAAGTCGTTAATATTTTCAGCAACCCGATGAACTGCCTGATGGATATTTAATTTGTCAAGATTCCTGCCTTTTAATTTGCTTGCCATTTTGATCAAATCGTGTAAAGTCTTTTTAGGATTTTTTTCACTTTCCAACTTCTTCAGATCAGGCATATCTAAATTTTCATCGCTGTTAGGATTACCAGATGCTGTCTTTATGGCTGGTTCATCTATCAATAGCCAGGCTTCTGTCATCCGCACAGGTACTACGCATATCATCTGATTGATTGAAAGTTGATTTTTGGGTAGTGTTATAAATGTAAGGATGCAATTTTTGACAAATTGTAATCCACAAGAAAATAAGTAACTACTCAGGTGGACTAATAATTTTTGTTAAGTTACGGAAAAAGTATTATAGTTGGGTATGGATCAGGAAAGCCAAATAGCAGCACTACAAGCAG
>JBBSNI010000367.1:0-5875 GCA_038232695.1 Cytophagales bacterium
CAGCATCAGACCAAACCGCGTTTTCCGAGACTTCACCCAAAGGTTCGGTGTTGACAAAATCATCGTTACAGCCTGTAGCCAGCACAAGGGCAGCCATCAACGACAGGGATATGTTTTTTATAATATTCATTTGCTTCATGGCTTAATAAATTAAAATGATACGTTTGCGCCAATGTTGATAATTCTGGACTGAGGATAGTACTGTCCGTTCCGGCTGTCAGACTCCGGGTCGTATACATCCAGCGCATCGATGGTAAACAGGTTCAATCCGTTTACATACACTCTGAAGTTAGACAAACCAATCCTTTCTCCTAAAGTAGAAGGCAGCGTATATCCTATCTCAAAGTTTTTCAGACGCACATAATCGCTGCTTCTCAGCCAGTAGGAATTGTTGCCGGAATAATACTGGTTGGCACGGTCAGCGATACGCGGATATTCACTGCTGGGGTTATCAATGGTCCAGCGGTGTTCGTAGTCGTAAACCAAATAGTTACCAATACTACCAGACTCGGTAATGACCGGAATCATAGCACCGAAAGCACCCTGGAACAGTATAGAAAGATCAAAGTTGCCATACTGCATGTTCATGCTCACCCCACCTTGGAATAAAGGATTTGACGTTTTATTATTTCTCACCTGGTCGTCGGGTGTGATTTTGCCATCAGGCACCCCTTCCGGACCATACAAGTCCTTAAACTTCATATCGCCGGGTCTCAGCGTGTTGGTTACCGCACCATAGTCGATAGTATTGGCATCAATGTCTGCCTGGTCTCTGAAAACGCCATCATATTGATAGATTTGGTAGGTATACATGGGGCGACCGGTAGTTTGCTGCCACTCGGGCGCTCCCGGGGCTTCATCCCAAAAGAGTATTTTATTTTGGGCATATCCACCATTGGCGCTTACACCATAGGTGATATCTCCAATCTGCCCATTATATCCTAACAAAAATTCCCATCCTCTGTTTCTCACTTCTCCCAGGTTCTCAGGAGGTAAAGTCATACCGGTACTTTCTGGAATAGAGCCATATCGTGGCCAAAGGATGTTGGTTCTTTTGTTGTTGAAGTAATCTAAGGTAAAGTTCATTTTCCCCTGCCACAACTGTCCTTCAATACCAATGTTGGCGTTGTTGGCTACCTCCCAGGTAATATTTGGATTAGGAACACGGGTTTCGTACAGCGTCTTCACTTCACTGTTGCCAATGATATAGCTGCGAAAGCCATAGGTGGAAAGGTACTGATACTCAAGCAGTCCGCCGTTCCAGCCAACTTGTACCTGATCATTACCCATCTGTCCGTACGAACCCCGCAGCTTGAAGTAGTCCATCACACCTACGTTGTCTTTCCAGAAGTTTTCTTCGGAGATGACCCATCCTGCCAGCACACCCGGGAAAAACCCGTAGCGAGTGTTCTCAGGGAACATATAAGAACCGTCATAACGCCATAAGAATTCAGCCAGGTATTTTTCCTGGTAATTATAAGCCACACGACCAAAGTAGTTCAAACGTGCTCTTTCGTAAGCGCTACTTCCATTGTCTTTCTCAGCGTCTCCACCGGCAAAAAGCTGGTCAATGGATGGAGAGATAAAATAACGACGGAAGGCGTTGAAGCTACTGTTCTCGATGGTTTCACGGTTTGAACCCGCCAGCAGACTAAGGTTGTGCGGGCCAAAAGAGCGGTCATAAGTGAAAACACCACCCAGTAAAATGTTCAATTGGTCTTCGTTCCCCTGGCTTAGGCGTGGTTCTGCCGGGCCGCGTTTTCCTCCTACCAGCAGGGGTGTCGTACCATCGTCTTCAAAAGATACCCTGTCCCAGGTATATAATGTCCAGGGGGTATTCCATCTTTTGGTCTGCCTGATATATTTATCCAAAGAAGCTGTTCCCTGGAATTTTAAGCCTTCTACGCCGGGAATAGTGATTTCCAGTGTACCATTGGTTTGCAAATAATAACGGGTGTCTTTGTCATAGCCGGTTCGGTTCGTGGTTACAACGACCGGGTTGGTACCGTTTTCAATATCCGGCCCGGGACGCCCATCAGGCCAGTAAGCGGGAGAAGTAGGCAGTCCGCGCATCTGCATCCTGAATATCTGTCCTGCACTTACCGTAGGGAAAAAGCGATTTTCCTGGCGACCCAAAACACCAATGGTCGTTTTAATGTACTTGTTGATCGTTCCGTCCAGGTTGATACGCATATCATACTGCTTATAACCGGTAGCCGCATCTTTGTAGAAAGCGTCCTGGTTCTGATAACCCAAAGAAGCCAGGTACTTGAAGTCGTCTGTTCCGCCGGTGAGTTGCACATTGTGTTGTGCCTGCGGCGACCAGGTTTTCAGCGTAGCGTCATACCAGTCGGTGTTGGGGTGTCCCCAGGGGTCAGAGCCATCTCTGAACTTCTGAAAATCATCGGGTCCGAAAGGAGCTTCTACGACCGTGCCATCCGCTTTGGTATAGCTTCCGGTAGTTTTAAAGGCATCATCTGCGGCTGCCCACTCGTCTGTGGGTAGGTTATAAATCTCCAGACTGTTACGCATTTCGGCAAATTGTACGTTGTTGGCCAGTTTGGGGACAACCGTTGGTTGAGCAAAACCCTGGTTAAAATTATAAGATAACTGAGGTTTACCACTTTTGCCGCGCTTGGTCGTGATCAGAATAACTCCATTGGCAGCACGTGCGCCGTAGATCGCGGCTGAGGCATCTTTCAGCACCGACATGCTTTCAATGTCGGCTGGATTCAAACGGTCAAAGCCGCCCTGACGGGCAGGTATCCCATCAATCACGATCAGGGCACTGTTATTTCCCAGCGTATTGGCACCTCGGATACGGATACCAGAACCATCATAGCCAGGCTCTCCGCTTCTGTTGACGGCAAACACACCGGGAATCCGTCCTGCGATGGCGTTGGAGAGGTTCACTGTCGGAACCTTTTTCAGTTCCTCACCACTAACGGCAGCCACAGCCCCGGTTACTGTTACTTTCTTCTGTGTACCGTAACCTACCACGACCACCTCGGAAAGCGACTGAATATCAGGCGCTAAAGTGACGTCGATGGTAGTCCTTCCATCAATAGCCACTTCTTCTGAAGTATAACCAATAGAAGAAAAGATGAGTGTAGTAATGTCGTCAGCTATATTTAGGGAGTATTTGCCTTCAATGTCGGTGACTGTACCGTTGGTGGTTCCTTTGGCAAGAATGTTAACGCCGGGCAATCCTTCGCCGGACTCCAAGTCTGTCACCTTACCGCTGATTCTCTGGGCAATCGCTTTGCGTTGTACCGGGTAAGAGGTGGATACAGGCTTAATAGTCGTTGCGTCCTTGCTGTCAGACGTAAAGCTTTCGGCAGATATAGGAACACCTTGCAGGGAAGCCAGTTCCTGCGCCTGAACCCCTGCGGCAGCACCCCAAAGCAGGAGGCAACTCAGTAGACAGGGTCGATAATTGAGTAATTTGTGTATCATATGAATTTGTTATTTGGTTGCGTAATTTAAGATCGGAAATTGGGAGGATGAAACCAGAAAAAACTTCCAACTTCGGACTTTCTATTCGAAGGCGGGAAGTTATAAAATAATTAATAAATACAAATCCGTTTTATTGAAATTATTACCTGTTCAAAAATATATGTTACTTGTAATGTATTTCGCAATTACATAAACGGATGGTTATTGGGATAAAAGATGAATGAAGATAAAGAAAGGGAATCTCTGCATAAGAAAATAGATGCAGAAATCAGTCTGATCACAGACTTTATGAAGTTTATGTTCAGCTTATTTTTACCATTCTTATATTTGCAACCCATGTAAAGGGTTGTTCATCGTCTGTTTATAAAAATATCTGGCAAGTTGGTTCTATTTTTTATCGGTATTTATATTGCCGTCACGCTCGCCATCGGATTGTTTGCCGCCCGGTGGGTGAAAGGCTCCGGCGACTATGTGCTGGCCGGGCGCAAGCTTCCTCTGCTGCTGGCTTCCTCGGCGCTGTTTGCGACCTGGTTTGGCTCGGAAACGGTACTGGGTGCGTCCTCCGAATTTGTAAAACACGGGCTGATCGGTGTCATTGAAGACCCTTTCGGTGCTGCCTTGTGCGTGGTGTTAGTGGGCGCGCTGGTCGCCCGTCCGCTCTACAAGATGAATATCCTGACCTTTTGCGACTTCTACCGGGAACGCTTCGGCAAGCGGGTAGAATTTCTTTCCAGTCTGTGCATGGTGCCCTCTTATTTTGGCTGGATCGCCGCCCAACTGGTCGCCATCGGATTGATCTTCAACGTGATAGCAGGGGTGAGTACGACGGTAGGCATCTGTCTGGGTGCAGGCGTGGTACTGATCTATACCTACAGCGGCGGCATGTGGGCTATCTCTATTACTGATTTTCTACAGTCGGTCATCATTATCGGCGGACTGGCGTTTCTGGCTTACGACCTGTTTGAGACGGCTGGCGGCCTGGGTAAGGTACTGAACGATACGCCGGAGGGGTTCTTTCGTTTTTTGCCGGAAGCGAAGCCCAACGATATTTTACATTACGTAGCCGCCTGGATCACTATCGGGCTAGGCTCTATCCCGCAGCAGGATGTTTTTCAGCGGGTCATGTCCTCCAAAAGCGCCCGGGTCGCCGTGACTGCCTCCTACCTGAGTGCGGGCATGTATTTGACCATCGGTTTTCTCCCTTTGCTCATCGGCTTGTCGGCTATGCACATCTACCCGGAACTGGTGGCTTCGGTAGACGATGCGCAACTGATCATTCCTTCGGTGGTGCTGGCGCATACCAGTCTGCCGGTGCAGACCTTGTTTTTTGGCGCCTTGCTTTCGGCCATCATGAGTACCACCAGCGGTGCAATCCTGGCGCCCGCCTCTATCCTGGCAGAGAACCTGATCAAGCCGCACCTGAAAGACCAGAGCGACCGGCAACTGCTCCGGGTGCTGCGGCTCTCGGTGGTGTTTGTTGCCATAGCGGCTACGCTGATGGCTAACCTGCAATCTAATATCTACGACCTGGTGGCCCAATCTTCGGTGCTAAGCCTGGTCTCTTTGTTTGTGCCGCTCATGGCCGGGTTGTACTGGAAGCGGGCTACCTCGCTGGGCGCGCTGCTTTCTATCATCCTGGGCATGTCTGGCTGGATACTCAGCGAGTTGGCAGAAACTTCCGTCCCTACGCTAATTCCGGGCCTGCTGGCCAGTGTGATAGGGTTGATGGTAGGGGATCTGATCAGCCGGGCGACAGGTTTGGGGCGCGTATAGTGCAACGGGTTGAGATGCCTGAACGTTCAGTCCGTAGCGCAGGTCTGTGGGACACAGACCTGGGGAGTGGTTAACTTTTTGACTTTGGATTTTAACCGCAGAGGAAACAAAGATGAACCACAGAGTTTCTCAGCGTTTCTCTGTGTCAGATCCTCTGTGAAACTCTGTGGTAAAAAACAAATCCCCAAACAGCTACCGGCTGAAAGTCAGGCATGACACCCAAAAATACAAGCAAAGAGAGTTAGCCTGCCTCCTCCCGCGAAAGGCTGATCAGCACGGCGCCGCCGATCATGAGGATGATGCCCAGGATGATCTGCCAGTTGAGGCGTTCTTTCAGGAAAAGCACCGCGAAGGTAACGGCAAACACCAGGGAAAGCCGCTCCAGCGAAGTCACCAGCGAGGCGTCGCCCAGCTTGAGCGCCCGGAAGGTGAACAGAGAGGAAACACAGGTAGCCACGCCCGCCGCTACCAGGAAAAACCACGTACGCCGGTCTATCTCGCTGATGCCCCCTATATCCTTCTGCCAAAGCACTGCCCCCCAGGAAACGGCAAAGATCAGTATAGACTGTATGGCAAAAGCCAGCGTAGAGTCCATATTCTTGATGCCTGCCTTAGACAGCACCACGGCTATGCCTGCCGTCAGAGC
>JBBSNI010000368.1:0-5853 GCA_038232695.1 Cytophagales bacterium
CCGAGCCGTAAAGAAAAATGGTGATTGGACTGACTACATGGAAACTTTTATCACCAACGAACAACGCCAATTGTATCAAAGGGCAGCTTGAAGTGCCCCCAATATGTTATACACTCAATAAATATACACTTCACTTTACCAGCATACTCCTGCTCCAGTGCTTTTAAGGCTAACAAGTTATCTCCATGTATCAACATATTTTCGCTATGGGAATCGCCGTAGGAATATTCAGGATTTTCTATCAATATCCTTGGCTCCAGCTTGGGTTCTTCGCCTTTGCCAATCCAGGTGAGTTCTAGCTTCTGCGGACCACCGCCCGGCTGTTTCTTTTTGGTCATGTGTGTTTCTTATAATGCTGTCAGTATTTTCCAATAACCGCCCTTAGCGGGGCCGATACGTGCGATAACGCCTTTGTCCTTTAGTTTTTTGATGTTTTCCTCAATCTTCCGGCTGGAGATGCCTACCTTTTCTGCCAGTTTTTTAGCTGAAACATAAGGGTCTTCCCTTATCAATGTCACCATCAACTGCTGATTATCTGTCAGATTTTCTCCGACCCTATCTCCGACCTTTTCTCCGACCCTATCTCCGACCTTTTCCGTAGCTTCTGTACTTTTTTTACTTTGAATGGCTTTGGGAAAGACAGACTTGGTAAAGCTGGTATCAGAGGTAAACTCAGGCGTTATTCCCGTGTAACTTTGCCATCCATCTACCATCTTATCGAAGCCGTAGCCTGCATTTTCGGCTAACCTGGCTACCCGGAACAGCTTGGCAAGGATAGGATTGCGGGGCAAAGAAAGGTCTTCTGCCATAATTTTCTCCAGCGGCTCAGGCAAAGCGCCTGGGTTGAGAAACTCCATACGATCATCAAATACCCGGATACGCGGTTTGGCCGGGCTAAAGTAATCCGTATGCATCAATAGATTGACCAAAGCTTCCCGTAAGGCCCCCAATTGCGGGTAATCTTCAGAAGCAAAACCATCTGCTGTGAGCTTAAAGGGCAGATCAAGCTGCTGGCGCAGGCGGTTGAACAGCGCAAAGAAATACTGCCAGAGATTTTCTTGCTCATCCAACCGAAAGGTATACCTGACTTTGGCATCGCTATAGCTGGTGCCGGGAATCTCGAGATAGTCTATCCTGAAGTCTGGAAAATGCATTTGAATGGCGTCATTGGTACCCAAAAACAACAGGCCACAGTAGGTAAGCTGTCCATCCACAGCCATGCGTAATTTAGATAAAAAGTCCTCATCTGTCAGGCGATTGTAGGCATGTTCCGGGCTACTCCGGCGCACATACTGCCGGTACTGTTCCAGCGAACCTGCATGCAAATGTTTTATGGATGAATCAGGGATCACTTTAGAAGATTGCGTACCAAAAGCCTGGTCGCGGTACATGGCATCTATCTCTTCTTTGGTAGCTTTCTGGTCGCCGCTGCCCGTGCGGATAAAAGTATTGGCTTGTGTGTTATAATACACCGGCTTTTTATCAGACAAGGGAATATAAAAAGCCAGGACTGTTCCTTCCGGGAAATTGTATTTCCTGCACAGGGGGCGGATTTTAACATTAAATTTATCACCGCGAAGCGTATTGATAAAATCCTGCTCTAACTTCTCCGGGTTGGCTACTCCTTTGATCTCATACTTTTTACCAGCTTGTTTGATACCCAGCATGATCCAGCCTCCGGAGGTGTTGGAAAAAGCACTGACCGTTTCCCATATATTTTTAGGAAGCTCCGCATGCGCTTCTTTTACCTCAAAGTCTTCCCATTCAATATCCTCAAGCTTTTTGATCAGTGTTTCCCGCGTCATCTTAAATCATACGCCATTTGATGGTAAATAGTATTTCTTCGGTTATCTGCTGTTTTAGCCTAGATTCGGTATCCGTGAGTAACGCATCTTTTTTACGCTCTATTTCATCTTGCGCAATAAATAGCTGTTTGCGCTTTTCATTCCTCTTTCTTTCCAATTCTTTGATCATCCGTTGCTCTTGTACCTTCTTTTGCAAGTCTAAAAGCTTCCGTGCCTCTGCCTTTCTGAGCTTTATTTCAGCCTCTAAGTCTTTAATTTCTTTCTCCAGGCTCAGCTTCATATCTTCTGCCCACTTATCCAGTTTTTCATATTCTTCATCAAAGAACTGAGCATTACGCTGCATATTTTCCGCTAGTATAGTTTGTTTCTGCGCATGATGCAACGCATTGAATTTCTGCTGCGTGTTTTCTGGTACATAGATGGTCTTCCCTTCATCGGCCAGGATAGAAAAGAACTTCTGACATAACTCCGGATCTAGTGCTTTGCCTTCCTCTGTAAATCCGGAAAGTAGCAGATAGTCTTCCGTTTCAAAGGAAGAAATGGTTAGGCAACTCACCTGTAACCAACCACAGTTGTTGATGAGTTCTTCAAGGATTGTGACTTTTTTAGGAGTATCGGAATAATTAAAGGCTATTTCCCGAGCAGGTAGTTTTTTATTTTTACAAGCCTCAACAATTCTCTGTGCCAGTGGGTGGCCGATCCGGTAAACATTTGTGCTGTCAGCCACTGCTATTTCAGACTTTCTCTTTTCGTTGGAAGTACGCAAAATCAGATAAGGACCGGGGTAAATGGCTTCTCCGGGAAAAGGATTGGTATGCAGGCTGAATGAATCTTCATGATCCAAATCCGCGGTTTTAAAAGTAGCATGATCACTTAGATAATAGCGGGTAATATTCCAAAGCCAATGCTCGTATTGGTTTAAGTATTCCCTGCCTTTTTCCAGGTTAAAGCGAAGTTTCTGATGCACCTCTTCATCAAAGTTTTCCAGCAATTGTTGACGTGTGCTGTCAAGCCTTTCTTCAATATTGGGTTCCAGTTCTTGCTGTAAGAGATCAAAAGCCGCCTTAATCTCTGCCGGCTTACGGCATTCCTGATAAATCCGGGCAATACGTTTTTCAAAGTCAACGCCACTTTCAATACTGCCCAGCACTTCATCACTGGCCCCAAACACCCCGCTGAAAAGCTTGAATTTTTGATCTAAAAGATTATACACGCGCTGGTCTGCGGCATTGGCCTTATTTAAGAAATTGATCACGACCACATCAAACTTCTGACCATACCGGTGGCATCTTCCAATGCGCTGTTCAATCCTTTGAGGGTTCCAGGGCAAGTCATAATTCACTACCAGAGAACAAAACTGAAGATTGATGCCTTCAGCAGCAGCCTCAGTGGCAATCATAATCGTAGCATCGTGGCGAAAATAATCCACCAGAGCCTGTCGCATATCGGCTGACTTGGAGCCGCTGATACGGTCTGTATGCTGATGCTTTGTAATCCAGTGCTTATAGATTTCCTTAGATTTGGCATCAGTATTGGAACCATTAAACAACACGATCTTATCTTCGTATCCTTGAACTTCCAGTATGTTTTTGAGATATTCTTGCGTGCGGGTTGATTCTGTGAAGATGATCGCTTTTTGTGCGGCTCCTAACTCTTTTAATTTTTCAAACCCTTTTTCTAAAGCGGTAATAAGTTTATCTCCCTTTGAGTTTTTCCTGATATGTTGCGCTAACAAGGCAAATCTTTTCAGCGCTTCCTTTTCTTCTGCTACTTTTTCAAGTTCCTCAGTTGTGAGAGGTTGTATATCAGCCCCTACATCATCGTCTTCGCTCCATTCATCCTGAAGCTCCTCATACGTTTCATAGTTTTGGAAGATATCCCCTTCCTGTAGGGTATGTTGTGCCTTCAGCAGGCTTTCCAGTTTGGCAGCCAATCCCTCCAGGGTGCCTTGAATTGCAAAAGTAGAAGAGGCTAATAGCTTCCTTAAAATTAAAGTCATGAGCTGGCGCTGGCTTGAAGGAAGTGCATAAAGATTAGGTTTTCTAAGGTATTCTGACACCATTTCATACAGTTCCTGCTCCTGCTGATAAGGGCAAAATTCTTCTACCAGCGCAATACGGTTGGTATAATTGATATACTCGATGACCTGTCGTCTCAGGGTTCTTTTACACAGCGGTTTCAACCGTTCTTTTAAGTCATCAAAGTTTTCTTCATTGACTAAACGCGCATACTGACTTTTGAAGCTCTTCAGGTCGCCAAAGGCATAATCATCTATGATGCTTACCAAACCATATAGTTCCAACAGAGAATTTTGCAAAGGAGTAGCCGTGAGCAGTATCTTTTTCGTATGAGCCAGCGATTCTTTGATAGCTTTGCCAATCTTATTAGAAGATTTGTAAACATTTCTTAAACGGTGGGCTTCATCTATAATCACCAGATCCCAGCGAATTGCCTGTACAAAAACCTCTTTTGAACGAGCAAACTGGTAAGAGCAAATGACAATCTCATCTAAGTTAAACGGATTAGATTTACCATTTTTTAGTTCCTGATTGAAAGACTTTGCCTCCAGAATGGTAGAGGGTAAATAGAACTTATCAATAAGTTCCTGATTCCACTGTTTCCGCAGATTAGCAGGAGCAATAATGAGTAGTTTACGGCGGCGTTCCGCCCACTTTTGAGAAAGGATAATACCAGCCTCTATGGTCTTACCCAAACCTACCTCATCTGCCAGGATAGCTCCTTTGGATAAGGGCGATTTAAAAGCAAAAAGAGCAGCTTCTACCTGATGAGGGTTAAGATCCACTTGGGCATCCTGTAAAGAAGCTGTTAGCTTTCCAAGGTCGTCTGCTGCATGTTTACGGGTAAGTTGGTAGGCAAAATATTTGGCGTGGTAAGAAGTTAACTCCATATAAAACTCAATATTAAATCATCAAATTTTCCTTCCTGAATTCTTCCAGTGTCTGATTATTGAGATCAGCTGCTTTATTCATAGAAATAACTTCTTCTACCAAAGCTTTGAATAATAGCTGTCCAAAACGATTAGATTTCTCATATCCCTGATACTTAGTTGGTTCTTCTGATCTGTAACCCATTTGAGTGAACATAAAGAAAAACTGTTTATAGTAGTTCTCGCTGATAATTTCCAAGTCTTTTGCACGATACACAATGGCTTGCATAGAGATGCCATACTGCTGTTTTAAAGCTCCAAGTTCATGAAAGGATAAACGAGTTCTTCGTTCACCCAAGGTTGCTTTAATAGCATCCTCAGGAAATAAAAGAGCACCAGCAAAATAATGGCACAATTTCTCTTTGTCTTTCTCTGCAAAATTTGAGAGGTCTTCCAATAATAAATGACCTAGTTCATGCAAAGCAGTCCAGCGCTTACGGTCCGGACAACTATCAAGCTTTTTCTTATTAAGCACAATAACCGGGACTTTTGGGCGGCACGGCAGCGGCCGCCGCTCCGCATCATTGATGTAGGTAGAAAAACCATCTAAGGCCACATCAGAATCAATTTCAATTACTTTGATGTGATGATCTTCCAATAGCTCAATGACATTAGCAATAGGATCACCTCCTAAATCCCAAGACTGGCGTAATTGTACTGCAGCCTTTTCTACCGCACGGCGAGCCGCATCTTGTTGGATATTGTCGTAATGGATGGAGAAGGACTTCAGCGGGTTATCTAATTGCGTTTCTATACCCAGAATTTCTTCCAACTCAATATATCTTCTTAAAATATCACGAGTAATTTCAACAATCCTACTTTTTTCCTTAGCAGCATACTTCTTTAATTTTCTGAATTCTATTTCTCCAAAATTCACTTCAGTTTCAGAATAGAAATAATCTGGACGTACATGCAGTGCCTCAGACAGAAAACTTATCATTTCGCTATTAGGAGTTACTTGCCCTTGCTCGTATTTACTCAGTGCCTGCTTGGTAATTTTATTATCAATCCGATCTGCAAGACCTTGTAAAGACAAGCCTTCCATCATACGTGCCGATTTCAACCGTTCAGCAAAGTGTTTCATATATATAACGTTTTTAC
>JBBSNI010000369.1:0-5825 GCA_038232695.1 Cytophagales bacterium
AACGCCTGCTCAAAAGCCTCAATACGCGGCCCTTGCGTCAGAAAGTCCGACTTGAGCGCAGCGACGACCGCCTCTATGTCTGCCTGGGTGATCTCTTGCCGTCCGTAGGGGATAGGATTCATGTTTCCTTTCATCGATCAGAATTTTAAATACTTGAGCATTGAATATTGAGTGCGCCCGGCGCCCGGTTGATTATTGAATATTTTTTGGGTTCTCCCTATCTAACGCGCAATACTAAATCGGCTGAAAATCAGCTTGCACATGCTTCCTGATCTCTTCCCGCAGATCTTCCACACTGAGCCATTCGGTATTCTCTCCTGAGCTATAACGAAACCCAAACGGCACCTGCTTGCCCTGGTAATGCGCCAGGTACTGCTGTACATCCCATTTCGGACGGGTGGGTACGATGACAAAATAATTGTCAAACTCCAATGTATTTTGCGAGTCGGTTTCTGTGATCATTTCTTCGTGTATCTTCTCGCCGGGACGGATGCCTACCGTTTCGTAGCGGCAGCCGGGGCCAATCGCTTTAGCCAGGTCCGTGACCCTGAAAGAGGGCAGCTTAGGCACAAACAGTTCGCCGCCCCAGGCTTTTTCCAGCGCCATCAGCACCAGTTCAATGCCTTCGTCCAAAGAGATATTAAAGCGTGTCATTTCTTCATGGGTAATAGGAAGAACGCCTTCCCTGGCTTTTTTGAGAAAAAAGGGAACCACCGAGCCGCGTGAGCCTATGACGTTGCCGTAGCGCACGACGGAAAATTTAATGTCGCGGCTGCCCGCCATATTGTTGGCCGCAATAAAAAGCTTGTCGGAACACAGCTTGGTAGCCCCGTAGAGGTTGATGGGTGCGGCAGCTTTGTCGGTAGACAGCGCCACCACTTTCTTAACACCGGAATCTATAGCGGCGTTGATGATATTTTCGGCGCCCATCACATTGGTCTTGATAAACTCCATAGGATTGTACTCGGCGGCAGGCACCTGTTTGAGCGCAGCCGCATGGACGATCACATCGATACCATGAAAAGCCCGGTAGAGCCGTTCTTTGTCGCGCACATCGCCCAGGAAAAAACGTATGAAGGGGTAATCGCTGTGCGGGTAATGCTGCGCCATCTCGTACTGCTTGAGTTCATCACGCGAAAAGATCACCAGCCGTTTGATCTGCGGAAAACGCTGCACCAGCGTAGCGACAAATTTCTTCCCAAAAGAGCCGGTTCCGCCGGTGATGAGCACGGATTGGTGGTTGAGGTTAGTCATATTTTAATGCTGTGGTTTGATATTTTTTTGTGATACCTATTCCTTGAGCATTGAATATTGAGTGCGCCCGGCGCCCGGTTGAATATTTAAACACTCAACACTCAACACTCAATACTCAAGGTTTTATTTCGTCTTATATAAAGGAGTTCTCAGATGAGTATGTAGTAATTTTTCTACCTTCTTTTCGTCCCAACCTTGTTGGCACCAGCGATAGCTTTCTGAGCAAAATAGCGCGTAATCATTCTCTTGATCTCCAGTACATCCTGCTCGGTAACGTCTCTGGAGAACATTTTGAGTAATTCTATCTGTAGGTTAGATAATGTCTGGCTCATTGTATTTTATTTTTTGGATGAAATTTACTCGCTTTGGTTGAGCAATTCCTCTATTTTTTTAACAAATTCTTTGGAAAGAGGGAAAAGTAAGACTTCCACTTCTGCTAAAGTATCCTTAGCTCTTTGTATTCTATAACTGATGTAGTCTTCAAGCCTGTCGTCATTCATAATAGTTTCGCTTCCCGCATAATATTTTGATACAGTGGCGTTACACTATACTTTGTATTCCATTCAGCTTCCGTGTAAATCATAGGGCTAATCACTTCTCCCAGATCAAATTCCAGATCATAGAGCGGGGAGGTAATCTTCTCTTCCACTTCTGATGTGATCTTTTCAGTATCTAACAGAATTAATAAGTCCCAGTCAGAGTTAGGTTTGGCTATTCCTCTTACTCTCGAACCATATAAGTATATCTTTGCCGACGGCGCTTTGTCCACCACTGCCTTTTTTATCCGGCGTAGTAGCGTTTGATCTGATGCTTTCATCTTATAAGTTTGAAGCCAATGATCAGAGTCTTGTCATTATGAATGTACAAGCATAAATTTTTTGTAAAGTTAAGACAACTTTATTCTTTTAAAAGCGATACTGCATAACAGGATGATCTAAAAAGGCTTTCCATGCGTCAGTCGCATGATCTGACGGGCTACGGGCGGAACGTTTTTCAGCAACTGTACGCCTAACTCGGAAGTATAGCGGCTGCCAAACAGCTTCTGGGTATGTCTGCCTACCCAAAGGCGGGTCGCAAAAAGCTGCTGCCACTGCCGCGTATAAACTTTCTCCAGCGTGGTACGGTCAAACGAACTTTTCTGGTAATGCTTCACGATAAGGTCAGAAAGTATTTTAGCAGCATGAATGGCCATTGCCATGCCATTGCCACACAGCGGTGTGATAAGCCCGGCGGTATCGCCTGCCATCAGCACGTGCCGCTCTACCGGATTTTTGGGAGCGAACGAAATTTCGTTGATCACTTCAGGCTTGTCAAACAGGAACTCGGCTTTTTCAAAGATTTCTTTCAGAAAAGGATTTTGGCATAAGACTTCTTGTTCCATCGCCTCAATGCTGCCGTATTGCCGCAGCGAGGCGCGGCTGCCCAAATAGCAAAGATTATACACGCCATTCTCTACCCGGCTGATGCCGCAGTATCCTCCCTTGAAATTGTGCAGGGCAATGCAATCATCAGGAAAGTCTGTCTTGATATGGTATTTGACACCGATGTAAGGTGATCGCTGTTGTATAAAACGGCGGTCCAACTGCTTGTCGAGCCGGGCGCGTTTGCCATAGGCGCCAATCACGACCCGGGCTTCCTGTTGCGCTGACTGTGGCAGCATGACCTGAAAGGTGCCGTTCTGATAGGCAATGTCCTGTACCTGCGTGTTGAGCAAAAACGTGACGCCGGCCTGCACCGCCTTCTCATATAAAAATGCATCCAGCGCATACCGGCTGATGCCAAAGCCGCCCAGGTCCAGGGCAGCCGTGCTGTAGCGGCCTGAGCACGAACTGAGCATGAAATGGCGGATAGAGGCTGGCTGCAAGGCTTCGGGATAAGCTTGTATGGATTGGAGAAAAGGCACGACTTCGTTGGATATATACTCTCCGCAAACCCTGTGGAAAGGGTACGCTTTTCGTTCGATGAGCAGCACATCCAAGCCTGCCTGCGCCAGCCGCAGCGCACTGACCAAACCCGCCAGTCCACCACCTACAATGATCACATCTCTTGCTTTTTGGGTTGCCATATTTAGGGTTTCTTCACCAGGTCAGCATAGCTGATCAGTTCAATGCCTTTCTTCCGTATAATGTTGCGAACCTTCGGACTGGTAAACAAATCGGTAACGCCCTGCCGGTCGGCGGCAACGGCTTCGTAGCCGGTATGAAAGATCGCTCGTACCTCGGGTGTGTCGTAGGCCGGATGGTCCAGAAAGTAATACGTACCGGGCGTCAGGCTTTCCAGCATCTTGACAAAACTTGCCACCTTTTCTCCGGCGGTCTGGTGAGGTCCCTGGTAGCTGACCTGTTGGACGCCCATCGCTTCGGGGAAGATGGCCAGCTTATATTCCTGTGCCAGTTTTTCTACCAAAGCCTTGATCTTTTCATCCATACCGGTGCAACCCATGTGGGCGGTCAGGTGGCTTACCTGCGGTATTTGCTGCACAGCCAGCTCGATCTGTGCGCGTAGCTCCCGCTCTATTTCGCTGAGCTTCCAGGGCTGCTGACTGAGTGCCTGCTCAGGACCATAATGATCGTTGGGCCAGATCATAGGATAAAAATATCCTTCCTTATCCGTCAGGCTGGGACTGGGCGTGAGCGGACGCCATTTGAGGTTGGTCCACTCGCTGGTCAGGGTCAGGTGTATACCAGCGTCGAGATCAGGATTTTCGCGCAGCATACGGGTGGCTTCCGGAAACCAGGGCGTAGGCGCCATCACTTCTACCGACCGCATGATACCCTGCCGGTAAGAAGCCAGGCAAGCCTCGTTGACAGCGTGGCTGCAACCCATATCGTCACCCCGTATGATCAGGCGGATGCGTTTGTCAGGTTCTCTGCTTTGGGCAAAAAGCTGTGTAGTATAGCAAATGAACAACAAGAGGAGGAAGTACAGATGTTGAAGTTTCATAGGGGGAAATGTAACAATACTTTTTCAATGTAAACGTGTTTGAGAGGCATATCTTTAGGCAATTGAATTTTCAGGTTTTCTTTGGTAGTTTTGATCCGGCGGTAGCCGTGCAGAAAGTGTTACAATGGACAAAACAGCTTATATAAAGATGCTTTTTCTCTTAGATAACTTGCCCAAAAGTGATACTTTAACGCACGACACCTTATCATTGAAAAAAAATGAAATGCATGACGAATGAGTATGCAGACAGTACAGACCGCCGTTACCCGGTCGTATTTCTGTTAGATGCCAACTTCTTTTTTCCTATGGTTGCGCCTGTGCTGCATCAATACGAAAAAGCGGGGTTGCTGCCACCGCTCATATTGGTAGGCATTGGTTACCAATCTTGGATGGCCATGGATTCGCTCAGGCAACGGGATTATCTTTTCCCGGCAGCTTTGCCCTCCGATGAGATCACAGCCGAAGGGGGCGGGCAAAAGTTTGCCCAATTTCTCAGCCAGGAGTTGATTCCACGTATAGATAAAACATACCGGACGCAACCTAATGAAAGAACGTTAGCTGGGCATTCTTTTGGAGGGTATTTTCCTCTCTACGCTTTGCTATACCAATTGGAAACGCAGAAAAACGATTATCAGAACTTTATAGCCGCCAGTCCAACGCTGTGGTATCACGATTTTTATATAAACCGACTACCCGAGAAGTTGAAGCAATCTACTGGTGTAGATTCGCTCAACCTGTTTTTGAGCGTAGGGAGCAAAGAAGATTCTACGTGGTTTGTCAAACCTCTTTTGGAGTTTTCCAAAGCGGCAGAAAGTCAAAATATTCACCGGGTAGAGGTGCAGGTTTATAATTCTTTGGACCATATGGATGTAGGGCTGTTGAGCTTTGTGAAAGGATTGCAAGCCTTTTATGGAAACAAATAAATATAGTTATTCGTCTGATGATGGGTATGTAACAAAGAAAACAAAGCATTCTATAATTTGTTTTTTAACCCTATCTTTGCTCGCATGAAACTCTCCTCCATTTTTTATGTAGCCCTGTGCCTGCTGCTCACAGGCGTCAGTTGCGCACCCAAGACCATCGGTACCACCAGCGAAGCCACCTACCGGGAAGACCTCAGTAAGTACCAGATCAACTACCAGGATTCCCTGGATGCTTTGAATGGTAAAGAGGAAAATGTAGTAGACAACCCGGAGAAAAGACCCGTTTACGCGAATATAGACCCAAAAAATGCTATCACCGACTCTGTAGATTATTTCCTGAGCAGAGCCGCCGCCCAACGCCGCGAAACCAACCAATACCAGGGAGTCACGATCCAGGTATACTCGGGCTTCGACCGCAGCAAGGCGACGGAAGCTAAAAACAAAGTATACAACATATTATCCAGCACCGAACCGCGCCTGGTGTACGAGCAACCTAACTATAAAGTGAAAATCGGCAGATATACCTCGCGCCTGGAAGCCCAGAAAGATTATGCCGCCCTGAAAGAACACTTCCCCCTGGTGCTGGTTGTTCCCGAGAAGTTTAAAGTGGTGGAGTAAAAGCGGGGTAAGGTATTAAAGTGTGCGGGTGTTATGGTGTTCAAGTGTTAAGGGGGTGCATATCAAATTGTCGCAAGAAAAGGATAA
>JBBSNI010000370.1:0-5807 GCA_038232695.1 Cytophagales bacterium
CCATGAAATTAGCTTTGGCGGTGGAGTCGGGTGTCAGGTCGGTGGCTTTGCCTTGCAGGCTTTGTACAAACAGGTGGTTGATCTCGTTGCCACCCTCGTCGCTGGTGAACAATATCCTTTCGTCGGCAGGGAAATAAGAAAGTCCAAACGTGGCATTGGTTTCCGATTGGGTCAGCGGCTTGCTTTCGCCGCTGTCTACGGGCATCTCGTAGGCATTGTAGATGCCCGTCTTCTTGCTGTTGTACATGATCTTTTGTTCGTCCGGAGAAAAGGCGCTGCCAGCTATGTCTTCCGTATTCATAAACTGCTCGATGGTATAAGCCGCTGGCTTTTGTTTGTCTTCTTCTTTGGTGGCAGTACATTGTGTGAGTACGGGCAAAGTTAGAAGGAGAAAGTAGATGAGAGATGATCTTATCATGTCTGCTATGAGTTTTGTTTTTGCAATGCGCGAAGATACGGATTTAACCCTTTTTTCTTTCACTTATATTTCAGTCAAACAGTTCAGCGAGGGCTATCACCCCGGTATAAGAGATGATGCAGGCAAACAGCAGGGCAGCGACCAGCCCGATGTTGAGCGCAACACCCGCTTTGTGTACCCCCATCATGTCGCGGCGGTTGACCAGGTACAGGATGCAGGCCACCACCAGCGGCAGCACAAATACGCCCGCTACCTGCGTAGCGATCTGCGCAGCGATAGGGTTAGCGCCCAGCACCGGCACGGTAAGCCCTACCAGGCAAGCCAGCCCGGTGAGTACCTTGAACCTCCGGGAGCCGGTATCCAGTGCACCATCTTTGTAATCTGCTACCAGTAAAGGAGCTACCATCAGGATGGGAAAGATAGAAGAAAGACCGGCACTCAGTGCCCCCACCATAAAAATGGCTACGGCAAACTTGCCCGCCACAGGCTCCAGGGTTTGTACCATATCCAACACCTTCTCAATAGTTTTGCCCTCGTAAAACAAAGCGCCCGTAGCGGCTGCCATGATCGCCATATTGATGATAAACATCAGTACCGCCGAGAAGAGGGCATCCCTGGATTGTGTCTGCCTGTCTTCAGCTCCCCAGCCTTTGCCTTTCATCAGGAGCGGGCGCACCACGAAGGTAGGTGCGGCCATGGTCGTACCTACAAAAGCAGCGACCAGCAGTTTGCCGCCAGCGACCTCCGGTACGATAGGAATGAGCCCCCCGGCTATATCGGCAGGCCGGGGAAAGACCAAAAACATGGAGAAGATAAAGGAAAGCCCCATGAGCGTGACAAATATGATGAGTACTTTTTCAAAAAAGGAATATTGCCCTACCCACAGCAGCGCGTACATGATCAGGATCAGCACGATGGCAATGCCCAGCACAGTCCAGTAGCTGTTACCAGGCAAGTCCGGAAAGAAAAGGTGGGTGGTCTCATAGATGGCGTTGGCACTCAGCCCCAGTATACCCGACAGGGCATTCCATTGGGCGATGATGATGCCTGCCACGATCAGTATGGCAATGGTTTTACCGGCCTTGAGTTTTGTTTTGAAGCTGTAAATAGAAGTAAGCCCGGTAACGATAGCATAGCGTCCGTAGGCTTCCATCAACACCCAGGAAAACACGCAGCTTAGCAGCAATACCCAAAGCAGTTGCATACCAAACTGACTACCTGCTTTAGCCATTGATGTCACGCTGCCCGTGCCTACCGTATAGCCAATGCAGAAGATGCCCGGCCCCAGGCTCAGCAGCATCAGCCAGAGGCGCTCAAGGAAAGAAGTTTTTGGTGGGGTATTGATTTTTTCAGTAGGCATATTAAGTAGTCATCGTTGAATATTGAGTGTTGAATATTGCTTATTGAATATTCAACACTCAACACTCAATGCTCAAGGGTAAAAGTGAAAAGGTAACTAAGTGATTCAAGCACTAAGCGGCGTTAGACAAGCCCCGCCGGGCAGCCTAAGCTACGAAATACCGGGCATTTTGCAAATGAACGGCTATGTTTTAGGGAGCCAAATGCCGGATAATTACATAGTAAGCACCGCGCGTTGGACTTTCCTTGCTGGCAAACCAGGTCTTTAATTGTGTCTTGCCCTTAGACAGGTAAAGCTGAAAAGTAACGGACGGTTCGTTTCCAGTCACTTCTTTGACCTTCTCCGTATCCCCCACCTGAAGTCTTGCCTGTGTGATAGGCAGGCTTTCACCTTCAGGCAAAGAGTTGCCTCCGGGAACAGGCTCAGTAGGTGGCAGGGCAGCCGTTAAAGCAACTTCGGCTTCCGTCGGCCACCGTTGCAGGGAGATTTCATAGGTGCCTGCCCTGGCTATTTCAATAGCCCAAAAACCATTGGCAGCTACCGCTTCCCTTACCTGCCGCTGATGCCAGGGAGGGTTCACTTCTGCACCTTTTTCCAGCAAAGCAGCCTGTCCGGGCAGTTCAATGCCGTGCCAGTCGTGGCAGGTGAGCCGTACAGGATTTTCTTTCTCCGTGCCTACCAGGGTGTGGTTGTATTCTCCAAAGCGGGCAGCGATGTCTGCCCACCATCGTTCGTAGGCTTGCTGTAGCGTGGCGACCACCTCCGGGTGTTGCCTGGCAACATCCTGCCGCTGTCCAGAGTCGGCTTGTATATCATAGAGGGCTGTCCGGTTGACCAGTCGCCAACGTTGGCTCATCACAGCGCTTTGCCGCCACTTTTCCGGCTGTTCTTTTCGCTGCGAATCGGTGATGATGATCCTGTTCCCGTTGTTTTGCTGTCTGTTTTGAAGCAGCGTTTTGAGGCTGATGCCGTCAAAGGCAATAGCATCATCCGGCTTGATGCCGCACAAGTCTATCAGGGTAGGCAGCAAGTCTATGTGAGCGGTAAGCTCGCTAAAGTCCTTGCCCGCTGCAACACCGCCATTGGGCCAGCGGATCAAGCAGGGTACGCGATGCCCGCCTTCGTAAGGGCTTCCTTTTTTGCCCCGCATCCCGGCATTGTAGCCTTGCACGGCAAAACCTTCCTGGTCTATGTTTACGCCTGCCGAAGTGCCATTGTCCGTCATAAAAATAAAGATCGTGTTGTCTGTAAGGTTGAGTTCCCGCAGCTTTTTATCCAGCCGCGCCAGGTTCTCATCCAATTGGGTGATCATGCCGTAGAAGTTGGCATTGGGCACATTTTCTTTATCCTTATACATGTTAATGTAGGATTCCGCCACATGAAAAGGGCTGTGGGGCGCATTGGTAGGCAAGTAACAAAAGAAGGGCTTGTCCTGGTGGGTTTCTACGAACTGCATGGCAGCCTGAAACCACACATCCGTACAATAGCCGCTGAACTTTTCGTACTGCCCGTTGTGCTGGTAAGTATCATCAAAATAGTCGTTGTTCCAATAATCGGGAATCTGCTGGACGCCGCCCCCGCCGTGAACCAGCACTTCCTGAAAACCCCTGTCCTGCGGACGAAAAGGATAGTTGTCGCCTAAGTGCCATTTGCCGAAAATACCGGTGGTATAACCGGCTTGCCGAAAAATATCTGCCATCGTCGTTTCATCAGCGCGCAGCAGCGACCTGCCCATCACGGTATGCCATACGCCGGTGCGGTTGTTGTAGCGGCCGGTCATCAGGGCAGCGCGGGTAGGCGCGCACGTAGGGCTGACGTGGAAATTGGTGAGCCTTGCGCTTTCTTGATAGAGCTTGTCCATCGCGGGCGTTTGGATCACCGCATTGCCATGGGCGTGCAGGTCGCCATATCCCTGGTCGTCGGTGATGACCAGCACCACATTGGGTTGCCGCTGTGCAAAGGTTTCCCATGCCAGCGACAGGCTTAGCATCAATAATAAAAAGCAAAAGTATCTGTGATATGCTATCATTTTTCGGAAGAAAGACCAGCCTGGTAATTACCTATGACTTCGGAAGTTAACAAATACCGGTTATAGATGCGCAACTTACTGATTTTTCCATCATGGTAAAGCGCAGGAGCTATGGTTGCCTTGGCAGTGCCATTCACATTGTTGAGTTTAGCGGAAAACCTGCCCCAGCCGTACTGGCGCACATCTCCACCGTCATTCAATTGCCCGTTGATGACATAGCTTACGATGTCTGCTCTTCCATCTACGATGACAGCCACATGCTGTAAGCGGTTAGCCTTCAGTGTACCGGGATGTGTGCCAGGATCAGAATCCCAGGTAAAGGTCGTATCTCCATCGCTCATGGTCAGGCGCAGGTTCCAGCGGTCGCCGGTGGTTACGGCTATTCCTTTGCCTGAGACATCGCGGGCATTTAGCAGCACCTGCCCTTCGTCCAGATGTTCTAAGGTAAGCCACATCTCAAGCGTAAATCCTCCGCCTTGCAGGGAAGGTAATGGTGGCATCGTTACCGTGTTGCCGGATTGACATTCTTCTTCAGAAAGGTCTGCCACCAATCCTGCCCGGCTGACCTTTTGGTTATCAGCCTGGTTCCAGACAGCTTGCAGCAGCGCAGGATCAATTTCGTGGATACGGGCGATGGTCTTCTGTGTTTCGGTTACATAGTAACTGCCGCTTTCTTCTACAAAGTCAGGATAGCTGATGCGTACTGTAGGATCGTTGTCATACAAAAGAATTTCGGGCTGCGACCAATAGATGTAACCGTCTTTCTCAACGCCACCGCTGATCCAGACCGGGTTGCGCCCCTGGTAGTAGTTGCCCCTATGGGTCCAGAGCGTATCTTCATGGATAGCTTCTCCGCCCTGGTTATGAAACCAGAGCAGGTATTTTCCATTATTGAACTTACGGACAGGACTGTAAGCGCGGGGGTGGTTGATCTTTCTGCCGCCGGGGGTATAGGTAGCATAGGCGGGGTCGGTCCAGGAATGCCCGCCATCGCGGCTATAGGCATGAGCGTTGTAGCCATCAATGGTGCGGTAAGTACAGTAAAGGGAGCCATCGCTCAAAGAGACCAGGTTGGCTTCGTCGGCGACCGGGCCTTTGGGGGCGCGCAAACCTTGATCGCCGTCCGGCAGGGTTTCCCAGTGTATCATGGCAGGATCTTTCTCGGTGAGGATGTTATCACTTTTCATAAAGCAGCCTTCGGAGGTGATCATGGTGCCGGGCTTGCCCCACTTGCCTACCTTGGCAAAGCCAAAGTACATCAGGCTGTCTACGATGATGGGTTTACCTACGCCCCAGAACTGGCGCTGCCTGCCCAGGAAGTTGTTATGACGGTCAATAGCCATTTCCCGCACCGGGATTTCATAGCGTTGTTTTGACCAGCTTTTTCCATTGTCGTCAGAGTATTTAAATATATACGCCCCCTGCGTATCTACGCGCCGGCGGTTTTCCTTAGGAGCGTTGGGTATTTCTGTAATCTGGTCTTTGTTGTAAGTATAAAAGACATAGATTCTACCGTAGGGCGTTTTCAGCGGCATACCCCAGGAAGCGGCGGGTCCGTCGGCAGGTTCTATATCTACGAGCGCTGACCAGGTCTTACCCCGGTCTTGGGTGATGGCTGATACCAGGTGCTGCCCGAGGTCGCCTTCCTGCCCGCTGCCGGTGGTCATGATGCAGGTCCAGCTTCCGTCCTGGTTTTTGACGATATAAGGTTGGTCACAGTAGCCTTCATCCGGGATGATAGTGCCGTACTTGATGTTGCGCCAGTCGGATTGCTGAGGCAGTGCCGGTATGCACAACAGGAGGCTCAGGCAAGTGATGAAATAAAATTTTGAGCAAATATTGCTCATAACAATTTCTTTTAAGAGCGTGTTTAAAAATTTTCTAAAGGTTTAAGATTCAATCGGTTAAGGATTCTTTGGCAGTTAGCCCAGTATATCCAAGCTTCTGCACTATTTGTGGTTTTTTCATGGTCTTTATCGAGTCTTCTTTGGAAGTTGAAG
>JBBSNI010000371.1:0-5758 GCA_038232695.1 Cytophagales bacterium
GGTGTTCTCAACCCGGTCAGGTTGGCATAACGTACCGCCATGCTGTTGGCCAGATGCAGGTCAGCGTTTGCCGGAAGATGTTGCAAAGCCAACCGTACCGCTTCAAATTCTCCGGGCTGGTGGCTTTTTTCCGGGGAAAAAAATTGCTCTAAAACCTGGACTGCCTTCTTTTCCTGCTGTTGCCAGCTTTGGTAGAAATCCGCTTGCCCGGCAGGTGCGGTCAGATCAGCTACGGCACGAAAAAAATGAATCGGCTGGCTATGAACCACCCGCGTGAGCGAGCGGAAGGTATCGGCGGCGGCCCCGCCCGGCTGGATATGCCAATGTCCTTTGGCAGGATGCTGGCGCAAAAACAGCTTTAGATTTTTAGAAATCACCGACAGCCCAAAGGTAATGAGCAGATCAGGTTGTAGCTGCTCTTTCAGTTTGCTGTCTTGTTGCGCTAACAAAACGTCGGCATGACGAATGGCGCCTTCCACTTCATGCTGGTTAGCAATAATATCAGCCACCACTGGGATCTGCTGCGTGGTGCTGATCGTTTGCAGTATCTCTGTTAGCGCGGCATCGTATGGCTGCTGTCCGCAAAACATCAGTTTTCTGGGATACGACTGCCATGCTTCACGCAAGGTTTTGATTTGAGAGGAAAGCAGTTGCGGTTCGCCGGAAACCTGTTGTATGACTTTGACAGACTGATCAAAGACCATCTCTTCTCCGGCTGCCGGATAAAAAGGCTCGCGGACAGGCACGTTGATATGCACCGGCCCGCAAGGGTAGATTTGGCTCAGGTTGATCGCTTCCGAAACGATACGCCCGGCATAGTGAATGTCCGCTTCGGTTTGTCCTACGGGCAACTCGTAGCTTGCCTTGACGTGTCTGCCATAGATTTCCCGCTGGCGGATGGTTTGTCCGTCTAACTGGTCAATCCACTCCGGCGGACGGTCGGCTGTGAAAATAATGAGCGGTATCTGCTGAAAAAAAGCTTCTGCAACGGCAGGGGCATAATTATAAGCGGCTGACCCGGAGGTACAGACCAGCCCCACAGGTTGTTGCATACGCTGCGCCATGCCCACGCCGGTAAAAGCCGCCGAACGTTCGTCGCTGATCGTTCTTACAGCAATATCCGGATGGCGTACAAAAGCCAGCGCCAGGGGCGCACACCGCGAGCCGGGCGATAAGATCACTTGGGATACGCCTTGGGCAGCGCAGATTTGAACCAGGTTGGTGACAGAGGGTAAAAGCAATGTTTCCGGTTTTTACCATAAACTTTCTGTAAAGGGTAAAGTTTATAGAAGTCATCTGGCATTTTCAAAGCATTTGAAAAAATGATAGAAAGGCTATATTTGTACTTAGCCAAATCCTTTGAATCCTGATATAAGTTGCCTAATCATTGAATTAGTTATAACAGAAGCATTTTTATGAAAAACAACCGTCGAAACTTCATGAAAAAAAGTGCTTCATTAGCAGCACTTTCGGTAGCCGGACTGAATCGTTCGTTATCTCATCCGCTTACCAAAGGCGCAAGTTTGAAGGAACTGGGGCTGATCAAAGATGCCGGGATGCAGATGTGCCTTGCCTATTTTTGGGGTATAGAACCCCACAAGGTAGCACTGGCCAAACAGATGGGGGTGCTGGGCGCTGTAGGAGGTATCAGTCCGGGCATGGTAAGCATGAAGGGTAACAATTGGGAGTATGACATCATCCGGGCAGTGAAAGAAGCCTGGGAAAAAGAAGGTCTGAAATTACGTGTTATAGAAGGGCCTCCTTCCCTGTATACTAAGACCAAACTGGGCCTTGAAGGGCGAGATGAAGAAATAGAAAACTTTATCACCTTTATGGAAAATATCTCCAGGCTGGGCATAGATACAGTTTGTTACAACTGGATGCCGGTGATTAGCTGGGCCCGCACTACCCTGAATAGACCCAGCCGGGGAGGTGCGCTGGTCAGTGCCTTTGACATTGAGGACAGCAAGGATGAAGAGAAAATTACCGAGTACGGGGCGTTAACCCACAACGACATGTGGAACAACCTGGAATACTTCCTCAAGGCGGTAGTTCTGGAAGCTGAAAAGAACGGCATCAAACTGGCCCTGCACCCTGATGATCCACCCATTGATCACATTCGCGGCATTCCCCGCATTATGACCTCAGTAGATGCTTTCAAGCGATTGATAGGGATCATTCCTAGTCCTAGCAATGGACTTACCTTTTGCCAGGGTAGCTTTGCTTCTATGGGGGGCGAGGGGAAAGGTGAAGATATTCCGGCTGCTATTGAATATTTTGGAAAACGCAATACCATCCATTTTGTCCATTTCAGGGATGTGCGCGGAAATAAAAATAACTTTGAAGAGACTTTCCACGATGATGGTAAGACGGATATGTACAAAGCCATGCAGGCCTATTACGACATAGGTTTCAAAGGCCCTATCCGCCCTGATCATGTACCTACCATGGCAGAAGATAGCAACGAACACCCCGGTTACAGTACCATAGGCGCCCTCTTTGCTATTGGATATATGCGGGGGCTCATGGAAGGCGTGGTAAAAAGTAGAACATAAAAACCTATATCCCTTGATTCATATTTATTATAAGTATATTGAAGTTATGAAAACTATGCTGCACCATATGATATATTTATTACTTACTATCGCAATACTAGCCACCTTTCCAAGCCAGGCACAAACTTCTGAAGGCGGAGTGCCGTCCCGGTCGGGCATGACCAGCGGAGTGCCGCCCAGCGGAAAACTTCGTATCATCGCCTTTGGGGCACATCCCGATGATGCCGAACTCAAAGCCAGCGGGGTGGCTGCCCTTTGGGCTGCTCAGGGCCATGCCGTGAAGTTTGTAGCCATGACCAACGGCGATGTTGGGCATTTTCAAATGGCCGGAGGCCCCCTGGCCCAACGCCGTAAGGCAGAAGTAGAAGAATGTGCCCGTTTGCTGGGCATTGAAACCGAAGTACTGGACATTCACGATGGAGAACTTATGCCTACCCTGGAAAATCGTAAGACGGTAGCCCGGCTGATTCGGGAGTGGCAAGCCGACATTGTGCTTTGCCACCGCCCCTATGATTACCATCCCGACCATCGCTATACCGGCGAACTGGTACAGGATGCCGCCGTAGTGGTCGTGGCGCCCTATTTCGTACCTGACACACCTCCCACAAAGAAAAATCCGGTTTTCCTTTTCTATTCCGATGGCTTTGAAAAACCTTATCCCTTTGAACCCACCATCGTGGTAGGTATAGATGAAGTGGTGGATCAGAAATGGGACTGTGTTTCAGCCATGCCTTCGCAGTTTGGAGATGAGCACTCCTGGCAGGCCAGTACCCGGCCCGATGTGCCCGGCGATGATACCGAACGCAAAGCCTACCTGCTTGACCTGGTAAAGCAAAGAAACAAAGCTGTTGCCAACCAATACCGTGACCGCCTGATAGCACTTTATGGTCAGGCAAAAGGCAGCCAGATCCAATATGCTGAAGCCTTCGAGCTTTGTCAGTATGGCAGCCAGCCGAGTGAGGATATACTGAAAAAGTTATTTCCTACCTTTGACAATTAAGAAAGACTGTTGATGGAAAGCATTTTACAAAAAATTGCGGTGCTGATGGTTGCCTAACCAGATTGCAAAAGGCTATTCTTTGTTGGACAAAACCTATTTTAACCTATCGTCTTCATCCGCTCTATCGTCCGGGTAGTAGAATAATTGTCTACAAAATCAATCAGGCGAACCTCGCCGACAAACTCTCGTCCGATGACTTCTTCCAATTTGTAGTCGGCGCCTTTCACCAGGATGTCCGGGCGGAGATGGGAGAGGAGTTGGTGCGGCGTGTCTTCATCAAACAGGATCACATAATCCACACAAGCCAGGCTCTCCAGCAGGTATGCCCGGTCGTCTTCCCGGTTGATGGGTCTGTCGTTTCCCTTTAGCCTGCGGACAGAAGCGTCGGTGTTCAATCCTACCACCAGCTTATCGCCCAACTGCCGGGCTTTTCGCAGGTAGGTGGCGTGGCCGCGGTGGAGTATGTCAAAGCAGCCGTTGGTAAATACGATCTTCTTTCCGGCAGCGCGATCCTGCGCCAGCCGTTTGAGCAGTTCCGGTAGCTGGTATATTTTATTTTCTTCCATAGATGCAGTAGCGAAGAAAGAAAAACTGAAGATTAATATAGGGGCAGTGTGCTTTTAATTACTGTGTCTGCCCGTTGCTATATTCTCGGATGGCTTCTTTGATCTTGGCAATGCGGTTTTCGGGATTAGGGTGTGTGCTGAAAAATTCCGGCTGGCGGTTGCCGCCGGAGGCTTTTGCCAATATTTCCATCACTTCTATCATGGCTTGCGGGTCGTAGCCGCTCTCTATCACAAAACGAACGCCCAGCTTGTCGGACTCCAGTTCATCCTCTCTGCCGTACTTCATATTCACCGCCTGTCCGATGAGCGCAGCAACGGCGGCTGTTTGCATCGTAGCAGGCCGGTCCGGGTCGTAGGAAGCTATCACGGCAGCGCCGGTAAGCCCTTGCGTGAGCTTGGCTTTGGCCATCTGCTGGGCAGAGTGACGGGCTACGACATGACCGATCTCATGTCCTAATACCCCGGCCAACTGATCTTCCTTGTCCAGTCTTTTAAAGAGCGCTTCGGTGATGAAGATTTGTCCGCCCGGCAGGGCGAAGGCGTTGACGGTCTTGTCGTCATCCAGCAGGTGAAAGTCAAACTGGTAGGGCGTTTGCCCGGCAGCCGTGCTTTGCACGATCTTTTGCCCTACACGGTCTACCAGCGCATTAGATGGCTGGTCGGAAGACTCTCCGCCATATTGTTGTGCCATTTGCGGGGCTGCCTGTAAGCCCAAAGCGATTTCCTGCTTAGGGGTAATATCTACATATTGTTTTTCTCCCGTAATAGGGTTTTCCTCCGAACTGCTGAAATAAGTGATCAGAGAGACGGCAGCGATAACAATCGCTATCAGAAAACGGGCACTTTTGCCAAACATGATGATTAGGTTATGTGAAAAAAATAGGATAAGTTTATCTTTTCAGACAATTCAATCCCTTATTCTTAAAAAGTAGTACAATAATTAATCAAAATAAAAGCAAATTGTTTGAAAGCTACTACGCCATCTATCAAAAAAAGCAATAGCTCTCTTTATACCTGTGCATCTTCGTTGACCTCAGAAAGTGGTCGCCAGTGGTCGGGCGCTTCCTGCATGGGTTCCTGGCTCTCATAAGGAAATACTTCTACGATAGGACTTTCTGCCACTTCGGGCACCCGGAACGTGACCAGCATGTTGTTCAGGCTTTTGTACACGCGGTCGTAGGCGGTTTTGGCGTCCGGCGCGGTCAGCAATATGTAGTTGGTCACCTTCTTTTCTTTGCCGCTGCCTTCCACTTCCAGGGTATAGGTCATCTTACACTTATGCCAAACGTCGCTGTCTTCGTAGGGGAAAACGTCGGTAATATTGCTTTTGCTGATATTGTTGATATAAAATTCACCCGGAATTACGCTGCCCAGCTTTTCATACATCCGGGCTTCCGCCTCGGTGAAAGAGACAGCGTCTACCAAGTATTGCTCGGAGATGCTTTTGGTGTTGCCTTGTTCGTCTTGTTTCTGGTACTTTACTTTACAGATAAACCACGTTTTCATGCCATTCAGTTGTTTAGTGTTCAAAATGGCTGCAAAGATAAAAGTCTTAGCGGCGAAACCGTGCGTTATTAGGGATTTTTCTATGGCAGTCTTAATGGCAAAGTATTACTCTCCGTACAAGAGCCTAATGA
>JBBSNI010000372.1:0-5733 GCA_038232695.1 Cytophagales bacterium
CTGGCTATACACATATAGCATATCTGCTTCTATAACTTTACTGTAGCTTTGCATTTCTGATCTCTTTTTTCTCTTTGAACGTAAATCTAAAACTTACAAATCAAACACTTATTTTTATCTTGTTACTAAGCAAATGGGTATCTCTTCTTCCGAAGTTGATGAAGACCTGGCATTTGGTTTATTGGCTGATAAGGTAAAAACGGGAAAGACTGTTAGTAAATCTGCCATACTGAAAAAGCTGAACCGGGTTGCCGAGCAATCTATATGATCGTTAGTTTTGATCAGTCATTTCGCAAAAGTTTAAGCAAACTCAGCAGTAAACAAGTCGCCGGAAAAATCATCAAATTGATCAATAAAGATGTGTACGACCAATTATAAGGGCTATAAATTAGTTACACTTCCTTCCGCAAAACCTCTAGCGGAGGATTATTCACAATACTTCTGCTGTTAGACAAACCAATCAGGATCGTCAGCACGGTGATGACGGCATACGTAACGAGCATCGGTACAAAAGCGGGCGTGAAAGGCACTTCAAAGTTAAAGATAGCCAAAGCCCAACTGCTTAGCAACGCGATCACCACACCTGTGATGGCTGCCAGGCTGCCGAGGAAAAAGTATTCCAGCGCGTTGATGCTCAATATCTGCTTGCGGCTTGCTCCTATTGTCCGCAACAACACACTTTCCCGGATGCGCTGATACTTACTGATGATCACCGAACCGATCAGCACGATGATGCCCGTAATGATGCTGAAAAATGCCATAAACCGTATCACAAACGACACCTTGCTGATGATCTCATCGATGGTATTCAGGATCAGGTTCAGATCAATGATAGACACATTGGCAAACCGCCTGACGACCGCCTGCTGATAGTCGGCCGCTAACTGGGCGGAATCTACGCGGGTGATCAGCACATGAAACTTGGGCGCGTTTTCCAGCACACCGGCCGGGAAGACTACCAGAAAATTGGTCTGCACCCTTTGCCAGTCTACCTCCCGGATGCTGCCCACATAGGTATCCATTACCGCACCCTGCACGTTAAAAGTTACCTTGTCGCCGATAGTCACGCCCATAGATTGAGCAATCCCATCTTCCAGCGATACGAAGATGCTGTCTTGTGGCGAAGACACGGAATCCTGCCACTGGCCTTGCACAATGCTTTCGGAGTCTATCAGCGAATCGCGGTACGTCACCCGGTATTCCCTGTTCAGCACCCATCGCGGGACATTCGAAGTGGTGTCTTTTTTGAGCGTATTGACGCTTTCTCCTTTGATACCTTCCAGCCGCACCGTTACGATAGGCACCTGCTGGATGAGCGGAAGCCCGTAGTCCTGCGTCAGTTGGGCAACAGCTTCTTTCTGGTCGCTTTGAATATCAAACAGTACCATGTTGGGCTGGTTTTCGCTGCCCGACAGGGCTACTTTGTCCAGCAGCAGGTTTTGCACCAGGAAAAGCGTAGTGATCAGGGCAGTTCCCAAGCCGATAGTGATCATCAGCACCAGCGTCTGGTTGTTGGGGCGGTACAGATTAGCCAGGCTTTGCCGCCAG
This sequence comes from Cytophagales bacterium, assembly GCA_038232695.1. GTDB lineage: Bacteria > Bacteroidota > Bacteroidia > Cytophagales > Cyclobacteriaceae > JAJNNC01. The sequence goes on from JBBSNI010000372.1 coordinate 1,549, forward strand.
ATATAGCCCCAGCCTGATGGAAAAAACTTCCTTACGCTCCAGATCATCATCTGGGCAATGCCTGCCAGCAGCAGCAGCGCCAGCAGTACGCCTGCCGCAAAGAACAGTGCATCGCGGATACTGTCCAGTTGCAGCCAGGAAAAACCGATAACAAACAGCAGGATCAGAAACAACACGACATACCGGAGGCGATCCGGTTTTTTGTTTTCATCGTCGGCAGATGCCCGCAAAACGCTCAGCGGCGAAATATTCCGTACGCTCAGCAGGGGCAGCAAGGCAAACAGCAGGGAAATGATCAGCCCCATCAACACGCCCTGCGCGATGGCTCTCCACGACAGGGCGACGGTGACCTGTACCGGCAGAAAATCGGCAAATAGCTGGGGCAGCACAAACTGTATGAGCGTACCCAGGGCAGCGCCCAATAGCGACCCGATCAGCCCGATGGCGGCGATCTGGATGAGGAATATGGCAAGTGCCTGCTTGCCTTTGCCGCCCAGGCACCGGAGGATAGCGACGGAAATGACCTTCTCTTTGACATAAATATGTACAGCGCTGGCCACGCCCAGGCAGCCCAACAGCAAAGCTACAAAAGCCACCAGGTTGAGAAAGCCGGTCAAGTTTTCGTAGGTATCGCCTATCTCTCTTTTTCTTTCCTGCACCGTATCGTAGCGCACTTCTTCCTGTTTGAGGCGCGGCTCAATCACATTTTTGAGCAAAGCTTCCACATCGGTATCTTCGCTGAACTTGAAATATCGCTTGTAGTTGATGCGGCTGCCCTTTTGCAACAATCCTGTCGCTTCCAGCGAAGACAGAGGAATAAATACGGGCGGTGCCACGCTCGTCACCACGCCTGCCTGTCCGGGTACTTTAATGACGCTGCCCCCGATGGCAAAAGTGCGGTTACCGACTTTGACAGAATCGCCGGGCGACGCCTGAAACTGTAGCAGCAGGGTACGGTCTGCCAGGGCTTCCGTTTGTTTATCAAAACCTTGCCCTGCCTGTTCCGGCACCGTCTCAATGGCGCCATAGTACGGAAAACCGCCTTCCAGTGCCCGCACTTGTACCAATCGTGTGCCGCCGCTGCCGGGGAACAGTACCATAGAAGCAAAGCTCACTTCTTCGGATTGCTCACCCCCTAAGGAATCCAAAAAACTGGCGGTAGCATCGGCAAAAGGCTGGCGGCTTTCTACAACCAGGTCGGCGCCCAGCAGCTTTTTGGCTTCGCCGTTGATGTCGCGCTGCATATTATCTCCGAAGGCATTGATAGCCACCAGGGCAGCGATACCCAGCACGATGCTACTCATAAAAAGCACCAGGCGGGAAATGTTTTTCCGGCTGTCGCGCCACGCCATTTTCAGAAGCCAGGGGTAGTTCATTGGGTGTTAAGGTGTTATGTTTAAGACGAAACCGATGATGTGGTATTAAAGTTAACTACTTTGGCTTTTTTACTGTGATTAGATTTCCTTGAATATTGAGTGTTGAGTGTTGAGTGTTGAATATTTTTTTAAACATTCAATATTCAACACTCAACACTCAATGCTCAAGTAAAAAAAGTATCCAACAACTCTTCAGCACCCGAACACTTTAACACCAAAACACCTTCGCACTTTCACACGAATTTGATAGTTTTGCCGGAGAAAAACAAACGATGGAAACAACGTACGCATCTGCGGTCAGGGAAATGCCTTTCCAGGGAGTGATGAGCCGGCAAGAGCAGTGGCTTTGCCTGACGGCGGCTGTGCTGCTGCTGGCAGGCTTATTCATTCACCTGGGGCTGATGCCGCTGCGGCTGGAAGAGCCGCGCCGCGCACTGATCGCCCTGGAGATGATCTTTCGGGGCAACCTGATCGTGCCTACCGAGATGGGCGAATATTATTACAAGAAACCGCCCCTGTACAACTGGCTGCTGATCGGCAGCTACCGGCTGTTTGGGACATACTCCGAGTATGCCAGTCGTTTTTTTTCGCTGCTTGCTTATCTGGGCATGGGTGTGCTGGTTTTGCTGGCAGGCAAAAAATATGTAGGGCTGCGCTTTAGCGTCTACAGTGCGCTGCTGTTTCTGGTTTCGGCCGACCTGCTGTTTTATTTTACCACCACCGCCGGGGAGATCGACCTGTTTTATTCCTTCCTGACGCTGGCCAGCCTGCTGTCGCTTTTTCATTTTTATGAGCAACGGCAGTATACCCTGCTTTTTGTTTTTACCTATCTTTTCGGTGCATTGGGTACGCTGACCAAAGGGTTTCCTTCGCTGGTGTTTCTGGGTATCTCCCTGCCTGTCTTTTTCTTTTACCAAAAAGACTTCAAAAAGCTGTTCACAGTGGCGCACTTAGCGGGCATTGCGCTCTACCTGCTGATTGTAGTGGGCTACTTTGGGATATATGGGCAATACAATGGGCTGGAGAATTATTTTGCCGCCCTGTGGTCGCAGTCCAGTGAGCGGACGGTGCTGGAGAACAGTATGTGGGCGGCAATAGCGCACTTGTTTATTTTCCCCCTGGAAACGCTCAAAAACATCGCACCCGCTTCGCTGCTCCTTGTTTTTATGTTCAGAAAAGACTTATGGGAAATGCTAAAACAGAACCGCCTGATCCTGTTTTGCGTCTGGATATTTCTGAGCAATATCATCGTTTACTGGGTTTCGCCCGGTACGCGCTCGCGCTATGTGTACATGCTCTACCCTTTTCCGGTGATGGTGTTGACCTATGTTTATTTCTACGTGAGCGGCACACTTGCCAGACCAATGGGTATTCGTAAGGTCTTCCTGGTGCGTACCACGACCGTACTGATTGTTCTGGCGGTACTTGCCTGCTTTGCGCTGCCCTGGATCACGCCTTTGCAGCAGACAGGCAACAGCTTGTGGCTGGCTTTAGTATTTGTACCTTTGCTGGGTATGCTGCTATGGTTTCACCTCAGGCAGCCCGTCTATAGCCTTTTGCAGTTGATCCTACTGGCTACGTTGCTCAGGCTGGTGTTTGATTTCACGGTGCTTCCTCATCGCGCTGTGCATACCGGTACATACCAGGACAAGCAGGATGCCCAACAGATCAGTGAAACCATCCAGGATAATAACGTATACTTATGGCAGGATACCCGTTTTTCTTTGTCTACTGTTTTTTACCTGGAAAGAGCTACCGGAAAGGTGCTAAGCCGCCGGTATGAACGCAACCCGCAAGACTATTACCTGACTGACCAACGGTTGCTGTCCAGCGAAGATTATCAGGTATTTTATACCTTTAGCGACCAGAACGGCGACTTTTTGTTGATAAAATTTAAGTAAGTGTCTGTACCTACCACACCACCGCCTGTAAAAAAGTCGCCCTTGAAAAGGTATCTGTCGCTGGGGCTGAAGCTGGGGCTCACGGCAGGCGCTTTGTATTTTGTGTTCAAAAAAATAGAGGTAGAGGAAGTAGCCCGGACGATGGCGAATGCCAACCTGTTTTACTTTCTGCTGGCGCTGCTGGCTTTCAACGGCTCTAAGATCATTTCCGCCTACCGTATCAAAGCGTATTATGAGGCCATCGGTGTACCGCTGGCCGACCGCTATAATATCAAGCTGTTGTATCTTGGTATGTTCTACAACCTGTTTCTGCCGGGAAGCATTGGCGGCGATGGATACAAGGTGTATCTGCTGCGCCAGCAGTTTGAGGTGAAGACCAGGCACCTGGTCAGCGCGACGCTGCTGGACAGGCTGAGCGGGCTGGCGCTGCTGCTGCTGATGGCAGGCGTTTTTTTGTTGTTGAGTTCTTATACGCCGCCGCTGCCTTATTTCAACAGGCTGGTTGTGTTGGCTACGCTGCTGGTGCTGCCACTGTATTACGCAGGCAACCGCATATTTTTCCCTGTTTTTCTGAAAAAGTTTGCCACTACGACCCACTTATCTTTCTGGGTACAGGTAGGGCAGGTCGTCACGGCCATTTTTTTGTTGATGGCTGTGTCGGTGCAAACGCACTATACCGATTATCTGACGCTCTTTATGGTCTCTTCCGTCGTAGCCGTCTTTCCATTTACCGTCGGCGGCGTAGGCGCGCGGGAGTTGGTCTTCCTCTATGGCTTCCATTATCTGAACATCGACCGGGAAACAGCGGTCACTTTCACCCTGCTCTTTTTCTTTGTCACAGCCATCAGCTCTCTTTTCGGACTGTTCTTTTCCTACGACCTGCACAAGGCTGCTCCCGCACACCAGAA
>JBBSNI010000373.1:0-5709 GCA_038232695.1 Cytophagales bacterium
AAAACGTACAAAGAAGATTAGACCTGATGTACCCGGAGCAATATGATTTGGCGATACAACGTGATGATAAGCAGTTTCGGGTAAAACTTCGGTTAGCGCTGCGTATGCAGATGATTCCGCAACTGATTACGATAGGATAAAATGTAAAACAAAAATACTGGTGTACGGGGCCGGTGCCAACGCTTCTGAACATGATTTTAAAATGTGTAACCATTGACGACGAACCATTAGCACGGGAATGTATTGCCAATTACGTAAGAGAAGTAGACTTCTTGCAACTTGTAGGAGCTGGTAATAACCCTGTTGAACTCACCCATCTGTTGGATAAGCAGGAGGTAGACCTGATTTTCCTGGACATTCAAATGCCTGTCATCAATGGCATAGATTTTCTCAGGATGACCCAACGTCCACCGATGGTGATCATCACAACCGCTTACCCCAGCTATGCCTTGGAAAGCTTCCAACTGGATGTGATGGACTATCTTCTGAAACCCATTACTTTCAACCGTTTTTTTAAAGCCGTCAGCAAAGCCAAAGATTATTACCAACTTCTGCATAAAGCTGCTCCCCGGAATGTTGCTAGGGCTAACCCCACGGCGGATTATTGCTTTATCAAGTGCGATAACAAATACGAAAGAATATATTTCAAAAGTAGAAGCTATCGAGAATAACGAGATTATTATGCAATCTTTTCGTATCCCTATCAGCCGCAATTACCGCGAGCATGTCATCAACCGGGTCGTTAGCAGTAAGCTCTGGAAGAAATAACGCCGTAGGTAAACGCGCCCTTGCTAAAAGTCAGAGAGCAAGGGAAAGAACTTGCCTTCCATCTTGTGTCCTTGAGGAATAGGTGGTACGCCTTGCAGCAGGGTCTCCTGCGTATCGGAGCGTACGCCGTCGGCAAAGACATTGAGCACAAAAGCCCGGCGCGGGCGTGAGGTTTTGTTTTCATAGGAGCCATGCAGCATCAGCGGATGGTGAAAGGTAGCATGTCCCTTTTTTAGCTCAATGGGCACAGGCTGGAAAGCTTCTTTCTGCTCATCCGTCAAATACTGCTGGATACCATCCATGTCACCGGCCAACTCGGGCTTGTCGAGCAGCCCCCAGCGGTGGCTTCCGGGCACGTAATACATACATCCGTTTTCAGTATCGGCATCGTCCAGGCCGGTCCAGCAGGTCAGGTGCGCCATAGGCGTGGTGCGCGTCCAGTAGGAATAGTCCTGGTGCCAGGCTACCACGCCTCCATGTTGGGCAGGCTTACAGAAAAGCTGGTCGTGCCAGAACCTCACCGGCGCGCCCAATAACTGGCTGGCAGCCATGACAAAGGCAGGGTTCCACAGCACATCATGAAAGCCGGGGGTGATGCGCCAGGCGCCCAGCGCATGAAACAATACCCGGCTGGGGTCGGCAGACTCGTTGCTATGATACTCATAAAAGTACTCCTGACCGGGATGGGTGGCATCAATCAAACCTGACAGTTCGTTTCTGAGTGTTTCAATCTGCCGGTCGTCTAAAAGTTTGATGCCTGCCAGGTAACCGTTTTCCTGGAAGAAGGCGACCTGGTTATCGGTAAGCCGGTAAGGCTCCCACGCTTCGGACGTTGCCGGCCACTGAAACAAATCGCTGACCAGGTGGTGAACGTCTGCCAGGTCTTGGGGGGAAGTTGTGTTCGTCATCATCATGAAAAGTGTTTGCAATTAACGGTTGGTATTTGCGATGGCAGGGCATTTATTAACGTCCTGTCCGAACCGAAGTTAAATTGAAAAACTGATGCTTGAGAGCAATAATTCGTAGCTCAATTAGTAATGTCAAGCCCGGTACTGAAGGCGATTAAAGATTTGCTGCCGATTGCTCTTCTGTCAAGCCCTGCTATTGCAAATACTTTTGTTGTGTGTTCGTGCTACTTTATCTTTGAGAGTTAGTTGTTTTAAATTTTAAGTTAGGGTTAATATTGTTGAATCACTTAATGTTATAATCTATTCGTTGATCAATGACATACCCAGCTCCAGCTTTCCATTTGCCATTTTCTTTAATATAGATATCAGCCCAACAGTAATGTTCTGTATCGGCCTTACCAAAGTCATCAGTACCTTTTACAATATTTCGATATGTCAACAAGGCTACATCACCGAAGAATTGCAAAACCAAATTTTCATATTTTACCGTATCAATAGTCCATGTTGCTGCTACACGATTCCTTATAAATTCATTTCTATTAAAAAATCCATCTTCGGCACGAAATATAAATTTCTTTGCAAGAATTTCATTAAACAATATACTATCTTTCTTTTGCATTGCAAGAGGTGCCTTTTGTTTAACTTGCATTATCTCTTTTGCATCAGCAATTTCTGCCTCTGCATTATTGGTAATTAGTATAAAGTTTTTGATATCAATTGTGGATGTAATATTGTTCTCTTTAATAGTAAGTTGAACATACTTTTTATCCTCTACGGTAGAGGCGTTTTTTTCATTGCATGCACTAATAAGTGTCAAAGCGCTGATTATTGTAGTTAATGGTAGCTTCATATATTGTCAGTTTGTTATTCTATGACATTTATCTCTTTCCTAATCTCTGCGTAAAAATTCAAGAACCTGTCGTACGAAATCCTCTTGATTACCTGGTATTTCGATTGGCACATGTCCTCCATTTGGAACAATCCACAAATTTGCTTTTGGAATGTTTTGGTACATCTCCCAGGCATTGGAAACAGGAGCAATGGGATCATCGTCGCCATGAATGATTAAGGTTTTTGCTGTAATAGTTGATAATATATCTGGTGTAAATGAAGGATCTCCATACAATTTTCTAAAATTCCAAAATTGGTTTAAAAGCAAAGTAGCTTTCCGTTTTCCATGCAATTTGCTTTTTACCTGCAATTCCTCCGGATCGTTTGCCATGCGCCCTAGTGCAGTAATGAAGTCCCGTGTTGTTTTAGAATAATATACCTGTCCGCCTATAATGATAATCTTTTTTGCAAGTGAAGGTTTCATTGTGGAAATGTAAAGGGTTATTAAACCCCCTGAACTAAGGCCCATGATATTAGCAGAATCAATACGTAATTGTTCCAGAAGTCCTATAATATATCCTGCTGCCTTTTTATGCAAATAAACATCAGTTGTATCCATATAATCAGACCGGCCGTGACCAGGCAGATCAATAGCTATAGTTCTGTAATGTGTTGCTAACTCCGAAAAGTTTTTCCACTGTGAAGTAGTTCCTCCAAATCCATGTAAAAGAATTAGAGGCATGCCATTTCCTGTGTCTTCATAATACATTTTCAGCCCGTTTACAGTTACAAATTTCCCATTAGGAGAAACTTTTTCCTGGGCGTTTGTGGTTTGGATTATTACGAAAACACAAAAAAGACAAGTAATGAAATACTGATAATTTACATGTTTCATAAAGGGGTCTCTAATTTTATAAATAATCTCTTTATATGAACACGGGGCATGACGCACAACGGAAAAGTATTGCCGATGGTTGGGAATTAGAATTCCGTCCGCCTGAACCGCTGCCTGGCTTTTTGCTAAAGTTAAATATCAAGAACTAAAGTTTGGCTTTGTTCGTCAAGCCCTGAAATGAAATACAACAGAATTACCTCTGCTGATTTTTACAATGTGACGAAGTCTGCATCTGAAGTATATGAGTTTGATTGGGGTCCTACGTGATTGTTGAAAGATTCGATTTTTTCCATAGCAATTCTTCTTATTTCCTTTTCATCTTTGCTCCTCTCCTGGTCCTGGGCTGTGTGGCGAGACGAGGAGCAAGCAGACAAACATAGAAATATCGTTGTAACAAACGCTATGGTAGTTAATCTTATTAAATTTTTCATCTTGCTTCATTTAATGAGTTTATAAAGATTTTGAATTGAATTACCGCTAACGAATAGTCAAGGGATGTTTTGTTGTTGCGACGGGATGGTTTTTGTCTGTTGGTCAAAGAAGGTGCAAAAGTATAAGAACTGATATACTACGGCATTGTTCCAGTAGTCCCAGTTGTGGCTGCCCGGTCGTTCTGTATAGTCGTGGGGGATATTTTTATCTAACAGCGTTTGGTGCAGCTCGCGGTTCACGACTAAGAAGAAATCGTCGGTGCCGCAGTCTATGATCATGGGCAGGGCGGTATGGCGGAGGGTGTCTGCCATATTGACCACAGAGAGCGAGTCCCAGCGCAGCGGATGTTCCTCATAGCGCCCCAGCTTCAGGGCAATTTCCCAGCGGTGGATGTCGTGGGTTAGCTTCACGCCGCCGCTCATGCTGCCCGCCGCCCCAAAAATATCCGGGTGGCGGATGGCCAGAAACAAAGCGCCATGTCCGCCCATACTCAGTCCGGTAATTGCCCGCCCGTTGGCTTGCCGGACTGTATTGTAATGCGCATCCACATAGTCTACCACCTCGCGGGCTACATGCGTCTCATACTGGCTGGAAGGGTCCAGCGGGCTGTTGAGGTACCAACTGTTGTAGCCTCCGTCCGGACATACGATCAGCACCTGGTAGTGGTCTGCCAACTCCGTAATGACAGGCGCTTTAGAAAGCCAGTCGGTGTAGTTGCCGCTGTAGCCGTGCAGCAGATAGACTACCGGAAGCGGGGCGGCAGCCGTATCATATCCTTCGGGCGTGATGATGAGCGTAGGGATGTCCTGGTTCATCGCCTGGCTGTGGACGAGCACCGTGTCAATATGTGCCGCCTGGACTGGCAAGGCTGCTAAGCTTACAAGGATACTGAAAACGAGAAGTTTTCTTTTCATGATCCTGCCATACGCTTGTGTATTGTTAAGCATATTGGTTTTACCAGCACCCTGATTTCCTTTTCTTTGTTCGGGAGCATCGATGGTTAGCCTCGAGGCTTGCAAATAGGTATAGCACATAAAAGCGTAAATCTTTAGGAGCAAACTGTTATCATACCACTGCTTCTTACTTGAGCATTGAGTGTTGATTGTTGAATATTGAGTATTTTAAACACTCAATAATCAACACTCAATGCTCAAAGATGATTAATGCCTCTGCTTTACCGCTTCGTACAGGCAGATAGAAACAGCTACAGATACATTCAGAGAGGCAATGCTGCCGTACAAGGGTATTTTTGCCTGTGCATCGGCAAGCTTCAGGTATTCCGGAGAGATGCCGTCTTCCTCTGATCCTATGAGCAAAGCCAGCGGACCCTGGAGGTCTGTCGTGTCAATTGTTTTGTCGGCTTTCTCGGTGCAGGCCACTACGCGGCATCCACTGGATTGCAGATAGCGGATGGTTTGTTTGAGGTACTCTTCCCGGCAAACGGGCAGCAGGTTGAGCGCCCCGGCGGAGGCTTTCATGGCGTCGCCACTGATGCGGGCACTGCCTTTGGCGGGAATGACCAGCGCATGAGCACCCAGGCATTCTGCCGAGCGGGCGATAGCGCCGAAGTTGCGCACATCCGTCACGCGGTCCAGCACCACGATGAGCGGGTCTTTGCCCTGCTGGTAGCAGTCGTTGATGATACTGTCTAAAGAAGCATAGCTGACGGCAGAAAGAAAACCGATGACGCCCTGGTGGTTTTTGCCTGTGATGCGGTTGAGCTTTTCTACCGGCACTTTGGAGACCGGGATTTTATAGTCTTGCACCAGCGTAAGCAACTCCTGCGACAGTTCATTGCGCAGCCCTTTCTGGATAAAAAGCTTGTCAAACTCTTTACCGGCAGCGATGGCTTCCATCACAGCGCGTGTACCGAAT
>JBBSNI010000374.1:0-5707 GCA_038232695.1 Cytophagales bacterium
CCATGTAGAGCCTATCAGACCGGGTAGGAAATATCCCCGCCATAAAGATAAGTATCGTACCAGAAAAAAGCCTATTCTGATGAAAAACAGGAAAAATGTACTGTAGAATTCCTTAACTTAATGACATTGATCGCGCGCCAGGAAGCAGGAAGTAACCTTACGCACCTCAACACCTCAGGAAACTAGCGCCTTACCGGCTTCTTTGGAAGTTTTCTTGAGCTTGGCAATGTTGAAGACTTTCTGTGTCTTGTATTTGGTATAGCTGCATTCGTAGTATTTGAGCAGCGTACCTTCTTTGTCTTCTGTTGGCGACTCTACGATCTCTTCCCGGACTACCCGCAGAGTGTAATAACCGCAGGTCGGCGACTTCTCGGCATGAAGATGCCCTTTGTATTTTTCAATTTTGGTCTCGTCGGTTTCCTCATCGATCCATACGTCGTAGTCTACGGAGAAAATATTTTCTTCGGCCTGCATACCTTCGTCCAGGTGCACATCCTCTTCGGCTTCGCTGAGCAGTTTCATAGGTCTGCCGGACTTGGAGCGTCTTGGCTTGTAGCGTAATTTGCGAAGCCTTTGCTCAATATAAGAAGGATAGTAAAACTGCAGGTAGTTGTAGAAAATAACCCCGATGATCAGTCCGAACATCACAGATACAAAGATACCTACAAAGATGTACAACGGTTCTGTCGCCAGGATGGAGGTGACATAACAACCACCGGCAGCTATAAAAAAGAGTGTGCTGTACCAGAGCAGATTCTTTTCATGCCGGTTGATAAAGTCGTATTTGGCTTTGGGGTTCCGGATGGTGGCCAGGCGGAAAAGCAGATATAACAGCAGGGCAACACCGACACCTGCCAGCACAAAAGTGCCGTAATAGAATATCATGCGGAAATTAGACAAGAATGCTTCCATAACAATTGATTTTTAAGCTGTTTACCAGGGTTTATTATTTAATAACGGCAGAACATATGCCTGAAATTTTTCGCCAAGTACGTTATTTTATCAGAAATAGTAAAAACCAATACACAGGAGATTGCACTGTTTTATTACATGGGTTTTTCTACTGCTGTTTATGGTACATGATTTACAAAATTACCAGCAAAATTCATAGCATATCACCGATTTTATAAAGGTAAGCTGTTGATAACCAGTCTTTAGAAAGAAAATTGTGAGAAGCTGGAAGCCGGAAGCTTTTTCTTCCGTCTTTCAAAGCTTTTCCTGAACAAAGCGCGTGATCATACGAAACAGATGCAGGCGGGTATTGCCTCCGCTGATACCATGATGGCGGTTGGGATAATAAAAGGATTCAAAAGGCTTACCAGCAGCGATGAGCGCATCAGCTAGCGCGATGGAGTTCTGAAAATGTACATTGTCATCTCCGGTGCCATGAATAAGCAGCAACTCACCTTCCAGCTTTTCAGCATGGGTAATAGGCGAAAAGGCATCATAGCCTTCCGGGTTAAGCTGCGGCGTTTGCAAATAGCGTTCCGTGTAGATGGTATCATAAAAACGCCAGTTGGTCACAGGCGCAACGGCTACGCCTGCCTTGAATATATCATGACCGATAAAAAGCGACAACAAGGTCATATAACCTCCGTAGCTCCACCCCCAGATACCGATGCGGTCTTTGTCTACATAAGGCAGCCCTGCCAGGTAGTTGGAGCCTGCGATCTGGTCCTGCACCTCGTATTTCCCCAGATGAGCGTAGGTGCTATGGCGGAAGTCACGCCCCCGCGCGCCTGTGCCGCGGTTGTCTACACAGGCGATGATGTACCCTTGCTGCGCCATATAATAAAACCAGGCTTCCCGCTGGCTTATCCACTGATCGGCTACGTTTTGCGAGCCAGGGCCGCCATATACATACATCAGCACCGGGTACTGCCGGGTGGAATCAAAATCTGCCGGTTTAATGGTATAGCCGTATAACGTTATCTGATCGTCTGTCTCAAACGTAAAAAATGCTTTGGTGCCTAATGTATAATTGGCGAGTTCTGCGCGGAGTACCTCGTTGTTTTCCAGTATTTTAACCTGCTTGCCGGAAGGCGCCTGGTGCAGACTTACCGTGAGCGGCGCCATGTTGCCGGAATAGTACAGGATATAATACCGAAAGTCAGGACTGAAATCCGCTGTATTGGTTCCGGCCTGGGTGCTGAGCCTGGTTTTGTTTTTTCCATCCAGAGCGATACGATACAGTTGCCTTTGCAGGGGAGACACTTCCGTTGAGGTGTAATACAGGATATTTTTTTTCTCATCAACGCCTGCCAGTTCGCTTACTTCCCAGTTGCCCTGCGTGATCTGCCGGATCAGGCTGCCATCCATCTTGTACAGGTAAAGGTGTTTGAAACCATCTTTTTCGCTGCTGCGGATAAATTTCTCCCCATCCTGTAGATAAGTGAGGTTATCGTTGAATTCAATATCCACGTACGTTTTGCTCTTTTCTGTCAGGATGACTTTTGCCTGTCCGGTAGCCGCGTTGGCGTGAAGAATCTCCAGGGTATTTTGCAGGCGGTTCATCCGGATGACAGAGAGCAGGTTGTTGTCAGCCGTCCACTGCACCCGCGGAATATATCCGTCAGGCTCGGTGCCCGTATCCATCTGTACTGTTTTGCCAGTACTCAGATCATACACCGATACCCGGACGATTGAGTTTTTCTCCCCGGCTTTGGGGTATTTAAAGCGGTAGTCCGTTGGATACAATCCGTTCCATAGCTGCATGTTGTAAGTAGCTACCGCCGATTCGTCAAAGCTCATGAAAGCCAGCTTGTCGCCCTGCGGCGACCAATAAAAAGCTTTGGCAAATCCGAATTCTTCTTCGTAGACCCAGTCGGTACTGCCGTGGATCAGCTTGTTCTTTTTTCCATCCCGGGTAACCGCCTTTACAGACATATCTTTCAGGTCTGTGACAAACAGGTTGTTATCTCTGACGAAGGCTACATGGCTGCCATCCGGCGAGAAGGTAGCATACGACTGTTTGCCGCCCTCTGCCAAGGCCCGGAAACTGCCGGTCGTGATGTTATACACATAAAAATACGCTTTGGAAGAACGCCGGTAGATAGGCTCCACTTCGGTAGCCAGCAGCGCCTGGGTCGCATCGCCGCTTAGCGTATATTGGCTGAAAGCCAGCGCATAAGGTTCCCCTTCGGGCACCAGGCGGGCGCCATTGACCAGCGTATCCACGACAGCACCCGTCGTAATATCGTACTTCAGAATGTGTTCGTAGTAGCTCGTATCGTCGTGTACCTGCGAGGTATAGTAGCGTCCGTTGTCCATCCAGTGGATGCCCCGAACGGTCTGCGGCTCGAACGAACCCTGTTCGAAGATAGCTTCCAGGGTGAGCGGTTGCTGGGCAAATCCTGTGGAAATTATGAAACAGAACAACCCGCATAGTCTCTGAATATAAGCTCGTTGTATGCGAAAAGATGGGAGCGATAAAAGATTATTTTTCAAAAGATAAGGATTTTAACTAGTTGTATTAAAGTGCTTTTAAAACATGAAATAAAGAAAGATAAAAAAACGATGATGCCAAACATTACAAACCTATGAAGATCTTATTTATTACAAAAATCATAGGGTTTATAATAACAAAACTGCCTGTAGGTCACTTATAGTATTATTTGCACTACTTGAAAGGCATTTAAAAAACTGCTTTAAGCCTGTAAATCCTAACACTTGCTTACAAATCTTACATAAACAGTTTGAACCTTATTGAATTGGTATAGTTTATGTAAACTCGTTAAAACGTATGGAAACTACACAACAAAAGAAAAGCTTCCATGAATTGATTCAGCAGGGAGAGACGCCAGTATTGGTAGATTTTTATGCACATTGGTGTGGACCTTGCCAAACCCTGAGCCCTATTGTGGCTGAAGTAGCCGGTGAAATGCGCGGCAAGATGAAAGTCGTTAAAATAGATATTGACAAAAACCAGGGCGCTGCCCGACAATTTCATGTGAGCAGCATTCCTACACTGATTCTTTTTCACAAAGGGCAGATTTTGTGGCGTAAAACCGGCTTGCTGACCAAACGTGAACTTGTATCTTCTTTAAACAATGTAATAACACAAAGTTAAATTAATGAATAGTCAAACAATTTTTAAATAACAAACAGGTATGAACAAACATTTGAATTATTTTTTATCACTTTTTGCATTCGCTGCCATCCTATTTTTGGCCAGTTGCGGCGACAATGGAGAAATTCCACTTCCAGGAGATAACAGTATCACCTTATCCACCGCCGATGGCGCTATAGATGATGGCGTCCTGCTGGCGCCTCCCGGAGCAACAGTGGGTGTTGCCGCCTCCTTAGGCATTGGCAGCACTGGGCAGATTACAGTAGTTACCGATAATAGTTCGGTGGTTAGTGTACCAAGTAATAACACTATTTCTTCTGGCGACACCATCCGACTTACTGTACCTGCCAATGCACAGTTAGGAGATTCGGCAACGGTTACTTTCTCATCCGGAAATATAAGTGAGCAGTTGCTGGTAAAAGTAGGATATAATACAGTACTACAAGCCGCCACCGCTAATCCTAATCTCAGCATTCTGGCGCAAGCTGTAGAAGCTGCCGGTTTAGAGACAACGTTATCCGGCACTGGACCTTTTACCGTCTTTGCCCCTACCAACGCTGCTTTTGAGGCGCTGGCAGCCCAAATGGGTGTTACTACAGAACAACTTTTGGCCAGCGAGGATTTGGAAAACATCCTGCTCTACCACGTGGTAGCCGGCGAAACACTTGCTAATGCTTTTACGGATGGACAAACCCTCGAAACCCAGGCTGATGGAAATGCCAGCGTTGTGATAACCAAGCAAGCAAATGGTAACATATTAGTCAACGGTGCCACCGTGACAACTGCCGATGTACAAACCGGCAACGGCGTAGTGCATGTGATCAACCGGGTGCTGGTTCCGCAAACGGTAGCTGTGTACACTGCTGTACTGCTGGCAGCGCCTACTAAGGATGCCGCTACCAATGCCCGTACTTCCAAGACCTTCTTCAGTGCAGATGATGGTATGACCTATTCCGTAGACCAAGTTGTAGCCGGTACTGACGTTACTTCCGCTGATATAGATTTTGGATACTATTATGGTCAACAGGATGCTGCTTCTTTAGCTTCTCCTTCTGTTTATCCTACCAATGTATACGATTTGGGAAGTACTGGTGCCAACTGGAGCGCACGCAACCAGACTTTATTCCTTCCCGTCAATAACTTCACCACGGCGGATTTTGACGCTATCAGTGAAGGACAGGCTTACCGGCTGGAACAGGAATATGAGATTGCAACGGGTACGCCTACTGCACAGATCACGCAGTTGACAGAAGGTAGTATTTATACCTTTAAAACAGCAGACAACCGCTACGGTATTCTGAGGGTAGATGAGATACTACCGGGTATAGAATCTAACAAATCTATCACTATTGCTGTGAAAGTGACTAGTTAGGCTTAGCCATTCTATCATTTTAAAAGCTTCCCCAATGGTGGGGAAGCTTTTTTTATTTCTCTATACAACAGTTAATTGTTTAGCATAGCACCTTTCAATCATCAATACATGTCAAACGAAAAATACAAAGACAAATACCGCATAGCCTCAGCCCGCGCGCGATCAATGTCATTAAGTTAAGGAATTCTACAGTACATTTTTCCTGTTTTTCATCAGAATAGGCTTTTTTCTGGTACGATACTTATCTTTATGGCGGGGATATTTCC
>JBBSNI010000375.1:0-5692 GCA_038232695.1 Cytophagales bacterium
AATTGCGGGATACTTTCTTATGAATTTGTCCCATATATTTTTTGACCAGCCCCAGATCGTAGGTATGGTCTTCGGGAAGGCTTTCTACAAATTCGTCTGAGAAAGTACCAAAATGGTCTTTCCGCTCCTGTTTGTTGGCAAACCCTTCTTTAGCGACGGCGTACATTTTGTCATAGTACGTATCAAAGAGTTTTTCCTTTAACGCTTCGTCGTGTGTCTCGTGGCTGTATTCCCGCTTGGTGGCACCTACGGCTTCGCTCAGTTCTGCTTGTGCCTGGCATTGAAGTTTGATCACCTCGTGGGCTGCTTTGATCGCGTCCAGCATCACTTCTTCGCTCACTTCACTCATTTCGCCTTCTACCATCATGATGTTGCGGGAAGAGCCGGCCACGATCATATCCAGGTCAGCTTCTTTGGTTTGCTGGGCACTCGGGTTAACAACAAACGCACCTTGCGTACGGACGACCCGCACTTCGGAGATAGGCTCCTGGAAAGGCACATCGGATACGGCGATGGCAGAAGAGGCTGCCAGGGCTGCCAGCGCATCGGGCATCACCTGCTCGTCGGCAGAGATCAGCATGATGTTCACCTGCGTATCGGCATGGTAATCGTCGGGAAAGACAGGGCGCAGGGCGCGGTCTACCAGGCGGCAGATCAATATTTCATAATCGGACAGCCGGCCTTCCCTTTTCAGGAAGCCTCCGGGGATCTTGCCGGCAGCAGCAAACTTTTCCTGGTAGTCTACGGACAGAGGCAGGAAGTCGGCACCTTCTACAGGCTCCTTCCTGGAAACAACAGTGGCCAGCAGCATGGTGTCGCCCATTCTGACGACGACAGAGCCATCAGCTTGCCGGGCTAACTTTCCGGTCTCGATGGTGATCTTTCTGCCATCGGCTAAGGTGATTTCTTTGGTAATTACTTTGGGTTGTGTCATAAACAGCTAATTTTCTAAAATTTCTCAACCAATACAGTCTGCACTTATCAGCTAAAAGCCACCGTTTTGGTGACAGATGGTAGGGACTACCGGCGTAAGGGAAGCTTAACGATTGGCATCAAATAGGTACAATGAAATGATTTGACTTGCAGAAAGGAAAGTGTAAGGGGAACCTCTGTGAGATTCCCCTGTCAACTCAACTATTTTCTTAAATTTAATTCGGACAGTATGGCCCGGTATCTTTCAATATCCTGCTTGTGCAGGTACTCGAGCAGCCTTCTGCGCTTACCGACCAGTTTGAGCAGGCCCAGCCTGGAAGAGTGGTCTTTTTTGTTTTGCTTTAAATGCTCGGTGAGGTGCGCTATTCTGTACGTGAAGAGCGAAATCTGAGACTCCGGGGAACCCGTATCGTCTTTAGATTTTAACCGGCCATGATTTTCAAACAGTTCTTGTTTTTTTTCTTTGGTTAAATACATGCTTAGTTAAAATAATGTTATCGAAAATTTTGACAAAGGTAGACACATTAACGATCTTTTTCAATAAAGCTTGTCAATAAAATGAATTTTTGTCTTTTTTATCACCTCTGCCTGATATAAGTCATACAGGAAGTTTTCTCTGAAGCAGTACCAGCCGCTGCCTGATCTTGTCGATGAATACCAGGTAAAAATCAGGTTCCAGCAAGCGGGTATCCAGCCGGGCTTGCAGCATAAAGACGATCCCGAAAGGCAGCAGCACCAGGTTGGGAAACCAGACAGCAAAATCAGCCGTCATGATCAACTCCTCTGACCACTTCCGGCTGATCTCGGTGAGTACGTAAAAGGCGATGAAAAAGCAGATAGAGATCAGCACCGGCACACCCAGCCCGCCCCGTTTGATAATAGCGCCCAGCGGCGCGCCGATCAGGAACATGATCAGGCAGGAGACGGCCTGGGTGATTTTCTTTTTGGCTTCGTAATCATCCTGGTTCATTTCGCTTTCCAGCCGGTCGAGCTTCTGGGCATTTACTTGAAGCCCGTTTTTGATGTTGCGGCTTTGCTGCAAGGCTTTGTCAACGATTTGCTGGAAACTCTTGTCAGCCACCGCGCTGTCTACCTTAGCAACCAGTGCCGTATCTACCTTTTCTATCCTGGGTTTTGGCTGCCCCGGTTTGGTGTACGTGAGTTTACCACTTCTTTCTTCCCGCAGTTTCATTCTCCTGACCACGCCGGGCAGCGCGGGAGAAGACCCGTAAATCTCACGGTTGATCTCCGGCAAAGTATCTGCGCCACTGAGCGGGTCCAGCGTATCCTCCTGCACGAGCGAGAGCATCTCTTTTTTGAGCTTTTCGGGCATCAATGTATCGTATTTCAGATGATAGTTGTACAACACAGGCGAGCCGGTAAAAGCATCGTACTGTATGGCCAGTGCCTCCCGGCCAAGCGAATCCATGTTAGCATTGAGTTGTTCCAGGGTTTTCATACGCCGGTGCGAGGCAAAATATTCTTCTTTGGTGCGTTGCAGATCAAAAGAAGCCAGGTTGAACAAAAGCTTGGTTTCTGCAAAATTGTTACGGATAAACTGCCCGTCGCCATCTGAATTTCTGCTACCGGGCAGTTGCGACTCGGAATAGCGGTTGCCGTTGAACAATTCCAGCATCAGGTAGCGGTCGTTGTAGACGGTATACATCTTGCCCGAATCGGCCAGGATCACATCGCGGTTGCCCAGCCCATTCTGATGGTCGTAGATCATGATGTCTTTCAGCGTTTTACCATCAGAAAACTTTTTGTTGATCTTGATTTTATAGTTGGGAATACCTCCATAAAAAACGCCTTCCTGTATATCCAGGGCAGGTTTTTTCTGCTTGATGTCGTACAGCAGGCTATAGGCTTTCAGGTTGGCTCTGGGCACTACATAGTTGTTAGAAAGAAAAGCCACCACTGAGATGAGCAGCACCAGGAAGAAGAGCGGAAGCAGCGCACGGGTCAGGGAAATACCGGCGCCTTTGATGGCGGTGAGTTCGAAGTGTTCGCCCAGGTTGCCAAAGGTCATCAGGGAAGACAGCAGCACGGCCAGCGGCAGGGCGACGGGCGTCATATTGATGCTGAAATAGAGGATGAGTTCGGCAAACACATCCATGCCCAGGTCTTTTCCTACGAAATCGTCGAAGTATTTGAGCATATACTGCGTGAGCAGAATAAATACGACGACGACGAAAGTAAGGAAGAAAGGCCCGATAAAGGACTTGATAATCAGCTTATCTATTTTTTTCATTTTCTTTTAATATCCGTCTCCACTTCACAGTTTCATTAAATTCAATCAATCGAGGTGACACCGCTATAGGAGTTACGCAAATAGCCCTCTTTGAGCTGTAAAAGCTCTTTAAGCAACTTGTTCTTTTTGTTACTTTCTTGCTTGATCAAGAAAGTAACCGCAGCGGCGGACCGTCAAAGAAATCAAGAAAAAATAATAGCCATACGCACAAAGCCCACGCAGCAAGCGCGATTTTTTCCACCCTACGCGCATTTCAATGAGGTTTGAAATAGCACTGCGTAACTCCTGCGCTAATTGCTTTTTCGCCTGTATGTTGGGCTGAGATCATATGTAGATCTATGCTTCTTGACAGATCAAAGCATCTTTCAATAGGAGCCTTTATCTCTGTTCTCAACTCAATCCTTGGCATAAGTATATGTATACTAATACTAACACCAGTGCAGGCATCATTATTCAAAGTTGCTGCAAAAAATCTGTAAGTTTTTTACCGTAAGACGATTTTTTTGAAGTGTTTTTACCAAAGAGCCACCAACAGCCAGCCGGATACTATACTAAAAACTCTTCTCCGGTGCGCGGCCTGCTTGCCGGTCAGGCAGGTTTTCTGTCTCCGGGAAGTCTCAGCCGCCTACAATCTCTTTCAGCGCATCGGTCAGTTGGCGCCATATTTCCCGGAATTCCTCTTCGTCTTCGGTGGTCGCCGTATCGGTCACCTTCAGGAAGACCGTGCCGGTCAGGTCGTCTTCGTCCAGTCTCATTTCTACGAAGGGCAGATGTTCTGTAGGGGTAGCGTCGTGCTTTTTCTCTTGGTGTTGCTTTTTAGGATAATTTTCAAGGGTGCCTTCTTTGCCGCCGTTGTTTTCTTCCAGGAACTCAAACTTTACGTAGCGGTTGAGGCGTTGGGTAGCGATCCGGGCTTTGTGGGCTTCATCGTCCCAGAAAAAGGTAAAGAGTTTGTCTTCGTTGATGTTGGCATCTTCGGCAAACCATTGAGAAAGGCCGCTGGCTGTGTTCAGGTAGGGATAGAGCATCTTCCGGGAGGCTTTAAACTCAAACTCAGCCATAAAATGATGATTTTCCATGCTCGTACATTTTACAGCCCGCTCTTGTGCGAGCCTGTGCATAAGCAAGGTATCATAATTTTTGCAGATGGTCAATGTTTCGGCTCATTTTGAAGGCAAAATTTACACAGAAACCCCTTGGACTTACCGGCGAACTTCGTAATTTTGCGTTCCCATTTTTATGGTCACCATGAAATGGCGACCGTATTCACGGCGACCATTTCATGGTGACCGGCGTCCCGGCGAGGTAGCTCAGATGGTTAGAGCGCAGGATTCATAACCCTGAGGTCAGGGGTTCAATTCCCCTTCTCGCTACTATAAAGCCGTTCAGATTTTCTGAGCGGCTTTTTTTGTTTGTTTACACCTATATCCTGTATGTAGGTTACTACTCCGCAGCAGCTTTCCATGGTGCCTCGCATCAAAAGGTTCAACAGGATTATATTGTTACCCTACCACCGGCGTACCGGGACATCTCTAAGGGCAATATTAAAATCAGGTTCTTTAATTGCAGGAATTGGCCGACAGGCAATATGATTCAACAAAAGTCCAATGCCGGGTATTTCAGCCTCTCTTCACCAGCACTGACCTTCGTTGATCTGCTTGACAATCAAAACCAGTTGGGAGGAATTAACCGAATGATGGCCGTCCTGGAAGAGCTTGCAGAAGTAATAAAATATAATGATCTGAAAGAACTGCTGACTTGGTATAATAACAAAAGCACTCTCCAGCGAATGGGCTATCTGCTGGAAGAGATGCAATGGAATGGTCAACTATCCGGAATGATCCTCGATTCGCTACAGCGAAGTGCATATTTTTCTGTACTACTAAGCCCCAACAAGGGAGAAAAGGCGGGCACCACGGGTAACCGATGGAAGATTGATGCTAACGTTGAAATAGAAAGTGACATATGATAGCGAATGGTTTGCCGGTGAATGCGAAATTACTACCTACCAATTAGAGGAGTTGCTGGGCACCAAGTTAAGGGCATTGTATCAGCGAAAAAAAGGTCGGGACTTGTTTGACCTCTACTATGCCTATCAGCATACTAAGCCTGATATGGATAAGGTACTTGCCTGTTATCAGGAATACATGAAGTTTGCGGTGGGTAAGCTCCCAACAGCTACACAGTTCTTTCTTAACCTGGAGGAGAAGAAGACGAGCGATTTATTTAGAGGTGACTTGGAAGGATTGCTTAGAGCAGGAGTTAATTATGATCAGGATAAGGCTTTTGAGTGGATCATGGACAATCTGATTGATAGGCTGTAAGTGAGTATTAAATTTATAGACCTTCGAAATCATCCAAACGACATCCGAAGGAATGTATTGAGTTAATCTCGAACTTCAATACATTTGAAAAACCTGACATTACAGAAAAGGTTTTGGTACAAACACAGTACATTAGATGCCTGGGTTCTTAACCCCAAGGTCAGGGGTTCAATGGCCGGGCTAT
>JBBSNI010000376.1:0-5671 GCA_038232695.1 Cytophagales bacterium
TCGCCTTTGGGCTGATGCGCTTTTTTAAATGCCTGGTTCTTGGGCTCATAGGCTGCATTCCATTGCGCCAATTGCTTCTCATTAAACCGTGCCAGTTCCCGGTCGAAGCCGGTGCTGTCTCCGTTAGGATCCACAACCATTTTAAAGTCATGGCCCCACTGGGCATCACCATCTATTTCCATCTCCTGGGTTTTGGCAGCCGTTCCTCTTCCGGCATAGTTGGTCGCGTCGTCAAAATAATTACTTGGAGGCGTAAAGGTGGTATCATCGTACAGGGTCAGGTATTTAGGCGCCGGTTGCCAGTTGCGGTGGGGTGCTTTCTGGTGGTACATCAGGCAAAAAGGCTTGTCTTTGTCCCGCATTTCATCCAGCCACTTTAGCGTATGCTCGGTTGTGATCTCTGTCACATAACCCTCAAAGCGTTGTTTTTCACCATTGACCAGAAAGTCAGGATTATAATAGTTTCCCTGACCGGGAAGCACCATAGAATAGTCAAAACCCTGGGGCAGTCCATCCAGGTGGATTTTGCCTATGAGTGCCGTTTGGTATCCATTCGCCTGAAGCAATTTGGGAAAGTTATCCTGATCCCAGTTGAAGGGCTGGACGTTATCCACCTTCCCGTTTTTAAAACTGTGTTTGCCCGTGAGCAGCACCGCCCGGCTGGGCGCGCAGATGGAGTTGGTTACGCAAGCGCGCGTAAACAGGGCACCTTCCCGTGCGATCCTGTCAATGTTAGGCGTTTTGTTCAAGCCATGCCCATAAGCGCTGATCGCCTGGTAAGCATGATCATCACTCATGATAAAGAGGATGTTGGGCGGCCCGGCTGTTTTTTCTTTTTCAGTAGAACAAGCGGAAGTAAATATAAAGATGGATAATAAGATGTAATAACTAAGCAGTTTCATGGTCTGTCTGTTGGTTGTTAGTTGTCAATTCGTCCTGGCTCTCTCACATTTTTTCCTTTGATGTGGAGCAGATCGTCGCCTAAATCTTCTCTAGCTTCCGCTGCAATTTGCTGAAGCTCTTTTACAACTTCCGGATAGGTGGATTGCACATCGTATCGTTCACCCGGATCACGGCGCAGGTCATACAGGGCCAGTGCTGTTTTTGCCTCCCCGGTTTCTCCGTTGATACCTCCATTGCCTGGAGGCAACCCCTCATAGGTACGATGCGTATGAGGAAACACCAGTTTCCAATGATCTCGTCTGACTGCCTCGAGCGCACTGCCCTGGTAATAGTAATAGAAAATCTCACGTGGTTTTGCCCTTGGTTCGTTTCTCATCAGGGGTAAGATACTAACACCATCGATTTTCTTTTCAGGCAGGGCAACACCCAGCATTTCAGCAAAGGTAGGTAAAAAATCAATGGTAGAGGCCAACTGGTTGCAAACCGTACCGGCAGGAATTTGGGCAGGCCATTTCATGATACAGGGCACACGTTGCCCGCCTTCAAAACTAGTCCCTTTTCCTTCGCGCAAGCCTGCTGTAGAACCGGCATGATCCCCAAAGTTGAGCCAGGGACCGTTATCAGAGGTAAAAACAATCAGTGTATTCTTTGTCAAACCATGCCTGTCCAGCGCTTTCATAATTTCCCCTACCGACCAGTCTATTTCCATGACCACATCCCCGTATACGCCCTGCTCACTTTTTCCTTTGAACTTATCGGATACTGCCAAAGGTACATGGGGCATAGAATGAGGCACACATAAGAGAAAAGGTTGATCTTTATTTTTATCAATAAAATTGACAGCTCTTTCCGTATAAATGGTGGTCAGTTGCGCCTGGTCGTCCAGGTCTTCTATGGTTCTAAATACGGTATCCCCGGCCATGAGGGGAAGTTCCGGAAAGCTGGCTTTGCGGGCATGGGTTTCTTGGGTGGCTAATTGCATATCATATGTCCACTTCCACATATCATTAGAGTACGGAAGACCCATATAATCATCAAAGCCTTGTTGCAAAGGAAGAAATGGCTTTAGATGACCCAGATGCCATTTGCCATAGATCGCTGTTTTGTAATCCCCGGCACGCTTCACCAACTCCGCGATAGTTTCTTCGGCAGGATTCAAACCTATTTTGGAATGGGGATTGAGCGCGCCCGCAATGCCTACCCGGTTAGCATAACAGCCTGTGAGTATGGCAGCACGGGAAGCACTGCACACGGCTTGAGCCACTTCAAAATTCGTAAAACGCATCCCCTCTGCTGCCAGTGTGTCCAGATTGGGCGTCTGGTATTGCGTAGCTCCGTAGGTTCCCAGATCACCATACCCCAGATCATCCGCATAGATGAGTACGATATTGGGCAGGTCTGACGGCTCATTTTGTGCAGCAGCGTCAGGCTGGAAAATCACCATAAATAGCAGGACATAAAAACAAAAAACTGCTTTATTAGAAACAAACATGTGCTCAGATTTATTGATTTCAATGATACATCAATACCCAGGGTTCTGTTCAAGGTCAGCATTCAAATCTACTTCCCTTTGTGGAATGGGCATCAGAACCATATAATCTTTAATATTTTGCGCAATTTCAACTTTGTTGCTTTCCGCTACCGATGCCTCATAGGCGGCATGCTCTTTCATTCTTTGAATAAATCTGCCTGTACGGACCAGGTCAAACCAACGATGCCCTTCCATGGCTAATTCCAATCTTCTTTCTAACCACACGGCCGTTCTGAAATCCTCAGCAGATACGTTAGCATAGTTTTGATCGCTTGAATTAAAAGCCCGTTCTCTTACGCTGTTCAGATAAGTAAGCGCCTTTGGAGTTTGTCCGATTTCGTTCAGCGCTTCGGCATACATCAACAGCGCATCGGCGTATCGGATCACATGCATATTAGCATCACTATTTTCCGGATTACTTTCTCCTTCTTCCCAATATTTGGTAAAGATGGGAATAGAAGAAGTATGGATTGATCCATCTATCAAGCTTACAAAATCTGTGGTAAAAGTGGCAGCTTTTCTTTCGTCCTCATCTGCATAACGGTCATATAAATCCCGGGTAGGAATATCAGCTTCATTGGCATTGGTAAGTCCCAATACCCCAAAACCTCCGGGTAAAGAATATTTAGGGCCTTGCAGAATCATGGCTGAATTACCATTTCCGGGCGGATCCATAAATTCAATGGCAAACACCATCTCCATGCCATTCTCTGTAGCTACTTCCCAGTTGTCTCCAAAGTTTTCATGTAAACCATACCCGTAGGTTCCTTTATTTTCAACGACTTCGCCAAGTTTATCGGCTGCTTTCTGATATTCATGCATGGTCAGATACACTTTACCCAGCAAAATTTTTGCGGCGCCCTTGGTGGCACGACCCATGTCTTTATCGCTATAGGCGATGGGAAGCACGGTTTCTGCCTCCATCAAATCCTGAATAATCTGATCATACACCTCAGCCGCCGGGTTGCGCGCACCCATAGCATCTTCTACCGTTTCCAGTTGTAAGATGATGGGTACATCGCCGTAAAAGCGCACTAAGTTAAAATAATATAATGCACGCAGAAATTTGGTTTCTGCCACTAATCTGTTTCTGACATTTTCATCCATATTAATCGTAGGAATATTCAGGATAGCCGTATTGGCCCGGGCAATTCCCGAATAATTTCGTTCCCACATTTCCCTGGTAAACTGATTCTCTGAGGTATAGCGCATATACTCCAGGTTCTGTAGATACTGGTTGGGCATGCCTAAACCATTCTTTTCATCATCTGTCGGCAGGGCATTTAATAAGAATATATGGCGTTCATAAATGCTGTATAATTGCTCATATACAGCCGCCACGGCAGCTTCGGCATCTGTTCGGCTACTATAGAAGTTATCTATGACAAAACGGTCTGTTGGTTCTTCTTTCAGGAACTCATCGGTACAGGATAGCAAAAAGCCTGTACTAACAATTATGATTAATGATATATATATCTTTTTCATGTGTATATATTTATTTTTTATGGCCACATGGAATTCGCACAAACTTTATTCATCATATGGTAGGTATAATTTAGAGCTTTAAAGTTTATGCTCATTTCATGGGTACAGCTTTTTCGTTATTGAATATTCATTTTCACACCTAACATGAATGTTCTGGACTGGGGATAACCCCCGAAATCCTCACCCAACTGCAGGTTGGTCGCTCCACGAAAACTTACTTCCGGGTCGTAGCCTGAGTATTCTGTAAAAGTGAGCAGGTTCTGGGCGGTAGCATACACTTTAAGTCCGCTTAGTTTCTGGCTATTCAGCTTAGGAAATGTATAAGCCAATGTCAGTGTTTTTACTTTCAGATAAGAGCCATCTTCAATGTAAGCATCACTGAATACTGCGGATCTGTTGGTTGTAGCTACTGGATACACATTGCTGGGATTTTCAGGTGTCCAGCGGTTCACCAGATCAGCGTATACATTTTGTCCACCGGACGGCAACTCCAGTTCAATGGCATTGTAATTGAAAATATCATTGCCATACGAATATTGCATGAATACATTGAGTTCAAAACCCTGATAGGCAAAAGTATTGGTAAAACCTCCGAAAAAATCAGGATTAGGATCTCCAATCACTTTTCTATCAAATGTGGCATTCACCGTTCCATCGGGTATACCTTCGGGTCCGCCAAGATCTTGGTACCGCCTTCCTCCTATCCAGTTGGTAGGGCTGACCGGGCCAGCGTTAAGCTCTTCCTGATTCTGGAAAATGCCATCAAACACATAGCCATAAAATAAACCTATAGGTTCACCAACAATCAAGCGGTGTACTGAACCTGTTTTTAAATGTCCGTCTCCTCCGCCTATATCTTTATAATCTTCTCCTCCCAGTTCAAGCACCTTATTACGGTTAAAAGAAATATTAAATGCCGAAGTCCAGCGAAATGCTCCACCATCAATGATGTCACTTTCAATGGATAACTCAACGCCTTGGTTCTCAATACTACCGATATTCTGAAGGGAAGATGCAAAACCGGAAACGTAAGGAACTGCTACATCATAGATTAGATCCGTGGTTTTCTTATAATAATAGTCGGTGGTAAATCTTAGTCTTTCCTGCCAGAAACCGAAGTCCAGTCCCAGGTCAAATTGAGAAGTTTTCTCCCATTTCAGGTCAGGGTTAGGAATTTTGTTAGGATAAAAACCCGTCACCAATGATCTGCCCAATGTATAGCTGTTGTTGGTTAAGGTGGGCAGTGATTCGTATAAACCAATCTCCTGATTTCCGGTAACGCCATAACTTGCTCTCACCTTCAGATTAGAGAAGAGATTCATATCCCTGATAAAATCTTCTTCTATCAAACGCCAGGCGACAGCTCCTGAAGGGAAGAACGCATATTTATTATTAGCCCCAAAACGGGAAGACCCGTCCATACGGGCATTAAAAGACAAGAGGTATTTCTCGTTGATATTATAATTGATTCTTCCCAGATAGGAAACCAGGCTCCACTCAGTTTTAGAAGAACCTGGTTGGTTATATATAGCCCCAGAACCTAATGCATTTTCTTCTAATACATTATTGACATATTCTTGGGATGATCCTGTTAGCCCTTCAAACATATTTTGTTGAAAGGTAATACCTCCTAAAACGGATAAGGAATGTCCGTCCATAAGCTCTTTATCCCAACGAAGTGTATTTTCATTCAGCCAGTTAGTCGTATATCCACCATTGACAGTAGCACTAGCTACGCCCCCTGACTCAAAA
>JBBSNI010000377.1:0-5642 GCA_038232695.1 Cytophagales bacterium
TACTACTGGCTGGGGTTGATCGCGGTGCAGCAAAATAAAAAAGAGGAGGCCTGCCTCGTGCTTCGGAAAGCCTTAAACAGTGGTTTTGCCCAGGCGCAAGCGGCTATTGACGAAAACTGTTGAACAAATAAGAAAACACATTTTTATAAAAGAAGAATATAACTAATTTCGTAGCCGTCAGAAGATCAAGAAAGTTTACCACAATCATCCCGCCTTTCCTATGAAGGTATTTAAGTTCCTGCTTTCATTAGCTATTACCCTCACCCTTGTCATAGTGCTTAGCCTTCGTATCAGCAGCACCCCCCCGCTGGGCACCTTGCTGGACCCTTTTCATGGTTTCTGGCAAAATGGAGAAGACGAAGCCGGTAACTTTCCGCCGTCCCTGACGCTCGAGGGCCTGCATGGCGCGGTGACCATTCAGTATGATTCTTTGAGAGTGCCGCACATCTTCGCGCAGCACGAGGAAGACTTGTACATGGCGCAGGGGTATGTGACGGCGGCCGACCGGCTCTGGCAAATGGAGTTTACTACCTATGCAGCCGCCGGCCGGGTTTCTGAGATCATTGGTGCCCGCGCCCTGGACTTCGACCGGCTGCAAAGAAGAAAAGGAATGGTCTCCAGTGCAGAAGAAGCGCTGAAGCTGATGGAAAGCGATTCTGTCGCCAGCAAGATCATCGAGGCCTATGCCCGTGGCGTGAATGCATATATCCGGCAGTTGGATGAGACGACCCTGCCGGTAGAATACAAACTCCTGGACTACCGCCCTGAAAGCTGGACTCCGCTGAAGACCTCCCTGTTGCTCAAATACATGGCCAACGACCTGACCTTCTCGGATGTTGACCTGGAAAATACCAATACCCTGAAACTGCTGGGAAAAAAGCGATTTGATTTTCTTTTTCCTACCTACACACCCGGCTACGACCCGGTGGTAGACAAAGGCACGCCCTGGAAATTCAAGCCGGTAGCTATCGATACGCCGCAGGTAAAGATTGCAGGTGCTCCGGCTCCGCCCAGTGAAAAACTGCTGCAAGCCAATCCTGCCAATGGCAGCAACAACTGGGCAGTAGCCGGCAGCAAGACCCGCTCCGGAAAACCCATCTTAGCCAACGACCCGCACCTGGGTTTGAACCTGCCCAACATCTGGTACCTGGTGCAACTGCACGGCCCGGGCGTGAATGTCTTCGGCGCCAGCCTGCCCGGCGCGCCCAACGTGATCATAGGCTTCAACGACTCCATCGCCTGGGGCGTGACCAACGCGCGGCGAGATGTGAAAGACTGGTATAAAATTGATTTTGCCAACAACGAACAGACAGAGTACCGCTTTGATAACATCAACCTGAAAACCCAGAAAAGAATAGAGACGATCCAGGTGCGCGACGGTGATATTTTCCTGGATACGGTCGTGTACACCCACCACGGACCGGTCGTCTACGACCAGCACTATCCAGCCGATACGGTAAATAACCTGCAACGCGGCTACGCCTTGCAGTGGATGGCACACGAGCCTTCACTGGAGATCCTCACTTTCTATAAACTCAACCGGGCCAGCAACTACCGCGACTACCAGGAAGCCCTGAAGACCTACGTATGTCCGGCTCAGAACTTTGCCTTTGCGGCTGCCAATGGCGACATCGCCTTGTGGGTACAAGGGAAGTTTCCTGCCAAATGGAAAGGACAAGGTGAGTTTATGCTGGACGGCAGCCAGCCTAAGCACGACTGGCAGGCGTTTATCCCCTTCGAGCAAAATGTACACACCCTGAATCCGGCGCGGGGTTTTGTGAGTTCTGCCAACCAGGTGCCGGCAGATTCTACGTATCCTTATTATGTATATGATTATAACTACGAACACTACCGCAACCGCCGGATCAACAACCGCCTGTCGGAGTTAAAAAAGGTCACCCCCGAAGATATGATGGCGCTGCAAAATGATAACTACAACCTGAAAGCAGCCGAGATATTACCTTTGATGCTGGACAGCCTCGATGTAACGCAGTTCGACGAGCCACAGCAGAAAGTGTATGAGACGCTGCGAAAATGGAATTTCTACAACAACGCTGCCCTGCCATCTCCTGCCTACTTTGATCTCTGGTGGGACAGGCTGCTCGATCTGCTTTGGGACGAAATGGAAAGTACGCAAACCGACCTTCGCAGACCGGACAGCGAAACCACCATTCATGTGATGAAAAACTTTCCGAACGATCCTTTCATGGACCGCCAGCAAACCACCGCCATAGAAACCATGACCGACCTGATCGGCACCTCATTTTCCGAAGCGGTCAGCGCAGCGCAGAATTGGACCCAGGATCATGAACAACCTTTGACATGGGCTAACTTTAAGTCGACCCACCTGAGTCACCTGCTGCGCATTGAGGCTTTTGGCAGGGCCAATATACAGATGGGTGGCGGGCCGGGTATTGTCAATGCTACGGGCAGCCAGCATGGACCTTCCTGGCGCATGGTTGTAGCCCTGGGTACGCCACCAAAAGCCTGGGGCGTATATCCCGGCGGGCAGTCGGGCAACCCGGGCAGCCCGTACTATGATAATATGGTGGAGCGGTGGAGCAAGGGACAATACTATGAGATGCTTTTTCTGACCTCAGAAGATGACAAAGCCTCTAAAATAAAATTTACACAACGATTGTATCCACCAACCCAGGAAAATCCATGAAGTTTATCTTACGCATCATCCTGATTGCCGGCCTGAGTTACCTGGCAGAAATGTTTTTACCCTGGTGGTCGGTGGTGTGCTGTGCTTTTCTGGTAGGCCTGCTGCTGCCCACCAAAGGATTCAACGATTTCCTGTCGGGCTTCCTGGGGGTAGGCTTGCTGTGGCTTATCTTCGCCTGGATGGTTGATGCAGAAACCAACAGCATCCTGGCCCGGCAGATGGCTCCGCTGCTATTCTTGAACAATGCCCTGGTGGTAGTCGCAGTGACAGGGCTGCTGGGTGGCCTGGCAGGTGGTTTTGGGGCGCTGACCGGCAGCCAGCTTCGCCGTATCTTTATGGAGGAGCCTCCCAAACCCGGCTATATCCGCTGAGCAGTTGCCATACATCACCAAATGAAGTTTTATTTTGTCATCCTCCGCAACCTTTGCAAATAAATATTATATTTACCAGAACAACTACACAAACCAATCCTATCAGCCATGAAAAGAGTTTTTACTATTTTGATTATTTTCTGTATGTGCCAAACGGCTTATGCGCAGTACCGGCACGAATTTTCCCTGAGCTACGGCTTGCTGACTGCCAACCAGATGTTTGACCTCTCTTCGGACATTGCCTACGACAACAACACGATCGAGAAATACAACAGGCAAAACGTGAAAGGAACCGGCGGCTTTTTTCTTTCGTACAAGAACGCTTTTACCGACCGTTTGAGTGCCGGGGTTACCTTCGGCATCGAGCAGAACAAAGGAGATTTGTTCCTGAATGACCGGGCAATAGGCAGCTATACCCGCCGGTTTACACTTTTGGCTCTCGAGGGGGAATACCACTACACCGAGGGCGATCTGTTCCAGCTATTTTCAGGCGCAGGCTTAGGCTTTAACTTCGGGCAGGAAAAATTTGATCCTGCTACGGGTCCCGAAGAAAAGGACTCCCTAGGGCTGCTGACCTGGCAGGTCAATGCCATCGGTCTGCGGGTAGGAGATCAGTTAGGCGCTAGTCTGGCGCTGGGTTTTGGTTACCGGGGTGTGATCAATTTTGGTATTTTTTACCAGTTGTAGGTAAGCTAAGAGAGGGTACACCCATCCAGGATCCAGTGGCCTATATCGGATACCGCTAAGCCCGTTACAAAGATAAGCAACTGCTGCTGGTAAAGCTGGGGCCAGTACAATAAGTCTATGGCATAAAATTCCCGCAAAAAATAATGCAACGCCACATAACAAACCGTCAGGTACAACATACGGCTCAGCGTACCCAGGATAGGCACATGGCTCAGCCCGCGGTGTTTTGAAAAAAAAGCGTAAGGAAACCATAAGGCGATCCACAGCCAACCTACCGCAAGATTCCAGCGAAGCAGCAAGGTTTCAGAGATGGTTCGCCTCGACATGTCCAGGTCTGGGCTGATCAGCACACCGCTCAGGCAACCGGCACCCGCTATGGCCATGGCTACGGCATCGCCGCCGGTAAGCTGCCAGGCAGCCATGGCTGTCATCGGAGCCAGTGCTACGGTACCTGCGATATGGGTTCTGCCTGATGCCATGGGAGCGGACTAACACAAAATGATATGGGTAAATAAAACCTGAAATTTGTTTTTGGGTGAATTTACAACGATTTAATCAAAATCTTAGTATGATGGTTTACCCTTTTGGGTAATATCTTAGTCGTATTGCCGGATTTTTTGCAAGAATATGCCACAATTCCTCTAAATTGCTATGCTTATCTGATATGTATGGCTAACATTGGAAATGACCTAGCAAAAGCGGCGGACTTGCTCCGGCAAGGTGAGATCGTCGCAATCCCTACGGAAACGGTGTATGGGCTGGCAGGCAATGCCCTGGATGCGGCTACCGTATCAAAAATATTTGCGATCAAGAACCGCCCTTCTTTCAACCCGCTCATCATCCATACCAGCCACATAGAGAAGATACACCAGTATGTGCAAAGCATCCCTGCTCACGCTCAGCGGCTTGCGGAAGCTTTCTGGCCGGGACCTTTAACGCTGTTGCTCTATAAAACCAAGATCATTCCTGACCTGGTCACTGCCGGGTCAGACCTGGTGGCGGTGAGGATACCCCGGCACTCTCTTACGCGGCAATTGCTGGCTTCCCTGGACTTTCCGCTGGCAGCGCCCAGCGCCAACCCCTTTGGCTACATCAGTCCTACCCGCGCTGCGCATGTAGAAGAGCAGTTGGGCAGCAAGATTCCTTATATTCTGGACGGAGGTCCCTGCGAGGTGGGCATAGAGTCTACCATCATAGGTTGTGAGGAAGATAAAGTAATCGTATACCGCCTGGGCGGCATCAGCATAGAAGCGTTGGGCAAAGAAGTAAATGAAAAAAATATCATCATCAGCGACAGCAGCAAAGATCAGTCGCCACAGGCACCGGGGATGCTGACCAGTCATTATGCACCGGGCAAAAAGGTGATCCTGGGGCATCTGGACGATCTGATCATGCAGTATGGTACCGATGAGATAGGCATCATCTCTTTTAAAGATTATTATCCGCAGGTTCCTCAGCAAAGACAGTTTATGCTGTCTGCCTCCGGCAACCTGAATGAAGCGGCGCAACGTCTCTTTGATGCCCTCCGAAAAATGGACAAACTCCCTATCCAATGCATCCTGGCAGAGATGGTGCCCAGCTATGGGCTGGGGCGTGCTATCAACGACCGGCTGTTGAGGGCTGCCGCCCAACAGGAAGACTGATCGTTTAGAAAAATGAAGCTTCAATCCCCTTTATCCGGTTCCTAATAAGTAACCCCCTGCCGTAAGTTTACTTTCTCATAGGTACTGGACAACTCCTGCCGTATATGAGCCCAGGTGTCGTTGAAAGACTTTGCATAAGATACGGTGTGATGAATTCCTTTAGGAGTTATGCTATCTTCTGCTTTTCTGCCCACGTTGTTTTTCTGGTAGTTATATGCCTTATTCATCTTTAATTTGTATTTTATGGTTAAAACTTACACAAATATATACATA
>JBBSNI010000378.1:0-5606 GCA_038232695.1 Cytophagales bacterium
GGCGAACCGCCTCCTCTTTGAACTCCGGACTATAATACTTTTTCTTACTCATAATTGACACTGGTTTTGATAACTAAGTTAAACGTTTTATCCGCTAACCGATGCTCTTCTCAGTGTCTAATTTAACGGGGGAACTCCAGAATTCAAATGCATCTCCTCTTTCCATAGCCAAAGCTAACGCCTTAATAAATAAAACTCAATCTTCAAAACCTTTCGCAAGCGAAAGGTCAGTGAGTAATTTGTATCGCTTCATATTTTTAGCAAGTTGGTAGTTGAGACTATCTTTTTGTATGAACAAAATCTGTAACATCATCGTAGAATTTTCTATCTCATAGGCCAGTCTACCTACTTTTCCATCCATCATATATCGTTTGAAAATGAGTTATTCTCCCCAACCCGGATTCTGTGTCAGTTGATCGTTCAACAGCAACTCGGTTCGGGGCAACGGGAAGTAGTAATTTTTGGGGTCTTCGAAAACTTTCTGCAAACCGGGATGAGGAATGATATTTCCCAGGTTATTGCCAGAGAGTACAAACACATCTCCCAAACGCAGGTATTGTATACTGGCTTGCTGCTCTGCGGGAGTTTCTTCCACAATGGCAATATCAGGACTGCCGTTTTTGTCCAAGTCGAAAATACCCGTTCCGGGAAAGTACATCCCCTCGTAAATTTTGGTCAGCAGCGGACCTGCTTTCCAAAGCATAAGGTCAAGACCAAAATCCAGGGTAATCGCTTTTTCCCAGGTAAGATTTGAAGCAACCAACCCAGGCGCACCGATGGCAAACAGCCGCTCACCGTTGACAATGACGGAAGGATTGAAAGTATTCATGCGAGGCACATAGGGATAAAAATCGCTTTCTGTATTATTCTTTTGAATCTGTTGGTTGCCCAACACGCCGTAAGAAGCCCTCAGTTTTAAATTTTGAACTGTTGGGTTTATCCCGGCAAAGAAGTTTTCTTCTGAGACTCTCCATCCGGCAGATACCGAGGGGAAAAAGCCAAAACGGTCTGCCTGAGGAAAGCAGGAAGTTCCGTCGTAGCGTCCATTGAACTCCAGCAGGTAACGGTCGTCATAGCTATAGTTGAGCCGGTAGAAGACACCTCTCAAAGCCCACGCGCTGGCACTACCCGTTACGGCTCTATCTCCACTGGCCAGGTTGAGCGAACTCAGATCGCTGATCAGCTTATCACGCGAGGCGATAGATTTGCTGAAAGTGCGTAGTTCCTGGTTGAAGCCTACCATACCCTTCAGGTAGTGGTTGTCTAATTGATTTTCATATTCGGTAAAAACATTGAAGACATGGTAGTAATTGTCTGTATTGGTCTCCACGACGCGGCTTACGCCTCGTTCGGAAAGCACATCGGGGGTGCTACTGTATTCAATAGGTTTAAAGTGTTCGTTCTGGCTGTAGCCATCATTTTGATAGGTATAGTTACCGGTTATTCTCCAACGATCGTCTAAGAAAGACATACGAAAACCCAGCGTATTCTGTAATAGGTTGTTTTTTTGTAACCCTCTCCCTCCGTCACGCAAAAACCCTATAGGAAATCCTTCAAAAGTCCAGGTACCATCAGGATTTTGCGGTACGCCCTGCGCACTACCCAGTACAACGACATAGCGCCATATGTCTACGCTGTTCCCCCAAAATGTAGGAAAGTCATAGTTGGCGCGATTATACATCACATTGTCATAGATACTGAGCCAGTCGGTCAACTGCGCATTGAGCTTAGCGCGAAAATTATAGCGTTTGTATACGTCCGGATTATACTTAAAAGACCCTTGTTGATTAAAATAGCTACCAGACAAGTAATAGCTCATTTTTTCATCACCACCGGAGATAGCAACGTTGTGCTGCATTTGAGGAGCGTTATTTTGATACATCTCATCAAACCAGTCTGTATTCCCAAAATATTTGTACTCCTTTCCGCTACTATTTTCCTCAACAATTACAGCCGGTAAAGACGGGTCTTCAGAACGTTGTTTGGCATATCCCAGCTCTTCCGCCGCAAGAATGTCCTGTCCGGAGTAACCACGATAGGCATCATTATAAAGCGACATGCTCGTGTAAGTATCCGTAACCGCCTGCGGAAGTATGGTAGGCGTTTTCAAAGCAAAGTTAGCCGAGTACTGTACCTGTACTTTTCCCTTTTCAGGACTTTTGGTTGTAATCAATATGACACCATACGCTGCCCTGGCGCCGTAGATCGCTGCCGAAGCAGCGTCTTTAAGTACAGAAACACTGGCTATATCCTTGGGATTGATCAGGTTAGGATCGCCCGGTATGCCATCAATCAGAATCAGCGGTTCTCCTCCGTTGATAGATGTAATGCCGCGGATATTAAAGGTAGCACCTTCTCCGGGTTGTCCGCTCGGGAAAGTGATGTTAAGGTTAGGAACTGTTCCTTGCAATTCCTGGGCTAAGTTGGTAATAGGTCTTTCCTCTATCACTTCCGAACTTACCTGGTCTACCGCCCCAGTAAGGTTGATTTTTTTCTGGGTGCCATAACCCACTACCACCACTTCATTCAGGCTGGTAGCATCCGTGGATAAAGTCACATTGATCACAGCCTGCTCGTTGACGGCAACTTCCTGGGTTTTTTAACAAACCTGCCGAGGATAGAACAACTTGCTCGTTGGCATGTACTATGACCGAAGCGGTGGTATCTTCCTTCCACATCACCTGCACTTCTCCTTCCCGAACCGTGACAGCGCGCTTTATCTCCCGGTAGGCAGATACGTTAAAAGCAGTGCCCAATACCTGGGTAGCAAAGTCCGGCGTATGTACGACGAAAGGTTTGTCAGGATTTTTAGCTACCTCAAAAAAGCCCTCTCCTGATAGCGTAACCTCCCGGCGGTTTCCCTCAAACTCCTCAGGATAAGTAAGCGTGGACTTGGCATTTAACCTGACTTTTGTGCCATCAGGCAATACCAGCGTAGTTTTTTGCCCCCTTTCTGTTACCTGCGTTATCAGCATAGGTTCGTGCCGTAAGTACCTGTAATCAATGATGAACCAACTCACGCCTATCACCATCAACACCACAGCCGCTGCTTTGAGCCAAGCTGGCCAGAGCGATTTTGTCCGATGGTTTTCAAAAGATTCTTGCCCGATACGCTGCCTGACCTTGTAAAAGATTTCCAGTCTGATGCGCTCGCTTTCAAAAGGACCCCACATTGTTTCGCCTTTTTGATAAGACTCAAAAAAATCGTCAAACCACTGTTCTTCCTGGCGAGAAGCTTCTCCCCTCAGGTAGCGACCTAATAATTTGTCAAATTCTTCCTGCTGCATGCGGCGTCGTTTACTTTACAGTAGCGCGCATCTGCTCCAGCACCTACGCGGAAAAGGAAAAAAGACAAAACTTAATATTAAGTTAACACTGCCTTAACATAGGAGCTTTTCAGAAAAAGTAACCGCTTGGTATTGCCTACAAAAAGACGAACAAGGGAAAAATAACTATCATACTGGCCACCCTACGGGTAGACAACCGCAGGTGCTTCAAGGCTTTGTTGATTTGATTTTCTACCGTACTCACCGATATGTGAAGGTATTCGGAAATCTGCTGATTGGAAAAGGACTGGTAGCGGCTTAGATAAAATATTTCGCGGCAGCGTGGTGGCAGCATACGCATCTGCGCTGCAATGCTTTCTTCCAGTTCCTGCACCGCAAGCGTTTCCTCGGTCGTGTTTGTTTGCACTACCTGGTTGAATTGTTCCAGGTAAACATCGTGTAACTTGTGGCGCCGAATATGACTGGCTACCTGGTATTTGACTGCCCGGTAAAGATATGCAGACATGTTGGTCACCTCGAGCTGTGCCCTCCTTTTCCACAGGTCTGTAAAGATTTCCTGCACCACATCTTTGCTAGTTGCCTCATCCTTTAATATATGGTAGGCGGCACGATGTAGTTTCTCCCAATATCGGTTGTACAATTCATCAAAAGCAGACCAGACACCTTTTTGAAGATGTACGACCAATGCCTCATCCGTGTGCAACGCAAAGCTTTTTGATTCCATATTCATAAACTTGCCTTGTCCTCTTACAAAGTAAAGCAATACGCAGCAAGAGATCGCCTGATTCTATGTTATCAAATCTTTAACAATCTCTTAACAGAACCTACTGTACTCCTAATGTAGCTATCTTTGCCTCGAGCGATGGGAGACAATGCCTCCTGCTTTTAAAAACATATGCTCCACCATATCTGACATGAGCCACAAAGTAATAGTCCGTATTCTTCAGGGAACGATGATGGCGCTGATGGCCATCACGCTCTTTTTTTCTTGCAAGAGCGGTCGGCAGCCGGCTTCAACCGCCAAAAGTCCGGCCCAGCAAGCTTACCATACGGGCTATGATGACAGTACGCTGGCCGGCAACGATCTGCCGCTGCTCATGCCCTACAACAAGATCATTGACCCCGCCGGAGCAGTTATCCGCTACGGCGATCCCGCCCTGGAAAACCATAGCCTGGCCTGTGCTCTCGATGCCGACAAACAATGGCTGGCAGTGACCGACCGGTTTGGGTTGGCTTTTGTCAATCCGCAAACGTTTAGCATACAGCACCGGCTGGCGTATGCTGATTTGCCCGAATACGCTGGTTTTGTCCATAGCTTTTCCGGGCTTACCTGGTATACCCACCGCGACAGTACTTTTGTGTTCTGTAGTGGTGTCGATGCAACCACAGATAGCTCCCTTGTGCTACAGATTTACTGGGACGGCGTAAGCGCCAGCGTGGTCCGGTCTTTTTCTTTTTCTGCGGTGGGCGGCGTTCCCCTAACTTTGCCCAATGCGCTGGCCGTCGTGCGGGAAGCAGCGAAGGATTACCTGCTGGTGGCGCTCAACGGCAACAATACATTGGCAAAAATAGAGCTTGCTTCAGGCAACAAAGTATGGGAAGCGCCTACCGGCATGGCGCCTTATGGCGTAGCGGTCAGCGCAAACCAAGCTTATGTCACCAACTGGGGCGGTACCGTGCCGCAAAAAACGGCGCAGGATGTAGCAGGCGTGCCTGATCCTTATGGGAAAATTCTGGTAGACCCGAAGACCGGCGCCGCCGCTTCAGGTACTGTCTCCGTGATCAGCCTGGCGGATGGGCGTCTTATCAAAGAAATCCCGGTAGGGTTGCATCCTAACGATATTGTGATGAACCGAAAGGGTTCGCTGGCCTTTGTCGCCAATGGCAATAGCGACTATATCTCTGTCATCGACACCCGGACGATGCAGGTCACAGACACGCTCTCTGTCCGTTTGTTTCAGCAAGGACAACCTTATTTTGGAGATACACCCAATGCCTTGCTGCTGAGCCCGGATGAACAGATCTTGTATGTGGCCAATGGCATGGATAACGCCATCGCACTTCTCCAACTTGGCAGGAAGGCAGGCGGCACGACGGTTGAAGAAAGCCGGGTCACAGGATTTATTCCTACCGAGGCTTATCCTTCCGGCTTGGCGCTAGGAAATGATAAGCACTTATACGTAGGCTGTTCAATCCATATTCCTATTTACGTGACGTTTTTGGGGACTTAAATAAAAAGTGTGCTCGCAATCCAGTAGTTTTGAGTTGCGAAACATACAAACCTCCGAATGCGAGCACGCCTCAAAGTTAAGCTATCCA
>JBBSNI010000379.1:0-5601 GCA_038232695.1 Cytophagales bacterium
CGAGTGCTCCTCTGTGTTTATATTCATAAATTTTACCTTCGGGGATTTCTAATTTGAATCCGTGTTTTACTACACCTCCTTCTATGGAAAAGTTTAAAAGGATTTCTTCAAATGAAGAATGAAAGAACACTTTCAGCAATGAAGGTGTCTCTTTGTCTTTATCAAAAGAGGAGTAATAGACT
The DNA here is from genome assembly GCA_038232695.1 of Cytophagales bacterium. Taxonomy (GTDB): domain Bacteria; phylum Bacteroidota; class Bacteroidia; order Cytophagales; family Cyclobacteriaceae; genus JAJNNC01. Next base: position 183 of record JBBSNI010000379.1, read on the forward strand.
AGAAGTTCTTCTATAACATTGATAATGGTCTCAAAATTTATTTCCTTTTCGTCATATCCACTCTTGATCAAGGACTGGAATATAAATTCTGTTATTCGGGTCGTATTATCTTTGCAATAAAAACCTGATTCACGAATTAGTTCTGTTAGTTCACTGGTCTTAGGTCCGTTCCAATCTATTACGGCTCCAGCGCCTAATAATAATACTGTTCTTTTTTTATTCATTAATTGCCTTTGCTCGTATGATTTTATTGGGTTGTGATCCTATGCTTGCCGCTAACATCCGTATATCCGAAATTGCGTATATATCCCTTATAACTACTTGGTGCTTGCCGCCTTGAGATAGGGCAAAAGGAGTTGTGTGGTAGTAGTGGATGATAGTTTCATAATACCAAGTTAACTTGTTTTTCTCATTTTTACAACCACCGTCAGAGGCTGCGTTTATACAACTTGCCTATCTTGCCCACAAAGCCCTGTAGACACTTTTTTATAAGACTTATCATCTCGTTGCTGTTAATAGTTGTCCTTTGCCCGACCATCTCAGGTAAGCCGCATAGCCCCCATCAGGCTTGAAGCTTTCAGAAAACGAGCCGATTACCCTTGCTTCTCAGCATTTCCGGTTTGGTAGCGCCACCAACTGGTCGTAGCCTCCGCTACGACCTACAATAGGGTGAGGGCGTCCGCCCGGTCATGCATTATATAGCGTGTGTCCGTTTTAGGGGTAGCGCATATCATCTGTGAAACAGGCTTTTTAATGGATTGCCTTCCCGGATGAACACCGACGAGCGGACGCTCTCAGGGGTAGCAGGTCGTAGCGGAGGCTACGACCAGGGGGGTGCATTTCCGGTCTGGTAACGCATAAATACCTCCTGCCTATTGCGTATATACAACCTATAGGTGGGGTATACGCAATAGCATACCTACAGGATTATAAAGTGTACAAATCATTTATTAAGTCAGACTCTATCCTTCTATTCCACCACCGCTACCTTTCCCACAAACGTTTCCGTACCGTCCGCAGAAGCGATGAACACTAAGTAGACACCTGTGCTTACGCGCTGCCCCCGGTAATCGCGTACATCCCAGGCAGCCCCGCCGCCTTCGGCTTTTAGTTGCCTGATGAGCGTACCGGCAATGCTGGTGATCTTCACGGTAGCCCCGTCTACCAATCCTTGTATGCCCACCAGCCCATCGAAGCCGGCCAGCACCGGGTTGGGAAATATCCTGGCTGACTGCTGCTGTACGCTGCCTTCCGTGGCCGCGCCCCGGTAAGAAACCACGCCCCGGCCGGTAGCGATGAATACCTCGCCGGAGGCATCTATGGCGATGTCGCGGATCAGGTTAGAGAGCAGCGGGCTGTTTTCTGCGGTAAAGTAATGGATCAGCGACTCGCCGGTCTCGTCAAACAGCCATAAGCCGTTGCGGGTGCCTACCCATTTCCTGTTGCCTCCGTCTACGGCTACGGCGGTCACATACTCACCCAACAGCAGAAACTGCCGGTCGAACACGGGTTTGACGACGCTGATATTAGAAAAAATGCCAAAGGGGTCAGGAAAATAAGCCACGCCGTCGCTGCCGCCTGCCCACACCTGCCCGTTGCGGTCACGCACCAGGCCGGTTAATACCTCGCCGGGCAGCGCACCCCGCGGTAGCGAGCTTCTCACAAACAGGGGAACGCCCGCCTCAGGATCAAATACCATGATCTCCTTGCCGGGCGCGGCTGGTGTTGGGTCGTCGTTCAACAGCACCCAGGGCTGCTCTTCTCCCGCCAGTATCATCCTGACAGGGAAGCGGGCTTCCGGTTTGTTAAAAGAGAAACCCTGCCAGGTGTTGTCCGACAGGTTCAGCCGGTGCAGGGCAGTAGCCGTCCCAAAGCTGCTGATCCATAGGTCTTGTCCGGTTACCGCCAGGGCGGTGGTCTGGTCGTTCGGCAGCGTACTTCCGGGGCTGTTGCTGTTGAGTACGTCAAAAGTCTCCTGCCCATCCCAGGAAAGGATGCCGCCACCCAAAGAGGCAAAGTAGTAGCGTTGGGTAGCCTCCGCATAAACTACGTCCTGTAAAGCCGGGGCAGGTGCGCGGAGGTTAGTCCAGTTGCCTTGGGCAAAAGTATAGAATGCACCATCGTTGCCGGCAGGGGGGGGCGGCAGGGCAATGATCTTACCATTCAGTGCCTTGATCGCTCCCACATCATCCGAGCCGGGCCCTGCCGGAAAGAAATTGGTGGCTGTGTTGCCCTGCTTTCTTATGAGTCCATGGACACGGTCACCTATCCACAACGTCCCTTGCTCGCCAATGGCTACTGCCAGCGGCTGCGTGATCAATGCATCTGTTTGCGGCAGCACCTGCTGACCGTCGTAAAGCAGCAATGCATCATCCACTACCGTAGCGATCTGGTTGTCCCAGGCATACAGGGCACGGAAATCGCCTTCTGTTGTTACGGACGTAAGCTGCCAACGTCCGCTGTCGTACACATACAAGCCGCTGCCGTTTAGCCCGGCATACACCTGGTTGTCCAGGGAAGCCATAAAACGAACGGGCTGTGCAGGCAATCCCTGGGTAGCGCCAAACCGTCGCCAGCTTCTGAAATCCTGGCGATTGACCTGCGCGCTGAGCGAAGCAGCGATGATGCCGTCTTCTGTTGCCAGAAAGAGGCTGTCGTTGGCGATGGCACTGCGGTAGACCGTCAGGCTATCCCCGCTGCTGCCCAGCCTGGTATACGATTCGCGGATGCTGATACCTGCATCGCGCTGCGCATCGATATTCAATACTCTGACGCCAGCGCTGGTAGATACATACACTACATTGCCTGCTACCAGCATATGATGGATCACTTCGCCCCCCGCCTCAGCGATCAGGGTGAAAGGAAAGATACGGTTGCCTGCCAGCAGGTCTATCGTACCGCGCTCATAAGCGACAAGCACGGCGTCGGCTGAGGGTTGGTAGGCCAGGGCGGCAATACCTGCATCGCTCAGCCCATCGTTCTTAGATAAGATGTTCAGGCTGTTGTCTGCTTTGTCCAGGTAAAAAAGACCCTGGGAAGCAGCAGCGTATACCCGGCTGGGCGTGAGGAGTATATGGCGTACCTGCTGGTAAGACAGATGAGAACGCCACATGCCTATGGGTATGGCAGGCTGGGCACAGACCCGTTGGCTGAAAATGCTGAGAACAAAAACAAGGGTGGTTACCCATCTTTGAAGCAAGCTGTCAAACATCAGACTTTGTTTGGTCTGTTCTATCTTCCATGCCCTGGTTGAAATGGTACCGGCACCGGGCTTCGTACTCATGGCGCGCGCCCAGCATCAGCTTCTCTTCGGCAGGCGCGAGGCGGAAAGAAAAAGAAGCCGGAGCACCCGATACGGCGCAAATAGCATGTACCTTGGTCACATATTCGGCGACTGCCATCAGGAAAGGCATGGGTCCGAAGGGGTTGCCTTCGTAGTCCATATCCAGCCCGGCGACGATCACCCGCTTGCCCTGGTTGGCCAGCGTGTTGCAGACTTCGACAATCTTGTCGTCAAAAAACTGCGCCTCGTCAATACCCACAACCTTACACTGGGCCGCCAGCGGCAGTATATCTTCGGCGCAGGCAACCGCAGCAGAAGGAATGCGGTTCTGGTTGTGGGAGACCACATGCTGCTCGTGGTAGCGTGTGTCTATGGCAGGTTTGAAGATTTCTACATGTTGCCTGGCAATGATGGCGCGGTTGAGCCGCCGGATGAGTTCCTCAGTCTTGCCGGAGAACATGCAGCCGCTGATCACTTCAATCCAGCCGGCAACAGGTACGCTTCCAATCTGCGGTTCTGTAAACATAAGGTGTTAAGGTTAACTTAGGTTTAAAAGACAGGGGTGTCTTTAAACATACAAATTTAGTTATTATTGAGTGGATACTTTATAAAAAATGGACAATATAAGAAACGCGCTCACCCATTTGTCTCCTTTGTCGGAAGCCGAATGGACAATGTTTGAGGCTATTTTGAAAGTCAGAGAAGCAGCGAAAGACACGTTGTTGCTCAGGCAGGGGGAGACCTGCCGCGAGGCTTATTTTATAGAGCAGGGACTGGTACGCCTTTATTATATCAAAGACGGAGAAGAAAAAACCCGGCAATTTTTCTTTGAGCATATGTTCGTGACTGACCCGACCAGCATGATCGCGCAAAGTCCGTCGAGGTTATACCTTCAGACGCTGGAAGACAGCCGGTTGCTGGTCATTCCCCGGGATACTTTGTATGCTCTCTACGAATCCTCGATAAACTTTCAGCGCTTAGGGCGCCTGATCGCCGAGTACAATCTGATGGGTATTGCCAACCGTATGGATTCGCTGTTCTTTTACTCTCCCGAAGAGCGATACCTCAACTTACTCAAAAACCGTCCCCGCGTATCGCAGCGTATTCCTCAGTATATGATCGCTTCTTACCTGGGCCTGACGCCCGAAGGGCTTAGTAGAATCAAAAAGCGGTTGGCCGACCAGGATCGTTCTTAACCCAAATCAATGACATTGGTAGCGTGAAGAGGCTTCTTTGCATCATTACTTCATTATTCACAAAACCAATGTATTATGAAACGCTCTATTGTTTTTTACCTGTTGTTCGGACTGATAGGTCCGTCAGCACTGGCGCAGATTTCTTTCGACCTGCAACTGGGTACTTCCCGGCGCGACTATTCTTTGACTACCTTCCGGGTCAATTATCAACTCAACGACGTCTGGCGTATCGGAGGTGAATTTCAGGCGTCCGACTACCGCTATCGCTTCATTGACGCCCGTAAGATCGAAAACGGCTTTGCCAGTGAAACCCGGGTTTTTGCGCTGGGTCGCCTGGCAGAAAACAACCGCATCCGGTTAGACTTTTTCCTGAAAACAGGTTGGCGTACTGTCAACGTATCCGAAGACGAGCCGCAGCAGATTGCCTACGACTTTGAGAACAGTTCGGCAATATTGGTTGATCCCGGACTGCTGGTTACCCTGAAAGCGACGGAAAACCTTTTTTTCCACACAGGCGTACATCTGCCGCTGGCCTTTCAAATCGCCCCGGAATTTATCGGCGAGCAGTTGCAATCCAACTACATACTGTTCGGAGGAAGTTATGCGCTCAGCGAACGGTGGGTGGTGCTGGCTCATGGGTTTACCGGCGCTACCTTTGGGGCTAATGGAGATGCTGAAAAGTATATGTGGCAGACCAGCGTAGGCGTTCGCTTCTCCCTCAAAGGAAAAAAAGTCAATCACCTCATTGTAGGCTATTAATGTATGTTCACTCCAAAAAAACTTATCATGAAAAAGATATTGATCCTATCAGCCCTTGTTGCCGTTTGTTTATCTGCCCATGCGCAAACATCCGAAACCCCGAAGGTTCGGTGGTACTTTAGTCCTTCTGTTTCCGCCATGTTGCTCAAAGAACACACAGGCATTGTCCCAGGCGTAGAAC
>JBBSNI010000380.1:0-5565 GCA_038232695.1 Cytophagales bacterium
AAAGTCAAAGGCGTTAGCCGTGATCAGTGCTTTCTGAGGGGGTGTAATGGAATGCGGGTAGATGTTTCCTTCAAAAAATTTAGCATAAAACTGCGGATGCCAGTTGTTGGTATAAAAGATGCCAAAATGAGCTTTCATCATATCGCCAGGGCGGGCAAAATCACTGAGCAGCGGATAATGCCGGTAGTGAGGGTTGTGCATCCCCATGCTTTCCTTAGCATACGAAGAAGCTATATCTTCCAGGGCGGCTACCCACATCACCAGCGTTCCCCGGGGCTCTTGGAGCGTATGCCTGGAGAATGCCAGACGGGTGCGGATGCTGGCAGGGTGAATCCCTGTTCTGCCCTTTATGCGAAGAATGCGGTAAGCACCTTGAACAACTGAGCTATCTGTTAACTGCTCCGGGTCAGCTAAATACGTCACTACGGGTTGTATAGCTTCGGTAGCCTGGCGCAGGCTGGGTAAGACAGGGGAACTTGTTTGCGCGTGAGCGTTTACTGTACAGAAAATGAGAAAACAAAGAAGATGAGTACGAGACATAAGAAAACGTTTTTAGTCCATCAGCCTGACATTGTACTGCCGTGGGCCAGGCTGGTAGTGGCTGTAAGCTTTTTGGTCAAGGGGTGAAGGTGTATAAATATAGACAAACCTTTCCCAGGGATTATAAAGCACCACTTCCTCGCGGGCGTCGCCGCAGACGTTTGCCGGGATGCAGTGGTACCAGCCCTGGCGTTCGCTGCCAACAGGTTTGGGCAGGTCAGGCAAAGGCTCCAGGGCTTTTCCCTGGCCGCTCCACAACATGCCGCCGTTGTACAGATGGGCAGGCTTGTCTTTCCCGTTCCAATAAACTGCTTCCATGCCGGTATGGTTGGGAGAGTTATTGAGGCGGAAGCGGCGGATGACTTTGCCTTCCAATCCTACCAGCATCACCTCGGGCTGATGACCGTTGTAGCGGATCATCATCTGGGGGCCGGGCACGGCATCATCAAAATGGGCCACCCTGAGTTCCTGCCCATGCGGCACAACGGCTTCGCCCAGTTTGAGAATCACGTTGCCCTGCTTGTCCATCACATGACCGAAGCCGGAGCAAAAGGCTCTCTTTTGGTTAGGATCATCCCAATAGTCAATCACGACGGCATCCATATTTTTGCCTAACTTTTCTTCCCAGAGGGGTTTGCCTTCGGCGCTGAGCACAAAATAGCCGCCGTTGATCTCATCCCGGCCATCGCCGTCCATATCGCCTACGGCAGGCACATAAGCCGGGCAGTTGGCGTACTCATCCCATTGATTCGTATAAGTCCACAATACGTTAAGGTCACTGTCAAAGGCAATGATCTTTTTGCCCAGCTTGACAATAAAATCCTGGGGTGTAGGCTTTCCTCTCAGGTTAGCGATCAGGATGCGCTGGTGTACCCAGTTAGGTCCTTCTCCCTGGCTGGAAGTTAGTTCCTGGGGGCTTGCCTGTCGCTTCACCTTACCGGTAGCGCCATCCAGGATTTGCACGTGCATGTGTTTCATTCTGTGCGGCGTTACTTTTTCTTCATCTTCCACAAAAAAGGTAATGACTTCCGTTTTCCCATCGTTGTCTATGTCATGGATAGCGACCGGGCCGGGACGGTTAGGTTGCAAGCCGCCTTTGCCTTTGTGCCAGAGTGTATCCCCCGCCTGGGTAAAAGCGCCGATAAAACAAGGCTGTACGGCGCCGCCATCTATGGAAAGGGCAGCCCGGTACACCAGAAAGTCTGCCTGCCCGTTGCCTGTCAGGTCGCCCATGCGGATGTCGCCCCCGTAGGTGAGGGTATCGCTTGGGCGGCACTCCGCTGTGGTGAGGAACGCCTGGGGAATAGCTATTTTCTGGTAAAGTATGGGGTTGCCCTGCTCATCAACGCTGATGTTTTCGGCAGGACGATCAGGCAGAAAAAGTTGCTGAAAAACGGATGAACGGGGCGTTATTGTCCCACTTACCAGGAAGAGTATAGCAAAGATGCCTGATATGTATAAACTTACTTTCATCATTAAGCTATTGCTCCGCACTTTGGGGGTAACCATCGTTTTGCACCAGGTTTTCATTCTTGTCTAACTCATCCTGGGGCAATGGGAATTTTACATGATAATCCATCGCAGCTTTCCCTCTCTGTTGTGCCAGCGAGATATACTTACCGTGCCGGATCAAATCCTGCCTTCTCATCTCTTCATTAAAAAACTCCCAACTTCTTTCCTTCAGGATATGGTCGCGCAGCGCTTCCGTGCCCGGAAAGTCCGCTAAATTTAGCGCAGGTAAACCCGCTTTTTCCCTGACCTGGTTGATCAGATCTATAGATTCCTGGTTGGGTCCATTGATCTCGTTCAAGGCCTCGGCCCTACTCAACAAAATATCAGCATAGCGCACGACCGGCACATCGTTGCCCGACCACCGGTCAATAGCATTAGGGTCTTCGGGATATTTGAACGAGCGGATGTCGTTCGTACCCAATGGTATCATATCTCCGTCCACGTTGACATACTCGGTGATCATAGACAGCCTTCTTTCATCGGCCGGATCAAAAGAATCGTAGAAGGCAGAATATATTTGATAATTCGTAGCAAAGTTAGGCTTGGGAGGGAACCTGAACTGGTAGCCGGGAGGCGCCGCCCGGGGCAGAAAGACTAACCCGCGGTTAGCGACCGGCTCGTAAGTCCTCACCCATATATATTCCGGGTTTTGCTCATTGGCAAGGCTGTACAAATCTGTCCGGCTCGCACCCTCAAACAAGGAATAAACGCCCAACTGCATAACCTCAGCGGTAGTTTCTACCGTTTTGGGCCAGTCTTTGTTGTTCAGGTAAAACTTCGCCAGCATGGCCAGGGCGGCGCCTTTGGTTGCCCTGCCGTATTCACTGGCTTGCAGCGGCAATACCCCGGCGGCGGCCCGGTATTCGCGCTCAATAAAAGCGTTCATCGTTGGCTGATCGGGCCGGGAAGGGCGTTCGGTAAGGGACACTTCGCTGGTTTCTATGATAGGCACCGGACCATAGAGGTCGTTCAGATAGTAATACGCCTGCGCTCTTAAAAATTTTGCTTCGGCGACCAGCCTGGTTTTTACCCCTTCGTCGATAGGGATAGCAGGCACTCTATCGATCACCAGGTTCGCCCGGTTGATGATGCGGTAGTTAATGTCCCAGATATTTTCTATGTATGAGTGTGTACCATCCCAGGTAAAATCTTCCAGCGGTTTCAATAGGTTTTCCAACCCCCCGCCCCGGTCTATCATAATATCGGTGCTTAGCTCATTCATCAGCAGATAATACGCGGAAGGGTCTCCCTGCATTTGCTCTTCGGCGTACACCGAGTTCAAGAGCGCTTCGGCATCCGCCTGTGTCTGGTAGAAGTTGCTCGGGCCTAACTGAGAAAAAACTTCTTCTTCCAAAGCGTTCTGGCAACCCGCCATACATAATATCCAACCTGAGAGTATGCTATAATACAATATATTTTTCATAGTAGTGATTTTTAGGTGTTTAAAATCCAATGTTAAGTCCCATCATGTATATCCTGGCCAGCGGATAGGCGTTGTAGTCAATTCTTACATTGGAGTTGCCATAAGAGCTAACATCCGGGTCGTAGCCGCTATAGTTGGTGATCGTCAACAGGTTTTGTCCGGTCAGGTAGACGCTGGCTGTTTTTAGAAAACTTATGTTGGCTACATCAAAATTATACCTGATCTGAAGGTTTCTCAACCTGAGATAGCTGGCATCTTCTACATAGCGGCTGTTGTTATTACCTCCGTATACGGTAGAGACCGGCAGAAAAGAAGGATGTTCGTTCGTTGGATTGCTGGGTGTCCAGCGGTTGAGATACGGTTCGGCAAAACGGTTTCTCCTAAAGGAGGTAGGATAATCCGACTCCATCAGGTTCCGGTTGAACAACTCATTGCCGTAGGAGCCCTGGAAGAAAAAGTCAACCTCAAATCCCTTGTAAGAAAGCTGGTTGCTCAAACCGAAAGTAAAATCCGGAAACGGAGAACCCAGCACAATCCGGTCATCCGGCGTGATCTTGTTATCACCCTCCTGGTCTTTAAATTTCAGGTCGCCCGGATTGGCCATAGGCTGAGGCGAACCGGCAATATCTTCCCCGGTTTGGTAGACGCCTGCCACCTCATAGCCATAATACGCATTAGCCGCCTCTCCTTCCCGAAGGATGGTAAAGTCGGGTAGAAAGCCAAAGCCTCCCTGTAGAATAAAGGGTAAGCCCGCCAGGTCGGTCACTTCATTTTTAATAGCCGTGAAATTGAAAGCGGAAGACCAACGCAAAGCTCCGGTCAGGTTTTCCGTGTTGACAATGAATTCAAAGCCTGTATTTCTGACCGAGCCTACATTTTGCAAGCTGTTTTGAAAGCCAGTAGTAGAAGGAATGGGCAGTGCCAGCAACAGATCAGAGGTGTTTTTGATAAAATAGTCAGCCGAGGCGGTCACGCGGTTATCTATGATGCCGACATCTACTCCGATGTTATACTGGGCGGTTCTTTCCCAGCGCAGGTTGGCGTTGGGTACCTGGCTGGGCGATATGCCTACTACGGTGGTTCCTCCCAGAAAAGCCAGTTCGTTGGCAGAGAGCAGCGTCAGCGAATTATAGTTCCCTATTTCCTGGTTGCCCGTCACCCCATAGCTCATTCTTAGCTTGAGGTCTGTGAGAAAATCGATGGATTCTATGAAAGGCTCGTTGATCAAACGCCAGCTCACCGCCATAGAAGGAAAATAACCAAACTTGTTGCCATCGCCAAAGCGCGCACTTCCGTCGGCTCTGATGGATGCGGTGAGCAGGTATTTTTCTCTGAAGTTGTAGTTGACCCTTGCCAGGTAACTTTGTAGCTGGTTCTTCACTTTGAAGCTACCCAACTGAAAGTTTTCCTGGTTGCCCGCGCCCAGGTTGTTGGTCAGAAAAGCATCCGAAGGAAAGCCGATGGCTGAGCTGTTGAGCCCGGTCGTCGTAAATACCTGGTAGGTATAGCCTCCCAACAGGTTGAGTTGGTGGTCTTCGCCGAAGTTGTTGTTATAATTCAGCGTAGCTTCCAGCAGATAGTTGGAGGCGTCGCGGGTAGACACATCCGCCGCTCCGCCGCTGCCCGACCCGGTAAAGGTGCTGGTCGGGTTGTAACTATCCCTGCGGGCGGTCTGCCGGTCGCTGCCTGCATTGACTTTTGCCTTTAGGTTGTCCAGTATCTCATATTCCAGGTAAGCATTCCCGAAGGTACGGTTGGTCTCTGCATGATTATACACTTCCCGGGCCAGAGCGACAGGGTTTTCCAGGTTGATGACATTACTTTGGAGGTAATTCCCGCCGGGGCCGAAGATAGGCGCGGTAGGATCATAAAAAGTGGCTGCCTGTATGACCCCGGCGCGGGTGTTCTGCTCTATACCAAAGGGCGTAAACTGATCCGTTACCAGGCTGGTCGTCAGGTTGAGCCCGAAGTTGAAACGATCCTCTATATTTTGTCTCAAATTGACCCTGCCCGTATACCTTTTCAGCCCTGAGTTGACGACCACGCCCTGCTGGTTGAAGTAGTTGAAAGATACATAATACTGGTTGTTC
>JBBSNI010000381.1:0-5557 GCA_038232695.1 Cytophagales bacterium
GCAGGCTTCCGGCAAGCCATTGAAAGATATAGAAGTGTTTCTGCTAAACACTTCCCACCGCGTGTTTACCAATGAAAAAGGTCGCTATACGATCAAAGCTAAGCCGGGAAGCTACCAGATCACAGCTTTTGGTCTGGAGCGGAAAAGCAAGACTTACGGTATTAAATTGCGTACAGGACAAACACAGCAGGTAGATTTTGCGATGCAACCGCTGGAAGTGCTATTGAAGGAAGTAGAAGCCTTGGGTACTGAAGAAAGCCTCGATATAACGCGCCTCAACGGAGTGGAAGGCACGCTGATCTATGAGGCAAAGAAAAATGAGGTCATCCACATAGACCGGCTCAACGCCAACCTGGCGACCAACAATGCCCGGCAGGTGTTTGCCAAAGTGCCCGGCCTCAATGTCTGGGAAAGCGACGCGGCAGGCTTGCAATTGGGCATCGGAGGGCGCGGGCTGAACCCCAACCGTACTTCTAACTTTAATACCCGGCAAAATGGCTATGACATCGCCGCCGACCCCCTGGGCTATCCGGAAAGTTATTACACCCCACCCGTAGAATCCCTGGAAAAGATTGAGATCGTCCGCGGCGCGGCTTCTTTGCAGTATGGCACCCAGTTTGGTGGGATGATCAACTTTTTGTTCAAACGGGCACCCGAAGGCGACCCATTTACATTCAACACCCGCAATACCGTAGGTTCGTTTGGGTTGCTAAGTTCTTACAACAGCGTTTCGGGCAACACCGGCAAGATGGACTACCTGGCTTTTTACCAGCGCAAACAAGGTAACGGCTGGCATGAAAACGAACAGTTCCGTTCCAATACAGTCTTTACCGATGCCAACTTCCAACTGACCGACGAATGGTTCCTGTGCTTTGAGTTCACCCACATGGATTACCTGGCGCAGCAGCCCGGCGGACTCACCGACCGTATGTTTGCCCAAAACCCCCGGCAGTCGGTGCGCAGCAGAAACTGGTTTGCGCTCCAGTGGAACATTCCTGCGATGGTCATAGAATATACCGCCAGCCCTAAGACCAAACTCAATCTGAAAACTTTTGGACTGATAGGCTCCCGGAAAGCTTTGGGCAACCTGCAAAGTGTGACGGTAGCCGACCAGCCGGACGAAAACCGGAACCTGCTGTGGGACAATTACCTTAACTTCGGCTCGGAACTGCGTGTGCTGCACCGTTATGAGATCAAGGAAAAGCCGCAGGCACTGGCCACTGGTGTGCGCTACTACCAGGGAAATACGCAAAAAAGGCAGGGCGAAGGCAACAATGGCACCGGGCCGGATTTTGATTTTCTCAACCCGGACCGCCTGGAAGATTCGGATTTTACCTTCCCTTCGCGCAACCTTGCCTTTTTTGCCGAAAACATCGTCAACCTGACCGGCCGGTGGAGTGTCACGCCGGGGCTTCGGGCAGAATACATTGACACCCAAAGCCAGGGATATTACCGGGAAAGCCGTCGCGACCTGGCAGGCAACGTCATCTTTGATACGACCGTGTATGAAACCAAACAGAGAGCAAGGGCTTTTCTGCTGGCCGGCGTAGGTGTCAGCTACAAATCTGATGAGGCAATAGAAGCCTACGGCAACGTATCCCAAAACTACCGGGCGATCAACTTCAACGATCTGCGGGTCAACAACCCCAGCCTGAAGGTAGACGAAAACCTGGAAGACGAAAGAGGCTTCAATGCCGACATAGGCGTCAGAGGAAATATCAACAACTTCCTTTACTTCGACTGGAGCGCTTTTTATTTGCGGTACAACAACCGGATCGGAGCCCTGTGGAAAAAAGAAATTGACCCACTTTTTGGGGAAAGGTCTTACCGTTTCCGCACCAACATTGCCGACGCTTACATTGTAGGCTTTGAATCTTTCACCGAGATCAAATTAGGTTCCTGGCTGTTTGGTAAAAAATCATCTACCGATCTGTCTGCCTTTGTCAACGCAGCCCTGATAGAAGGGCAATATGCCGCCTCCCATGAATCTGCTTTCCGGGACAAAGAAGTAGAACTCGTACCTCCTCTGAACCTGAAAGCCGGTCTTACCTACGACTACCGGGACTTTTCCGCTACCCTGCAATATACTTATGTAGCACAACACTACTCGGAAGCTACCAACACTACGCAGGTCGCCAGCGGCATCGACGGACTGATTCCATCTTATGATGTAGTGGATTTTTCCTGCAAATACAGGTATAAGTTTGCCCAGGCAGAAGCAGGCATCAACAACCTGATGAACGAAATGTATTTCACCCGCAGAGCTTCCGGCTATCCCGGGCCAGGCATTATCTCAGCCCCCGGACGAAGCTTCTTCCTTACCTTGGCCCTTGAATTTTGATAAAAGACGGAAGACCGAAGTCCGAAGCTTTTTTTACTTCCGTCTTCCGTCATCCGACTTCAAGCTTTAATAGCGGTAATATTCCGGCTTGAAAGGACCTTTTACCTCTACACCGATATACTCCGCCTGGTCTTTAGATAAGGTATCCAGTTCTGCACCGATCTTGGATAAGTGCAAGGCGGCTACTTTTTCGTCTAAGTGCTTGGGCAGCATATAAACGCCAGGTTCGTACTGGTCGGTGTTTTTCCAAAGCTCCAACTGCGCCAGCACCTGGTTAGAGAAGGAGTTGGACATTACAAAAGATGGGTGACCGGTTGCGCAGCCTAAGTTGACCAGCCGGCCTTCGGCCAGCAGCAGGATTTCGCGTCCGCTTTCCAGTTCGTACAAGTCTACCTGCGGCTTGATCTCCGTCTTTTCCTTAGCGTTCTTGTTAAGCCAGGCTACGTCAATCTCATTGTCGAAGTGACCGATGTTACAGACAATAGCCTTGTCCTTCATCTGCTTGAAGTGCCGGTCTACAATAATGTTTTTGTTGCCGGTAGCAGTCACCACAATGTCGGCTTCAGCGACAGCATTGTCCATTTTCTTCACTTCAAAGCCGTCCATGGCCGCCTGTAAACCGCAGATCGGGTCAATTTCGGTCACGATCACACGTACACCTGCCCCGCGCAGCGATTGTGCAGAGCCTTTGCCCACGTCGCCATAGCCTGCTACCACGGCTACTTTGCCGGCCATCATCACATCGGTTGCCCGGCGGATAGCGTCTACCAAAGATTCTTTGCAGCCGTATTTGTTGTCAAACTTGGATTTGGTCACCGAGTCGTTGACGTTGATGGCGGGCAGCAGCAGCGTACCTTTCTTCATGCGCTCATACAGGCGGTGTACGCCGGTGGTCGTCTCTTCAGAAATTCCTTTGATGCCCTGCACCATCTCAGGGTATTGATCTAAGACCATGTTGGTCAGGTCGCCGCCATCGTCTAAGATCATGTTCAGCGGCTTTCTATCTTCGCCGAAGAACAGCGTTTGTTCTATACACCAGTTAAATTCTTCTTCGTTCATACCTTTCCAGGCAAACACGGGAATGCCTGCGGCGGCAATGGCGGCGGCGGCATGATCCTGCGTGGAGAATATGTTGCACGAAGACCAGGTCACTTCCGCACCTAATTCTACCAGCGTCTCGATCAGTACGGCGGTCTGTATGGTCATGTGCAGGCAACCGGCAATGCGGGCGCCTTTCAGCGGCTTTTGTGGGCCATACTCCTCGCGGATAGTCATCAGTCCGGGCATTTCGGCTTCTGCCAGCCTGATCTCTTTGCGGCCCCAATCGGCCAGGGCAATATCTTTTACTTTGTAATTGACTTTTTCTTCAACCATGAGCTTATTTTTGATTTGTGTTTAATTTTGCGCAAAATTAGTATATTATCAGCTAACACCAAACCTGAAAAGAACACTATACTCTTTAAAAGTACATCTGTTTAGGCATTACTCTAAGTTGTAGACCGTAAGCTATTTCCCGGATAAATAATTAAGGTCAAACCTGAATCCTTGTAAATCATCAAAAAGTGATTCCCCACAAATTCCTTGATTAAACAAAAACCTGTAAAGACTTTGAATGTCATGTATACCCCCGTCAGGATAATTAAGCGAAGGCTTTGGTATAAGGTGATAAGTAATTGGATTATTATCCGGAAACAACACATCACAAATCTCCTTTAAACTACACTCCGAATCCAAATAGATGAACACACCCTTTTGTTTCTTCATATTTTTAAATTTACCAATAGACATTAGTTTCGTGAAGTTAGGCGGCTTTAGCGGCTGCTTGCGAGCGATTGGAATGAAATAGGGTCACATTGTCTATAAAAGCAGGTGTTGGGGTAATTGCCTGACTGGTTAGCATTTCTTTGAACATCCATTGCACGTATAGCTGAGTAGGATGTTTCTTCTTGCGATACCAAGGCCGCCCCTTTAACAAGTCCATAGGCTGTGTGGCTGGCTGGTCTGCTTGTTGAACAAACCACAGAGAACGGCAGGCGGCTAACAAAGCCCGGAAGGTGCGCTCCACGCCGGATTTACCCCTACGATACAGCGGTAGCTTTGGCACTGACGGTCCGCCGCGCAGCAGTGACTCTTGGTGTTTGGTTTTGTCACTTATACATCAAAGCTACGCCATGGATGTTTTAGCTTTTTGAAAGTTGACTCGAAGAGCCGAAAAACACGAAACTAATGGCTACAGGAAACCTCAAAAATTTGGCAGATATTGTTGAACAACAGGCAGAAGAAAATTAAATTACTGTATGACAAACAGAAAAGCAGATTTACCAGTATGAATATGGAAAGATATTTATTTATTAGAGGAACAAATTTGCTTAGAAAGAGTTGAACTTTGAAACCAATTTATACTAACTATACAATTATGAAAACACTCTTTAAACTTATCAGCATGTTAGCCGTAGCTATAATGCTATTCACTGCTTTACCGGCAATTAGCCAGACTGACCCCGGATCAGGAACCCCGACTACAATGAATGACGATGACGATGACGACGACTTCGATTACGGCTGGATAGGTCTGCTTGGCTTGGCAGGTCTTTTAGGTTTAAGACGCAGGAAAGACCAAGTCAACAATACTACTGGTACTACTGACCGAACCACTACAGGTCGTTAATAACCTGATTCGAGTATCTTTTCAGAAAAGGAGGCTTCGGCCTTCTTTTCGTTCATCCAAGCATAAAAAAGCGATGCATAGACTATACTATACTCATTAGTTTCGTGAAGTCAAGCTGCTTTAGCAGTTTGTTGCGAGGGTTTGTGTTTAAATACAGTCAGATCATCTCTGAAAGCAGGTGTTGGGATAACTGCTTGGTCGGTGAGCATTTCTTTAAACATCCACTGCACGTCTAGCTGAGTAGGATGTTTCTTCTTGCGATACCAAGGACGGTTCCTGAGCAAGTCTATCGGTACACTGCCTTGCTGATTTGCCTGTTGAATAAACCAGAGTGAACGACAGGCGGCCAATAAAGCACGGAATGTGCGCTCCACGCCGGATTTACCCCTACCAGACAGCGATAACTTTGACATTGACGGTTCGCCGCGCGATCACCGCCAAACCCGTAGAAAGCATCGCCCGAATTCTAAGATCAAAGCAAGCGATAGACATATTATTTTTTCAAGTTTTCTATTTTGGTATATGCTGCTTGATCGTATCCATTGAAC
>JBBSNI010000382.1:0-5552 GCA_038232695.1 Cytophagales bacterium
CCCTTGAGCATTGAATATTGAATATTGAGTGTTGAATATTTTTTAAACACTCAATAATCAACACTCAATAATCAACACTCAATAATCAACACTCAATATTCAATGCTCAAGTAAAAGTATGTCCAAGTAATCAACTCCTGATGTCATGGCAACGTTTCATCTTACCTTAACACCTTAACACCATGAAACTCAGCAATTTTTCCCCTTGGAGATTGAGCCTATTAACCACCCTGGCACTGACAGGTTTTTGCCTGACAGCCCTTGCGCAGGAATCACCGAAAGAAGAAGATTATTTCAGGATCATGAAAGTAAGTTCGCCGGAAGGAACGCTGCTGGAAGTGGGCGGACTAGCCATGCTGCCCAATGGTGACCTGGGCGTATCTACCCGGCGCGGGGATATTTTTATCGTAGAAAACCCTACCAGTGCCCGTCCGTATTTCCGCAAATTTGCATCGGGCTTGCACGAAGTATTAGGACTGGCCTATAAAGACGGTTCGCTCTATTGCGCACAGCGGGGCGAACTCACGCGCCTGCAAGATACTAACCAGGATGGCAAAGCCGATGTGTTTGAAACCGTCTATGCCTGGCCGCTGTCCGGTCATTACCACGAATACAGCTACGGGCCTGCCATCGCGCCCGACGGTTCTTTCTTTGTGTCGGGCAATGTAGCCTTCGGCAACGAGGAATGGTGGCGGGGCGAAAGCCGCGTACCCTGGCGCGGCTGGGTGATGCATATACAGCCCGATGGTACCATGAAACCCTGGGCTACCGGGATGCGTTCGCCCTGCGGTCTGGGCCTGATCGACGGTGAACTGTTCTATACCGACAACCAGGGCGACTGGATGGGCTCCGGTGGATTGTGGCATGTGCCCGAAGGCGCTTTTACCGGACATCCGGCCGGTCTGAAATGGGCAGGCTCACCGCAATCCCCTGTGAAGCTTACTACCGAACAATTGTACGCCAAAGTGGACCCGCAGCAGAAAAAAAATGAAGCCGGTCGTTACATCAAGCCGGAAAATGTGGTTGATGAGGAATTTGTGAGCCTGTATGATATGAAGGGTAAGATTCCGGGTTTGCAGTTGCCTGCTGTATGGTTGCCGCATGGCATACTGGGCATTTCTACTTCCCAATTCCTGAAAATTCCTAAAGGCAACTTCGGACCTTTCGAAGGACAAATACTGGTAGGCGATCAGGGACAAAGCAAAATTTCCCGTGTTTTCCTGGAGAAAGTAAACGGGCAATACCAGGGAGCGGCTTTCGACTTTCGTAGCGGATTTCGTTCAGGCGTATTGCGCCTGGCCTGGGCACCGGACGGCTCCTTGTTTGTAGGAGAAACCAACAGGGGATGGGGTTCTGCCGGTGAGGCCAACGAAGGCTTGCAGCGGCTGATATGGAACAACAAGGTTCCTTTCGAGATGCGCGCCGTCCGTGCCATGCCCGACGGGTTTGAAATAGAATTCACCCAGCCGGTGAATAAAGCATCTGCCGAAGACCTGGCTTCCTATACCGTAGAAAGTTACATCTATAAATACCACCCGGTCTATGGCAGTCCGCCCGTAGATTATGAAAAATGTCCTGTCAAAGGCGTACAGGTTTCTGCCGATGGCATGAAAGCGCGGATTGTAGTGGATAGTCTTCGCCGCTACTTTATCCATAGCATCACGCTACAGGGCATTCAGTCCAAAGAAAACGCTTACGCGCTGGTACATCCTACTGCCTTTTATACGCTGAATAATATTCCGGAAGGAAAAAAACTCGCTATAAGTACAGTCAGCACCCGGAATTCAGGGGCTGCGCCCGGTCAGATGAAAAATGAAGCCGGTAAAGCAGCACAGGGAACAGCCGCCAAAGCCAGCCCGAAAGCTTCTGCCAAAACAGCCATCACCTATGAGGAAGTAGCTCCCTTGCTAACCAGCTATACCTGTACGGCTTGTCATAATACAGATAAGCGTCAGGTAGGACCAGGTTTTAAGGAAGTGGCAAAACGCAATTACACCAATGAACAGATCGTAGACCTGATCCATAACCCCAAGCCTTCCAACTGGCCTGATTATGCCACGGAAATGCCGCCCATGCCGCAGGTGGAGGAAGAAGATGCCCTGAAGATCGCCGCCTGGATCAACTCACTGAAGTAAAAAGGTGAGCGTAAGCTGATCTATGGTTGCTCTTTCAGGAAAAGATACAGTGATTTGAGTTCATCATCAGAATATGCCTTGGTCATTTGCCAGGGCATAAATTCATTCTGCATCTGCTTACCTTCTGGCGTTTTTCCTGTCCGCAATGTCTGGATAAACTGTTCTTCCGTCCACTTGGCTATATGACTCGTAGAAGTTAGGTCAGCCACCTGGGGTGAGCCGGGAATATGTGGATCTCCACCTTTAAAGTTGTTGCCGTGGCATCCCGTACAGGCAGTAGCCAGGTATTTGCCATAATCTGCCGAGACTGTTTTGTCGACCTCAGCCAGTGCTTTCTGTGAGTGATCTATCATTTCCACCGGGATCAGCGGCAGCTTTTCAAAGTAGGTAAGCACACGCGCCAGTGGACCTATGGCATTCTCAGGAAGCACATGGTCTACTGGAGGCAGGCTCTTGCAATACGCGACGATAGCCATCAGGTCTTGCTGGCTCAGATGGACCGTTTCGTGAGAAGGCATGAAGAGCAAAGGCTTATTTTCGGCGTTCACCCCATGCCGTAAGGCTTTGATCCATTGTTCTGTGGTGTAGTGCCCCCTTCCTCCCTTCCCGGAAGTGAGATTGGTCGTTGAGAGCCTGCCCATGGCTTTATCATCTATCATAATTTTACCGGACAAATCGGCTCCGTGGCATTCCTGACAACCTTTGATCAAGGTAAGATGAGCCCCCAGGGCGATAGAGGCAGAATCATCAGGAACAGGATAAGATTCCTCAGGAAACTCCGCATAGGTCTTGTGCATCCGGCCATCTACATTGAAGTAAATAAAGGCAAAGAAAACGCCCAGCAGCAGCACAAAGCTGCCCAGGGCAATGAACACGATTTTGAAGATTTTCTTAAGCATAGTCTTTTAGGTTTAGAGAAGTAGTGAAATAAGATTGAGTAGGTTGAGAGTTAAATTTACTTGTTTTTTCATTATATTATGCAAATAAAAGGGTAGAATTTTTTGTGCTGAACTGTCCCTTTTTTCTATGGGGTTATAAAAATATATCCCAATTTATGAGTCGTCAGCAATAAACCGGACACCAATATGGTCAGTGTAAAAGCAGGTTTTGTAACCTTTAGATACTACTTCTCAAAATAATTACTTTGGAACCTTCATCTTCTTTGTAGGTCTTGGTGACGGGCTTTACCTCATCCTTGTCTTTGTCACAGGAAGTCCAGGCAAACGCCATAGCGGCTAAAGCGATGATGTAGGTGATCTTTTTCATGGTTGTGTTGGGTTAAACTGTTTTGTTTTTAAAATTTTGTTACAATGAAATTGCTCCGCTAAAGCAATAGTTATAATTTGCTGTTTCAATCTCCTGCATAACTATGGAAATCATCCCTGCCATCGATATTATTGACGGAAAATGTGTCCGCCTGACACAGGGCGACTACGGACAGAAAAAAATATACAACGAAAACCCATTGGAAGTAGCCAGGCAGTTTGAGGCGGCGGGTATCCGCCGCCTCCACCTGGTAGATCTCGATGGAGCCAGGCAGAAATGTATTGTGAATGTACAGGTGCTCGAGACACTGGCTTCGCAGACATCCCTGCACATTGATTTTGGCGGCGGGGTACAGACAGAACAAGATATGCAACAAGCCTTCCGGGCAGGCGCTGCCCAGGTGACCGGGGGAAGTATTGCCGTCAGGGCGCCGGAAGTTTTTCTGCGCTGGCTCACGCAGTATGGCAGCGAAAAGATCATACTGGGCGCCGATGCCCGCGACCGCCAGGTAGCCATCAGCGGGTGGCAGGAATCTGTTGCGACCGACGTGGTGGATTTTGTAAAAGACTACCAGCAGCAAGGTATCCGGTATGTGATCTGCACGGATGTAGCCAAAGACGGGCTGCTTCAAGGGCCATCTTTTGCCCTCTATAAAGAAATGCTGCAAAAAATCCCTTCCATACAACTCATCGCCAGCGGCGGGGTGACGACCGTAGATGATCTGCGTCAGCTCCGGGAGTTGGGCGTCTATGGCGCCATTATCGGCAAAGCCCTGTACGAAGGCAGAATTAAGTTGACAGACCTTGAGGAATTTTTATAACTTGCGCCTTTGTAAAAATCGTTATGCTGACCAAAAGAATCATTCCCTGCCTGGATGTGAAAGACGGACGCACCGTCAAGGGCATCAACTTCGTAGCACTGCGCGATGCGGGCGACCCGGTGGCATTAGCCAAAGTCTATGCCGATGAGGGCGCCGACGAACTGGTGTTCCTGGACATTACGGCAACCGTAGAGAAACGCAAAACGCTGGCAGCGCTGGTCAGAAAAGTAGCCGAACAGGTTAATATTCCTTTTACCGTAGGCGGCGGCATTTCCTCACGGATAGATGTTGAGACTATGCTATATACCGGCGCCGATAAAGTCTCTGTTAACTCGGCTGCCGTGCGCAACCCTGCGCTCATCGATGAGTTGGCTGCTAACTATGGCAGCCAGTGTATTGTAGTGGCTATTGATACGCGCCTGATCGATGGCAACCATGTAGTGCATACGCATGGCGGGCGTCAGGCTACGATGCTGGAAACTTTTGCCTGGGCAAAAGAGGTGCAGGAGCGGGGTGCCGGCGAGATCTTGCTCACTTCTATGGACCATGACGGCACGCGACAGGGTTTTGCCAGCGATCTTTTGGCGCAATTGTCTGAGCAACTCACCATTCCTGTCATTGCCTCGGGCGGGGCCGGTACGATGGCACATTTCCGCGAGGTATTTATAGAGGGCAAGGCAGATGCAGCGCTGGCTGCCAGCATCTTTCACTTTGGAGAAATTCCTGTGCCCCAACTCAAACAATACCTGGCACAACAGCACATTCCTGTCCGTTTAATTGCTTAAGCTAAAAACCTGTATGAAGCCTATTGTAGATAACATACCTGCCGACCTGGCCTTTCTCGATCATCTGAAAGCGATCATCCGGCAGCGGAAAGTACTGGCAGAGCAGGATGGCGATACCTCCTCGTATACGGCAAGCCTGTTTAGGAAAGGTATCAACAAAATAGCGCAGAAAGTAGGAGAGGAGGCCGTTGAACTGGTCATAGAAGCGAAAGATGATAATGCTGAACTGTTCAAAAACGAGGCGGCAGACCTCATGTTTCACCTGCTAATTCTGCTGGAAGCTAAGTCGGTGGATTTCAACGAGATAGTCGCTATCTTGAAAGCAAGACATGAGCTATGATTTTTTCTGAATTTTCAAATGATTAATGATAATGTCCATGAGTTTTTTTAAAAGCGTCTGGCTGGGTTGCTTACTTTTCTTTCCTGTCTGTACTTTTGCGCAAAGCGAACAGGAAAACCTGGGGGAGGGCGTCAACAGCTTTGTCAACGAAAGCAACCCTGTCCTTAGCCCTGACGGAAGTGTGCTGTATTTTACCAGGCAGAACC
>JBBSNI010000383.1:0-5547 GCA_038232695.1 Cytophagales bacterium
CAGGAGAAGAAGTCGCCCCGTGATGTAGCGGAAGCTTTTCTGAAAGAAGCCGGGCTGAAAACCGTTGCTAAGAAGCCGGGCGAGGCAGACCTGGTGGTAGGCTCCAAAAGCTTTACAGAGAATTTTATTCTTGCCGAAATGTTTACCCTGCTTATTGAAAGCTATAGTAACCTGACGGTAGATTTAAAACAAGGCTTCGGCGGCACCAAATTGCTCATGGATGCCACCAAGACAGGCAGCGTAGATGTATATCCCGAATACACCGGCACGGGTTTGTTAGTATTGCTCCAGCCCGAAAAGCAAGTGCTGGACAGCCTGTCGGGCGACAAAGAGAAGGTATACGACTACGTAAAAAGACAATCCGAAGAAAGATTCGGGCTAACCTGGCTACAGCCTTTGGGCTTTAACAACACCACCGCTATGATGATGCGGGAGCAGCAGGCATCCAAAGCAGGCATCCAAAGCATTTCTGATTTGAAACGATACGTGCAAAGCCTGCATTAATCCGGCAGCTTGTAAGTATAGTCTCCTACAATGATATTAGGATGGGCAATAGTATATTTCAAAAAACAAAGCCTATCGTGGGTGATTTGCACTGAAATTTATTGATCAAAGCTTAGCTTTGTACAATGTCGAGGGGCGCATCTACTTATTTTCTTATCAGGACTTCTTCCCAGCATTCTTTCTGACAGCTTTTACTTCCCTGGTAATTTCTTCCATAGTCATGGTGGACAATCCGTACTTCTCAGCCAATTCAATACTCTGATTAAGCCTTTGCTTGGCTAATTCCCGGCTGATGATATCAACCCATTCAGAAAAAGTGAAATCGGTGGATTGCAATCCAAATTTATTGAACTCTAATTCAGATATGGAGACCTTTATCGTTTTCATCGCTCTTGTGTTATATATTCTTTTGTCAAATTTACGATTTTAATGGCAGATGTGTTAATCCAGTTATTAAGCTGGAAGCTTACAATAGGCTCAACACCAACAAACGTTGTCCGGCTGCAAACCTCCCCTAAGAAGCATTGGGTTTGTTATTTCATTTTCGCTTTCAAATAGTTAATGAAAGCAGAACAAACGACAAGCATAAATTTAGCATCTTCAAAGGTTACGCTTACATCAGATTCAAGCAATGCGTGTCTGAGCCTCCGCTATCGCTTGTGTAACCATAGATAGCTGATAATCCATTTTTTAATCCCTTGTGTAGCTTATGAGATTTTTCTATTTCAGCCAGTGCTTTGGCAAGGGTAGCCTTGTCATCGTTGGTGATTATTTTACAAAAAGACTCAACGGCTGATATGGACTCCTTGATAGAATTTCTGTAGTTCGGATTCTTTCTGTCTGCAAGATTATCTAAAGCGGCTTTAAGATGTATGCTTACAGATTTCCACTGGTCAGTATTTAGTGCTGCCTCTTCTATCGCTTGAATTTCTTCTTCCGAAGTTATCTGAACCACCTTTTCATTGATTATTCTGTATCCTGATACTTCCTTTTCTAAAGCCTGGTTACAGGCTTCTATCAATTCAACTTTAATTTTCCCAGTGTCAAGCTCCACAATAAATTGAATGAAATCGTAAACCTCATCCCATTCGGCTTTGAAGAACCATTCTTTTACGAATTTACTAATATCAATCTCATTCCTATCACCAACTTTGCAGGTTGGAATTTCGTCAATAGGAAGTTTATAAAATTCCTTCCAAATAGTAGTACTTGTTTGTGACTTTTGTTGAGAAACATAGTTAAACAATCTATTTAAGAAGCTTTCTAATACTGTATTCCAAAGACGGTTTCTCAAATCTGTATCCATTGAGTCAACTTGCAAAACTGTTTTGATCGGTCTTTTGCCTATTCTTTGTGAAAATCTCATGGTAACTGTTTGTTAATATCTTTTAAAAGTAGTGACGCTTTTATCTCTTATCATATATATTTCTAACACCCCCAATATACGGCTTTTTGCAAAGTATCTAAGCGACCAGCAGGCTGTAAATATTAAGAAAACACCCCTTCTCACGTCATTCCCGGCGAGGAACGAGACCGGGAATCCCCTGACCCTGTGGGAGATTCCTGATCTGCGTTCCGCTGCGCTACACTGCGTCAGGAATGACGGTATGTGGATTGTTTTGCTGAAAATGCATCACCATGACAATGAACGGTAGGGTATTGTAAATGAACCGTTAGCAGGGATTTTTTATGGCTCAGGATGCTTTTTTCAAGTGATGAAGAGCATTTTTTCATCAATACAGAGCATTTTCTGATCGATGCTGAGCGATTTTTGATCGATGCTGAGCGATTTTTTTTGTTCAGTATCATTTTAGTCAAAAAAACGGGGCAAAAAGGGGAGGAAATAAAAAGCCCGCCAAGGTTTGTCGGCGGGCGGGCGTACTTTTGTAAGCGCAGGAAGCTGATGGGCTACTGTGTGGCAGGCTATAGCCTGATGGGCGGCGGGTAAGGGGTGCGCACGAACGAGGGATATAAAGCCTGGTACATAGGTCTTTGATGATGATACGGCAAAGGTAGGATGCTGTTTTGAAGGCTGCTATTCCTTTTTCCCCTGTAAAAATACATGCGTAAGCATTGGAGAGGATACAAACATTTTCAATAACAGAAAGCTTCAAATACCCAAAAGGCGCGCCACTTTCAGCAGACCCGCTACGCTGATGGCGTCGGTAATTTCTCCTGCCATCGCCATCGCTAAGGCTTCTTTCAGCGGAAGCCTGCGGATGGCCAGGTCTTCGGTGTCGTCAAATTCGGTAGTGCCCTGGGTGAGGTCTTGTGCCAGAAAGACGAACCCCTCTTCGTCGGTGACGGAGTTGGACGTATGGAGGCGCATGATGTTGGTCCAGCGTTCGGCAGAAAGGCCGGTTTCTTCTTTCAGTTCGCGCCGTGCGGCGGTAAGGATGTCCAGGTTACGGTCGCCACCGCCCATCGGGATTTCCCAGGAATATTCATCCAGCGTATAGCGATATTGCCCGACGAGCCAGGTATGTTGCGCTTCGTCTATGGGAATAATAGCAATGGCTTTGTTCTTAAAGCTGACCTTGCCATACAGACTCTGTCCACCCCGCGGGTTGATCACCTGGTCTTCGAAGACTTCAATCCAGGGATTATTGTATATTTTTTGGCGGCTAAGCTGTTGCCAGGGGTTTTCCATGTTTTCCATGCCGCAAAAGTAAGGGCTGGCTTCGGGAATGCCTATAAGGTTGGAGAGAAATTGTAGCCGGGAAAGATGGTTGATAGACTGGTGTACTTCCTGTTACGGTACATCTTCTGTCAAACCAAGCTTGCTGTTTACTTTATCGTAATGAGCCGATAATTCGTTTACTTTATCTGGATAATCTTCAGATAGGTTTTCTGTTTCAGTAGGATCATCTTTCATATTGTATAATTCCCAAGCACCGCCATTGAGCTTCACAATTTTAAAGTCACCGCTTCTAAACATCCTGAATTTATCGAGACCTGATATAAAGTAGTCAGGCTCCTGGCGTTTTTCTCCTTTGAATACAGGCATTAATGATTTTCCGTGGAGCGGCAGGGTTTGATACCCACGGATCGTATCAGGATAAGGTACCTTTAATACATCCAGCAAAGTGGGTGCTATATCCACCACATGTCCGGGCTGATGGGTGATGGTGTTTGGCTGGATCACTTCCGGCCAGTAAGCAATAAACGGCGTATGGGAACCTCCTTCGTGCCCGCATTGCTTGTACTGCCTGTAAGGCGTATTGCCCAGGTTCGCCCAGGTAGCGCGCAGACACCAGTAAGAGTTGGCCGGTCCTGGCTGAACGTCTTTGATTTTGTTTGAATAAAAAGGACAAGCCCCATTATCTGCTAAAAACAGGATCAGCGTATTGTCTAATTTCCCGTTTTCTTCCAGCTTTTGCAGTACGCGCCCGATATTCTGATCCATCCGGTCAATCATGGCGGCGTATACGGACATTTCCAGATCGAGGGAGTCTTGTTGCGCTTCTGTCAGGCTTTCCCAGGGATAGTAGTCGGTATAGCTGGGTACGAGTGGCCCTCTGAACTTATTCAGGTTGCCTTCTGCCGGACTAAGGGTTGCGTTGCGCGGCAATACACCCAACTTTTGCATCTTATCAAAACGCTTTTCGCGCAACACATCCCAGCCTTTCTTATAGGTTCCCCTGTACTTACTAATATCTTCCGGCCGGGCTTGCAAGGGATAGTGCGCTGCATGATAGGGCAGGTAAAGAAAAAAAGGTTCTTCTTTTTGAAAAGCTTCTGTCAGCCACCGTAAAGCATAGTCTGTGATAAAATCCGTCTTGTACATGGGCGCTTCCTCATACTTGATCTCTTCGGGTTTTAATTCACGCCCTTCGAGATAAAAAGGACGCTCGAACGCGCCGGAAGGCGGAAGAAAGTATTCTGTTGTTGCCCAGAAGTAAAAGGAATGATCAAAGACCTCTTCGGCTTTACAATACGCCGGCACCCAGGGGTCAAAGTGTTCCTTGCCGCTCATGATGTTAAAATACCCCGCCTGTTTGGTCAACTGCGCCAAATGCACCGCCCCATTGCCGCCGGCATACAAGCCGGTAAGCATGGCAGACCGCGTAGGGTTGCACTTAGCCATATTATAAAAGGTCGTAAACCTCAAACCTTCTCTGGCCAGCCGGTCAATGTGGGGTGTGTTGATCTCACTGCCATAGCATCCAATATCTGAAACACCAATATCGTCTGCCATGATGATGACGACATTGGGCTTGTCAGCTTCCTTTTCAGCACAGGAAAGCAGTCCTGATAATAATGTCAGGAAGGCAATGGAAAGCAGGGTAATATTGAACGTCTGAGACCTATTCATTAGATGCCTGTTTGTTGAAAATATTTCCAGGAATGCAGAACCTATCCAAAAAAGCAGGTTCTTATGCTTTGCGGGGCGTGGCTCCTGCGGAAGCCTGCTGGTGATGAGATCCTGCTTCCTTAAAACCCTTGCTGTATCTGGATGCGGTCGCTTTGCATCAGCGCACCGGCTCCTTTGATCGTCCCTTGCGCCAGGTCGGCTACTTCATCAAAGTTTTGTTCGTTGGCACTTCTTACTTTGGTAATGACTATGTCCAGATTTTCCAGGTAAGTCTTAAGCTTGGTCACATCGCCCTGCAGGATAGAAGAATCCGCCGAGTTGCCTGGCGCATTTTGTAAGGCCTCAATGCGGTCTGATACCAGGGTTTTTTGCAGGTTCAGCGTAGAGAGCAAAATGTCTTTGTCTATACTTTGAAAAGTGCCTTCCACTTCCAGCGGCTGGTTGTCGGTCAGGTTGGTGTTATTGATCACCTTTTCGGCAGGATACATGGCTTCTTCTTCATTATAGGCGGCGCCTTCTTTCTGGTCTTCGCCAGGGATTACTTCCCGCTGGTTGTTGGTATCATCCGGCTCTTTATAATTTTTGCTGTCACATTGGGAAAATAGCATCCCGCTGGCTAAGAGTACAGCATACAAAATCGTTTTTTTGCTTGTAATAAGAGTTTTCATGGTTTTTGTTCGTTATCAATAACACAACAGTCTGATCATAACAGTGTTTTAGATATGAGG
>JBBSNI010000384.1:0-5538 GCA_038232695.1 Cytophagales bacterium
ATATCTCCGTTATCATGAACAGCCAGATGCCGGGCACGCCCTTTCAGACTATCTACCACTACGATGGCTTCAAAACCGCCGGGCAGGAAAAGTCCGCCATTGTCCGGGACAGCAGGCACTTCGCTTCTTCCCTGACATTGAGCAAAAAGGACAACAGCTACAAAAAGGATATTTGTTTTCATAGGACACCGGATGATATGTTGTATGATCATGACAGTCTTATTGCGGTATGGAAGACAGTTTTGCCATTCTGAAAACTTTAATGCTATCATTGCTTCTGGAAAATACGCCGTAATCCGAACCCCGAACCCTGAGCAGGCATATGTCTCTTACATCTCCTTTGATCTGCAAACCGGAAGCAGCAGGATCGAGGACGGTAAAACTGCCCCTGCCATCTCCTAACAGGACGATACCTTCGTTGGCATCATACTGCCCGGTACTGACGCGGGTCTGCGACAGATTGCCTGCCGTGATGATGTCCAGGTGACCATCCTGATCTACATCGGCAGCAGTTAGGGCATACACCGGGGCAAATTGGGCTTCTATGGGAAGGGTTGTCAGCGTAAAGTTACCTTGTCCGTTGTTTTCCAGATAAACGGTTTCCAGCAGGACAGCCATTAGCGTATCAGCCCCTGTCATTTCCTCCGGAGAAAAGAAATCTTCAGGGCTGGCAGCAGCAAAAGATTGATAGTCGGGAAATTTCTTTTTTATGGAAGGAATCTGCCCGATCAGTTCATCCCGGCTGTAGGCAAAGGTATTGGTATCGCCTATGTAGTAGCTGAAGATAGGGTCTACAGAGCCATTGTTATCAAAATCCTTATAGACCAGCCTGGCCGGATGCTGTGGGTCAGGCTGGTAAGGATTGTTGAGTCCAAAATTGCCTGCTATTAGGTCCAGGTCTCCGTCCTGATCAAAGTCAGCCGCTTCCAGCGCATTCCACCAGCCGGAAGTCGGGCGGTCTATGGCGTCGTATTTTCGGGCCAGGTTTTTTCCCTGATTGTTGATATACAACTGCACTTCCATCCATTCACCTACCACCACTAAGTCCAGCCAGTCATCTCCGTTTACATCCAGCAATCGGGCACCGGTCACCATGCCGGGGTGTGCCAAAGCCGGGCAAAAGGTCCGGGTTACATCTTCAAATTTCCCCTGCCCGTTGTTCTGCAACAAATAACTGCGGGGCGGCAGAGGATAACTTCCGGGCACGAGCCTTCCGCCAACGAATAAATCCATATCCCCATCGCCGTCTATGTCACCGGCTGTGACAGAAGAACCGCTACTGATCATGTGGGGCAAGCGGTCAGGCTGATGCTCAAAATTTCCTTTTCCATCGTTGATATACAAACGGTCCTGCAAAGCCGGTGCATCTTCCCGGAAATCACTTTCTCCGCTCACCACGTAAAGGTCTGGGTCGCCATCCCCATCCACATCTGCAAAAAGGGCATCGGTGTCTTCGGATTCCTTGTCAGCCTCAAAAACAGGTTGGGCAGCTTCCGCAAAGGTTCCATCGGGCAGTTGCCTGTATAATTTCCCTGCGCTGCCTTTTGCGCCCCCCAGATACAGATCATCCAGTCCGTCGCCATTGATGTCTGCCCGGGCTATCTTAGGACCTGCGGTAGATATTCCGTGGGGCATCATTCTGTCGCGCTTAAAATCCAGGTAGTTGTTTTCTGTATGTTTGAAGTTTATTTGCAGTTTATCAGCCACGGCTGAAAAGATACTTTCCTGCTCAGGTTGATAGGGCTGTTCCACTTTCTTTGCATCCTGCTGCTGAAGCGTGATCACCTGATCAGCAGGCACTTTGTATAGCCTTTGTACAGAACCGTCAGCCCAAACCACCTCCAGGCTGTCGATGCCTACTACCTCTCCCAAGCCAAAGACCAGTTCATAATTGACCGACGACTGGAATCCTCTTACCGGGAACATTTCCTGCTGAAGAGGATGCCCGGCATATACCACTACTTTAGCTCCCACGCCAAATGAATTAGGCGGAAGTCCCTGCAACCGTACTTTGAGAAAATGTTGCAGGTAGCGTTCGCTGTTGTTGCGGTAAATACTGGCTTCCGCATTCACATGGCTCACGACCAGGTCCAGGTCACCATCATTATCCAGATCGGCATAAGCGGCCGCATTGGATACCGTTTTTTCATCCATTCCCCACGCCTGGGATTGCTTGCTAAAAGTAATTCCCTTGCCGGTATCAGCGCCGTTGTTTTTGTACAGATAATTCTCCACTTCAATGGAGGGCATCTTATCAATGAGGTCCAGCAAGGGTTTATCCGCTTGTTGTCCCTGTACTTTCTCTCCGACCACATAGTTGAGAAAATCCATGTCCAGGTAGTTGCGCCTGTATCCATTGGTGATGAACAGGTCTTTCCAGCCATCATTGTCATAGTCTGCTGCCAGCACGGCCCAACTCCAATCGGTGTTAGAAATACCAGCCAATTGTCCGATTTCGCTGAAGTGTCCATTGCCCTGGTTGAGTTGCAACATATTGCGCATGGTTTGCGGATAAAAACCACTGCTGATCAGTTCACGGTACTTATCATAACGCTCCGGTCCTAAAGCCATTTTTTGCTGGTAGCTATGTTCCGGCAGCATGTCCAGGGTGATGATATCAGGTTTCAGATCGTTGTTGATATCTGCCCCGTCGGCTCCCATAGAGAAAAGAGAAACATGACCAAAGCAGTCTCTTAAAGATTCTTTAAAGGTGCCGTCCTGCTGGTTGAGGTAGAAGTAGTCTTCTTCGTTGTAATCATTGCTGACATACATATCCGGCCAGCCATCGCTGTTAAAATCAGACACGGTGATGCCCAGGCCAAAGCCCAGTACATTGTGGATGATGCCTGCACTGTCGGTGACATTGGTAAAACGGCTGCCATCGTTTCTGTAGAGTTTATCGCCAAAATTACTGTTTTTCCGCTGCTTGAGGTTCCCGATAAATTTGCTGAAGCCTGCATATTCCTGCACCGAATGGTTGAGCAGATACATATCCAGGTCGCCATCCCGGTCATAGTCAAAGAAGGAAGCCTGGGTAGAATAGGCCGGGTCGGCCAGTCCATACCGTTCAGCCTGCTCGGTAAAGGTCAGGTTGTGGTTATTAATAAAAAGCAGGTTTTTTCTTTTGTCAGGATCAGCGGCGGCAGAACGGCAGACGTATATATCCAGCCATCCATCGCCGTTCACATCAGCCATGGTGACGCCGGTATTCCACAAACCTGCGGCAGCGACACCCGCCTGTTGGGCTATTTCTTCAAACTGTAAGTTGCCTTTGTTGATATACAGATGGCTGGCCATCATATTGCCGGTGAAGTAGATGTCCGGCAGGCTGTCGTTGTTAAGATCCCCTATGGCTACGCCGCTGCCATTATAGAAGTAGCCATACTTCATCACATTAAAGTCTTCGGTCTCGCGGAGTATGTTACGGAATGTAATGCCTGTATCCTTGGCAGACATGTTGGTAAACAAACGCTTGTCTTCTTTGGTAGGATGACAGGCAGACAACAGCAACAACAAGAGCACACAAGACAGGATGAGTAGTTTATGGATAGCCATGCATAAAGATAAAAAGTATTAGCTTCCTTCCTTGAACATTGAATATTGAGTGCGCCCGGCGCCCGGTTGATTATTGAATATTTTTTTAATACTCAATAATCAATGCTCAAGTAAAATAGTAGAACCAGTAGTCGCTTATCTTAGGAGCTATTGCGGTTTGGCGTCCCACCAGAGCCGGGTAGCGCCGTTATCGGGTCCGCCCAGTTTGTTGGTAATGGCTTCATTGACTGCTTTTGCATTCGTCGTAAATTCACCATCCACATAGGTCACCCTTCTGGGTATCGCAGTGACCGGAATGTTCGGGTTATCGCTGAATAAGCGGTTGTATAAGGTGGGGTAGCCTGTCCTTCGCTTTTCTGCCCAGGCTTCTCTGGAATCAGGATAAAGCGCAATCCATTTTTGTGTGACGATCTGCTCTAATTGTTGCTCTTTGCTGCCTGCCGCATTATAAGCAACAGGTACCTGGGAAGCGGCCGGAACAGTCCCATTAAAAGAAGCCGGTGTGTTGGTACTGGATACATAGCTGACGCCCGACAAATTATTACCGTCCAGCCCGTATTCTTCATGGGAGGCAACAATGCCTTGTTCATATAAACTCTGCGCCGTGCCGCCGCCCATATTCCATCCTTCCAGCGTACCTTCCGCCCTCAGAAAAAAGGATTCTGCCGCCCTCATTACGATCCAGTCAGGTCCTGCGGCTCCGTTCTCGGTATAGGGTGCTGCCATATCGGAAGCTATATTATTGAAATCTGTGCCCTGCTTATCGGCTTTAGACTGACCATTTCTCATGCCTTCGTACGGAAATGAAATACCGGCAGGATCATCCGCAGGATCAGGCTCTGCGGCAGGCGCCACATAGGCTACTACCCTGGGGTCCTGGTATCCTTTGAGAATACTTTCCATATCAGCACTCATCCGAAACTCTCCCCATTGGGTGATAGTATTATATTTGTTCGTAAAATCAGGATTAGTAGCAATGATGGCATTGTCGTCGTTAGCAGTCAGCACGCCGTCGGCCACTGCCTTTTCGGCTTCGGCTTTGCTTAGGGCAGGGTCAGCATACTTAGCCCTGATGGCTAAGCGGAGACGCAGGGTATTGGCAAATTTTAGCCACTGGTCTACATTACCGCCATACAGCAGGTCGTTGGCTCCTAAGAAAGAAGTACTGCCGGCATTGCTTTTCAAGACAGCCACTGCCTCATCCAGGGTTGTGAAGAAATCCCGGTAAATGTCTTCCTGGGCATCATAAGGTACGGATCGCTCCCGGTTGCCAAACTGGGAGTAGGGGATAGGACCCCAATAGTCTGTCATTTGATGATATGCATAAACCCGCCATACTTTCATCATGGCGTTCTCCAGCGGAAAATCATTTTCTGCCGCATAATCTTCCGCATATTTGATCTGGGGGGCAGCATTCCCATAAAAATAGTTGAACGCTCCATTCAGCCAGCTACCCACCAGGGTATATCTATCCGAATCAAAGTTGGCGGCTGTGGTAGCAAAGTACCCTCCGTAAATATCAGAGAAAAGGGATTGGGTAAGTTGAAAGGCCCCATTACCATTAGATGGCAAAAATATAGGACTATACAGCGCCGCTTTCACGACAGATCCATATTCACTTTGTGAGAGTTGGTCTACCGTCAGGTTTTTAGGATCAGTGTTCAATTCCGTAAAATCATCGGTGCAGCTATTTACCAGCAGGATGATGACCAGTGCGTTGATATATAAGGGTATGTATTTCATCTTAATGCTCATGTTAGTAGTGATTAAAAGCCAAGTCTAAGTGATACGCCAAAACTCCGGGTGGTAGGCGGGGCAAAAGAGTTTAACCCTTCCGCGTTGTTATCCACAGACTGAACTGCTTCCGGATCAAAGTATTCCGTTTTGTTGCTCAGGAAAAACAAGTTTCTTCCTACCAAAGAGAAACTCGCCGTCCGGAAAGGAAGCTGGGAAAGCAGGCTTTCAGGAAGGTTATAACTCAAA
>JBBSNI010000385.1:0-5526 GCA_038232695.1 Cytophagales bacterium
AACCGGGCGCCGGGCGCACTCAATATTCAATAATCAACACTCAATATTCAATGCTCAAGTGAAAATGGCAGAGTGATAAACTAAAAGAGTAGGGAAAATTGAAGCAATCCATATTCAACAGGTTAAATGCATTAGAAAGTGCGCAGGGGGGGGCAAAATCGCGGAGGGTGCGTTGGGCTCTTGTGGGTGGAGTGATATTTTGCCCAAGATTTTTGACGGTCCGCCGCAGCGGTCGATTGCAAAAGTAACAAAGCGACCAAAGAGCATATAGAGTACAAGGTATTATTAGAAATAACATTTTTTAGCGATTTTAATACTTTCAGGTGGTATTTTTATATCCATTGAACCTGTATATTTAATCAAAATGACTCCTAACACTAAAGTCGTAGAAGGTACTCGATCCCAGAAAACTAACCGGCGGCCGGTTTGGAAGTACGACATCAAATTCTTGTGGCTGATCTGCCTGGTGGCTGCTATGGGAGGCTTTCTGTTTGGATACGATTGGGTAGTGGTAGGCGGGGCCAAGTCTTTTTACGAACCGTACTTTTATCTGACAACGCCCAACATGAAAGGCTGGGGTACCAGTTCGGCACTGATAGGTTGTATCTTCGGCGCAGGCTCGTGTTTCTTCCTGAGCGACCGGTATGGACGGAGGCGATTACTTATTCTATCAGGATTCTTGTTTGCCGTATCGGCCATAGGCACGGCCCTGGCGCAGGATTTCACCTGGTTTAACATCTACCGTATCATAGGCGGTTTTGGTATCGGCATCACCCTGCTTTTATCTCCTATGTATATTGCTGAAATGTCGCCACCTCATATGCGTGGAAAATTTGTTTCGGTGAACCAATTGATGATCATGATAGGCATCCTGGCCGCCCAGGTGACCAACTGGCAAATCTCACTCTTAGATACGGAAATGCCTGCCAACGCGACCGAAGCAATCATCCGGCAAAGCTGGAACGGACAAACCGGCTGGCGATGGATGTTTGGGGCAGAGGTAGTCCCGGCTTTTTTGTTTTTTCTGCTGATGATCTTGATGCCCGAGAGTGTCCGGTGGTTGGTGAAAAACGGACAGGATGCCAAAGCCCAGCGCATTCTGACAAAAATAGGAGGCGAGGATTATGCCGAAGCTGAAGTGGCAGCCGTCAAAAATACTATTTCCAGTGGTGAAGTAGCGCAGGTGCATTTTGGTGAGCTGCTGAAACCCGGCTTATTGAAAATTCTGATGCTGGGCATCTTTCTGGCTATCCTTCAGCAGTGGTGCGGCATGAATGTGATTTTCTACTATGCAGCCGACATCTTCAGGGCGGCAGGTTACGACATGAAACAAATGATGCTGCAAATCGTGGTGATAGGGACGGTCATGGTGATCGCCGTGGTCATCACGATTGCCGTCGTGGATAAGGTAGGGCGCAAAATGTTGATGTTGCTGGGCACCGGGTCGCTGGCAGTCATTTATATCATTGAAGGTTACTTCTTCCATATTGGTGTGCAGGGAATGGCTATTGTGATCTTAACGTTGGCCAGTGTAGCCTTCTACTCCCTTACGCTGGCGCCCGTCGTCTGGGTGATCTTATCGGAGATTTTCCCGAATCGTATCCGTGGGGCAGCCATGTCTGTAGCCGCTGTTGCCCTGTGGATCGGTAATTTCTCCCTTACCTTTACTTTTCCTGCGATCAAAGAAAACCTGGGCTGGACGTTGAATTTCTGGCTATATGCCCTGGTTTGCATCATAGGTTTCCTCGTGATTCTTTTTAAACTCCCGGAAACCAAAGGAAAATCGCTGGAAGAAATAGAACAGGAACTGGTAGGTTAGCCATTGAGTTGATGTAGGATAACCAAAGTATAGTAAAGATGCATTTGTTTTAAAATAACCCTTCTCCATGAAAACTATTCATCTTTCTGTATTACTGTCTTTTCTTTTATGCCTGTCCCACTGCACAGAAAATAAACCGGACGAAGCCAACAAAGCCTTTCAGGCCGACGTGATCGTTTATGGAGGTACGGCGGCGGCCGTAACAGCGGCTGTGCAGACCAAAAAAATGGGAAAGTCGGTGATCATCGTATCACCGGATAAGCACCTGGGCGGACTTTCTTCCGGTGGGCTGGGCTATACCGATACCCGCAACAAGGAAGTGATCGGCGGATTGTCACGGGAGTTTTATCAGCGCATTTATCAGCGCTACCAGCAGCCTGATGCCTGGCCGTGGCAGGAAAAAGAAGCCTATGGCAACAAAGGCCAAGGCACCGTAGCCATGGACGGTGAGAATCGTACCATGTGGATTTTTGAGCCGCACGTAGCCGAGAAAGTCTTTGAAGACTTCATCTCCGAACACGACATCAAAGTGTACCGCGACGAATGGCTGAACCGGGGGGACGGCGTGACGATGGAGGATAGCAGGATTGTTTCTATAGAAACCCTAAGCGGAAAAGTCTTCCGTGGGAAAGTGTTCATCGATGCTACTTACGAAGGGGATCTGATGGCCGCTGCCGGCGTAAGCTACCACGTAGGGCGGGAAGCAAGCAGC
Organism: Cytophagales bacterium; assembly: GCA_038232695.1. Classification (GTDB taxonomy): domain Bacteria; phylum Bacteroidota; class Bacteroidia; order Cytophagales; family Cyclobacteriaceae; genus JAJNNC01. The sequence goes on from JBBSNI010000385.1 coordinate 2,532, forward strand.
GTGTACGACGAGGAGTGGAACGGCGTACAAACCGGCGTGCTGCACCATGCCCACTATTTTGAAGAAAATATTGACCCTTATGTGGTACCTGGCAATCCTTCCAGCGGATTATTGCCCTTGATTTCGGATGAAGATCCTGGTGAGTACGGAGAAGGTGATGACAAAATTCAGGCCTATTGCTTCCGCATGTGTTTGAGTAACCATCCTGACAACCGCGTAGCTTTTCCTCGTCCCGAAGGTTACGATTCTACCCAATATGAACTTCTTGCCCGCGTATTCGACAACGGCTGGCGAGATACCTTCCATAAGTTTGATCCTATTCCGAACCGGAAAACCGATACCAACAACCACGGTCCTGTAAGTACCGATAACATCGGAAAGAACTACGACTATCCGGACGCCTCTTATGAACGCCGGAAGGAAATCATCAAAGAGCATGAAACCTACCAGAAAGGACTCATGTATTTTATTGCCAACGATCCGCGGGTACCGGAGGATGTGCAAAAAGAAATGCAAACCTGGGGACTGGCAAAGGATGAGTTTACCGATAACGGTCATTGGCCCCACCAGATTTACGTCCGCGAGGCCCGCCGCATGATCGGGGATTATGTCATGACAGAAAATGATATATTGGACAAGAGAGAAACCCCGCGCTCCGTCGGAATGGGTTCCTACACCATGGACTCACACAATATACAGCGGTATGTGAAACCCGATGGGTACGTACAAAATGAAGGAGATATTGGCGCGAAAGTCCCCGAGCCTTACGAAATTTCCTACGGCGCTCTGATTCCCAAAAAAGAAGAATGCACCAACTTGCTGGTGCCGGTCTGTGCGTCCAGCTCCCACATTGCCTTTGGCTCTATCCGCATGGAGCCGGTCTTTATGGTGCTGGGACAGAGCGCTGCTACCGCCGCCGTACAAGCCATAGAAGATGGGGTAGCGGTGCAAGAGGTAGCGTACGATAAGCTCAAAACACAGCTACTCAAAGACAAACAACGCCTTACTCTTGATAGGGCTTCCGCACCAAACCAGTAGTTTAATTGGACATTTTAGCCAATATGATTACCGCATTATCTATAGTATTTTTGATGATGTTCTTTTAGTGGATGTCATTGACTTAGGGCACAGAAAAGATATTTATGAATAATGCAAAAGCTTTGCGACCCATGAAGCAACCACTTAAACCTGACCATGAAAAGAATTGCCTTATTTGCCTGTTTCATTTTTGTCTGCTCCACTACCCCTAGCCAAGCGCAGTCGCCCCGATACGACATCGTGGTCTATGGTGGTACGTCCGGTGGGATTGCTGCCGCTATTCAAAGCTCCCGCATGGGAAAATCAGTGCTGCTCATTGAGCCTTCCCAAAGAATCGGCGGACTGACCACTGGAGGACTTGGACAAACCGATATTGGCAACAAAATCGCTATCGGCGGTATTTCGCGGGAGTTTTATCAAAACGTGCGAAAGTATTATGATGATCCTTCGCATTGGAAGTGGCAGAAACCGGCCGAATACATGGACGGGGGGCAAACCCGCACCGAAGAAGGGGAAAATACCATGTGGACCTTTGAGCCATCCGCTGCCTTACAGGTGTACAAAAACATGATCGCTGCCGAAAATATTAAGCTGGTATACGGAAAAAGACTGAACCGGAAAAATGGAGTGACCAGGGAAGGAAGCACCATTACGCAAATGGAGATGGAAGATGGTACCACCTACCGGGCCAAGATGTTTATAGATGCCACGTATGAAGGCGACCTGATGGCAGCGGCCGGCGTCGACTATATCGTAGGACGCGAAGCCAACAGTGTGTATGGTGAAACGTACAATGGGGTGCAACTGCTGGATGGTCACCAGTTTCCTGATGGTGTAGATCCCTATGTCACGCCCGGCGATCCCGGTAGTGGTTTGCCCTGGGGCATCAGTAAGGGCAAACTGAAAGAGCAGGGCAGCGGTGATACGCTGGTACAAGCCTACAACTTCCGCATCTGCCTGACCGATGATAAAGACAATATGATTCCAGTTACAAAACCGGATAATTACGACGCTACAAAATACGAACTCTTGGCCCGGCTTTTTAAAGCACAGCCCGACAGGAGAAAAATCAATCAATATTTTATCTGGAGCAGTATGCCTAATGACAAAACGGATATCAACAACCGGGGCGGCTTCTCTACCGATATGATCAACTGGAGCCATGCATATCCGGAGGCCAGTTACGAAGAACGCGAAGCTATTATCAAAGCGCATGAAGATTACACCAAAGGCTTGCTATATTTTTACACGAGCGACCCGCGGGTACCTGCCGGACTTCAGAAGGAAGTGCGCCGGTGGGGCTACCCCAAAGATGAGTATGTAGACAACGGACACTGGTCGCCCCAGCTATACATACGCGAAGCCCGCCGTATGGTCGGCGAGTATGTGATGACGCAAGCCAACTGTGTGGGGAAAGAAGTGATCAACGATCCGGTCGGGCTGGCCGCTTATACGATGGACTCCCACAACTGTCAGCGCGTCGTAGTCAACAACCAGGCAAAGAACGAAGGCAAAGTAGAAGTAGGTGGTTTCCCACCCTATCCGATCTCTTACCGTGCTATGGTGCCCAGGCAGGCAGCCGTGAGCAATCTTTTAGTGCCAGTTTGCCTGTCGGCCAGCCACATTGCCTTTGGTTCCATCCGCATGGAGCCTGTATTTATGGTGCTGGGGCAGTCAGCCGCTACTGCCGCCGCCCTGGCCATTGACAGACAGCAGGCTGTGCAGCAGGTGAACTACAAGGCATTAAGAAGTAAATTGGTAGAAGACCGGCAGCGTCTGCAATATCAGCAATAAGTGGCAGTACATGCAAACTTGCCTGGCGCGCGATCAATGTCATTAAGTTAAGGAATTAAAGCTTAATTTTTAAGCTTATTGCTTGATGAGAAAAAAGAATGAAGCCATCATGGAAGAGGTAAAAGCCTTTATACTGGTAGATCAGGTAGCCGACAAGTACAAA
>JBBSNI010000386.1:0-5520 GCA_038232695.1 Cytophagales bacterium
AACATTCAACACTCAATGTTCATGGGAAAAAGTATTTTATAACACATCAGCACCTGAACACTTGCGCACCCGAACACTTGAACACCTTCTCACCTTCAGTTAGTACTCACTACTTCTTCACGGATCAGTTCTTTGGGGAGTTTGCCTTCGGTGCTGGCGACAGCCATTGCTACGGAAGCGTCGCCTGTGACGTTGATCACCGTGCGGCACATATCCAGGATACGGTCAGGCGCCAGGATGAGGGCAATACCTGCCGTAGGAATACCAATAGCTTCCAGCACGATCACCAGCATCACCACCCCTGCGCCGGGTACGGCAGCCGTGCCGATGGAGGCCAGCGTAGCCGTCAGTACGATCATCAACTGATCGCCGATAGACAAGCCCAGCCCCAGTGCCTGGGCGATGAACACGGCAGCCACACCTTGGTACAGGCTGGTGCCATCCATGTTGATCGTCGCGCCCAGCGGCAGCACAAAGCTGGTAACCTCTTCGGATACACCCAGGTCATTCTGTACCACCTCCATCGTTACGGGCAGCGTAGCCGCACTTGAGCTGGTGCTGAAGGCCAGCAGTTGCGCCGGACGCATGGCTTTGAAAAAGTCTTTGTATTTTACTTTGGTAAATATCTTGAACAACGCAGGATACACCAGCGCCGCCATTGCTACCAGCCCTAAGATCACCGTAAGCGAATACCACAGCAGGGCATACAGCAGTTCAAAAGCTTTGTCCGGGTCGCTGCCCCCCAGCTCTACGATCAGGGAAGCGATGAGGGCAAACACGCCGTAAGGCGCCAGGATCATGATAAACTCCACGATCTTGATGATCACATCATTGAGCCCGTCAAAGAAATCAATCACAGGCTGTCCTTTGTCGCGGGGTACTTTGAGCAGGGCAATGCCGATGATCAGGGCTACAAAGACTACCTGCAACATACTACTGTTGTCGCCTAAAGACTCAAAGATATTCTGCGGGATGACATCTACCAAAGGTTGCAGCGGTCCGGCTTCTTTAACGCCCTGTGCTACGCTCTCGCGCGACTCCACATCGCCGCTGTAGAGTGCCATCAGGTTGTCGCGGGTAGACTGCGGCAACTTTTTGCCGGGCTGGATGATGTTGACCAGAATTAGCCCGATGGTGATGGCAATGGTCGTTGTAGCCAGGTAGATGGCGATGGTCTTGCCGCCCATGCGCGAGAGTTTGGAAATATCGCCCAGGTTGGCAATGCCCACGATGAGCGAAGCCAGCACCAGCGGCACGGCGATCATCTTGAGGGAGTTGACGAAGATAGTGCCAAAAGGCTTGATATATTTGACCGTAAATTCCGGCGACCAGCCGAACTGTATGCTGGCCAGACCAAAGACCAGACCCAGCACCAGGCCAATGATGATCTGGGTATGCAGAGGAATGCGCTTCATATAATACCGATTAGTGTGCGTATGTGTTGATTTATAAACTTTAAAAATGCGAAATAAGTGTAATGTATTATACTCTTAAAGGGGGAATAAACTAAATTTGCCCCAATCCACCAAACATAGATCAATAAGCCATGAAAATAGCCATTATTGGAGCGGGTATCGGCGGACTTACTACTGCTATTACACTCAAGAAATACCGGCCCGACCTGGAGATTGACGTCTACGAAAGCAGTCCTGCACTCGAGGCTGTCGGTGCCGGTTTAATGCTTGCTGCGAATGCTGTACTTGCCTTTGAGCAGTTGGATATGAAAGACAAAGTGTTAGCCGTCGGTCATATTATTGAAAAGTTTCAAATCCTGGATAAAAAAGGGCGGCTGATCACCGAGACCGATAACATAGCTGTCAACAGGACCTTCCATACGATCAACAACTTCTCTGTTCACCGGGCAGATTTGCAGCGCATCTTGCTGAATGAAATAGAAGATACCCGCCTGCATTTAAACAAAAAGGTAGATACGTTTGCATCAGACCATACCAAGGTGAATGTTCGTTTTCAGGACGAAACCAGCGTTGAGGCTGATTTTGTCGTAGCAACTGATGGGATACATTCTGTTTTCAGGAGAAACTTATTGCCCGACGTTCCTCTAAGGTTTGCAGGATATACCTGCTGGCGCGGGATCACTCACCGCTTACCCTCAAACTTTGATGTCCTAGTTGCTTCCGAAACCTGGGGCGAAGGCAAACGTTTCGGCATCGTTCCTTTGGCTGACGGGCGCATCTACTGGTTTGCCTGCCTCAACGCTTCCCAGGCTAAAGACGAGCAGTTCGCGCGCTTTACCCAAGAACAACTGATGCAAAGCTTTGAACACTTTCATGCCCCCATCTCCGAGATACTGACGCTGACCGACCCTAAGGATATTCTTTGGAATGATATTATTGACTTCAAGCCGCTTGATCGCTTTGCCTTTGACAGTGTGCTGCTGTTGGGAGATGCCGCTCATACGACCACCCCTAATATGGGACAAGGAGCTTGCCAGGCCATAGAAGGCGCTGTGATCCTGGGCAAAACGCTTCAGCAGACTTCAGACATCGCGATGGGTTTCAAAGCGTTTGAGGAAAAAAGGATACAGCGGACAAAATTCATTGTCGACCGTTCTTACCAGATAGGCAAAATAGCACAGTTGAGCAACCCGCTGCTGACCCGCGCCAGAGATTTTGCCTTTAGACTGATCCCTGCCAAGGCCAACGAAAGGCAAATCAAGAAGATACTCGATGTACGCTTTGATTTATAAAAGGTGCTATGGGGATTGAGACGATGCCTTGGTATCAGGAGCTGACTACTTTGCCGTTTTTTTATTTTAGCTTGGCGGCATTCTGCATTGAATATTCTTTAAACACTCAACACTCAACTTTCAATATTCAATGCTCAAGTATAAAAATAACCAGCAACGGATCACTTGAACACCCTCGCACTTTAACACTTTAACATCTTCTTTACAAAAGCTCATTGGCCAGATTAGCCAACTCGGAGCGTTCGCCTTTCTCGAGCGTGACGTGGGCGTAGAGCGGATGGGCTTTGATGCGGTCGATCAGGTAAGACAAGCCGTTGCTTTGAGTATCCAAATACGGCGTATCAATCTGGTAAATATCGCCGGTGAAGACGATCTTGGTATTCTCACCGGCGCGGGTAATGATGGTCTTGACTTCGTGCGGCGTCAGGTTCTGGGCTTCGTCTACGATAAAGAAGATATTAGACAAGCTTCTTCCGCGGATATAGGCCAGTGGCGTGATGACCAGCTTCTCCTGGTTGACCATCTCGCTGATGCGGATATTGTCTTTGTCGCTGTCGTGAAACTGGTTCTGGATAAATTTAAGGTTATCCCACAGCGGCTCCATGTAGGGGTTGAGCTTCGACTTGATGTCGCCGGGCAGGTAACCGATGTCTTTGTTGCTCAAAGGCACGATAGGGCGCGCCAGGTACACTTGTTTAAACTCCTTGCGTTGCTCCAGAGCGCCTGCCAGCGCCAGCAGCGTCTTGCCTGTACCGGCTACGCCCTGAATGGTGACCAGCTTGACTTCCGGGTTCAGGATAGCGTGCAGCGCAAACGCCTGTTCGGCATTTTTGGGGCGGATGCCATACGCCTGTTTCTTTTCTACCTTTTCTATTTTCTGCGTAGTCGCATTGTAGTAACACAAGGCAGAATTCTTACTGCTTTTCAGAATGTAATAACTGTTGCTGGCTACTTCGTTAGGATTCATGACCTCTTCTACCTCACAGAAGCCGTCTTTGTACAGCGCAGATATTTTGGTGCTGCTCACCCGGTCTACCACCGTTTTGCCGCTTTGCAACTCCGAAACATGCTGTACCTTGCCGGTCTCGTAATCTTCCGCCACCAGGTTCAGCGACTTGGCTTTGAGCCTGAGGTTGATGTCTTTGGTCACTAAAATTACCTTGCGCTCCGGGTAGCTTTCTTTCAGGGTCAGGGCGGCATTGAGGATTTTGTGGTCAGGCTTTTTTTCGTCGAAGATCTTTTCAGCGTCTACCACGCTTTCCGAACTCATCACTATTTTAAACTGTCCTTTGGCTGTGCCATTGAGAGGAATCCAGTCTTGCAAGGTATGCTCTGCAGAAAGCTTGTCTAACAAGCGGATAAACTCCCGCGCTTCAAAATTACGGGTATCGCTGCCTTTCTTAAACTGATCCAGTTCTTCCAACACCGTAATAGGGATGCCGATGTCGTGTTCTGCGAAATGCATAATAGCATCGTGGTCGTACAGGATCACGGAGGTATCTAAGACGAATATCTTTTTAGCTTTTTTAGACTTTGAGGTAACGGCTTTTGCCGCTTCTTTTTTAATTACCATAACAAGAGTATTTCCGCAGGTCTTTTCTTTCGAAGGGAGGCAAATTTAGTGAATATATCAGGAAAACTTTAGCATAAAAACATCTTCTTTTTCCCGGGGAACGACCTTCAGCACATTGGCCAACACCAGCAGTACCAGCGTTTGCGAAGCCATACGCCGGGGCAACTGCGCCAGTGCTGCAAACTCATTGACCGTAATATGCGGGTGCTGGTCCAGATGCTGCATCAAAATCTTTTCTTTTTCTCCAAAGGTAAACTTGACATCCTTCTGCTTTCGTTTCCTCCTCAGGATCTGCCAGACTTCGCGGCTGGCCTGTAAGCTTTTGTCTTCGTAGCGGACGTAGGCTTTGCCGCGGGGCGGTTTGCCGTTTTTAGAACCATTGGAAGTAAACTTCTGGTCTGTCAGCACATAATGCGGTTTGTGGTCGCTTTCTTTAATTTGGTAGCTGACCACAGCGGTTTTGCCAGAGATAGGCACTACTTCTATGGTATAATCCATAGCCGGGCGGCACCACTGCCGGATGGCTTTTTCTAATAAAAATATCTCCTCATCGGCGAACTTGATGCCCGGAATGTTACCGTCATCGTCGACGCCGATCAACAGATTACCGCCTTTGGTATTAGCGAAGGCAACAATTTCGCGGACAATTTTCTCAGGATGTACCACCTTCCGCTTGAACTCTACCGTTTCCCCTTCGCCCTGCCGCACCAACTTCTTGATTTCCTGAAGTAACATAAGATTGCTTTTTTGGAAACCGGAGACCGCAGACTGAAGATTGGAATATAGAAACCGGTCTCCGGTCTGCGGTTTCCAGTCTCCGTTCTAAACTATCTATCATTAAAATCATCCTCCTCGTCTTCATCGTAGTCGGGCATAGAGAACATGCTGCTGAGGAGGTCTTTGAACTGGGTTCCGGTAGTGAGTTGCTTTGTGCTCAACTGGCTGTATTCCGCCAGGCCATGCAGGGCAAACTCCATCATAAACAAACGGGTAGGTTCGTCGGTATTCGGATGATACGTTTTGACCAGTTTTTCCAGACCGGGCACGTTCATCAGCGCCTTTTCGTATTCGCTGTTGCTCAGGTCGTTGAGAATGTCTATCTCATGGCTATCGCCAAACCACTCTACGATGGTACGGTAGGGGTTCTTTTCTTTTTGCTTGCGCTTATCTTCGGGGTTGGGAAAGTATTTAATAAACTGCGTACGGATGGCTTTTCCGACCAGGCTATAAGCCACAATGC
>JBBSNI010000387.1:0-5476 GCA_038232695.1 Cytophagales bacterium
AACTCAGGCACATAGTTGGGGTCATCGGCATATAAGTCATGCGGAAAATCAATGAACTGCGCAATCTCTTTGGCAGTTCTGATTAAAATGATTTCTACTTTCATAAGACAGCGGTAGCATGTTGGAGGATAGATAACTTAGCAGCGGCTTTGGTAATTTTATCAATGGCCTGATCTATCTGGTCGCGGGTATGCGTAGCCATGAGTGAAAACCTGATTAATGAGGCATCACAGGGTACTGCGGGAGAAACTACCGGATTTACAAACACGCTATCCCGCAGCAGCATTTTGGTAAGTTGAAAGGCTTTGGCATCATCGCGCACATAGATTGGAATGATAGGAGACTCCGTGAGTCCGATATCAAAGCCTGCCTGCTGTAATCCTTCCATGGCATAGTAAGTATTGACCCACAGTTGTAGGATGCGTTCCGGTTCATCCTGAATGATCTCCAGGGCAGCCAAGGCACTGGCCGCATTGGCCGGTGCGATGCTGGCGCTAAACATGAGTGAACGGGCATTGTGCTTCAAATAGTTGATCGTAGCCTTGTCTGAGGCAACAAAGCCGCCAATGGAAGCCAGAGACTTGCTAAACGTACCCATGATGATGTCTACTGCCTCAGTCAGTCCAAAGTGCGCGGCAGTACCGGCACCCTGACGACCTAATACGCCCAGGCCATGCGCATCGTCTATCATGATATTTGCCCGGTATTTTTTAGCCAAAGCCACTATCTCAGGCAACTTGACAATATCTCCTTCCATACTGAACACGCCGTCTACCACAATCAGTTTGATGATGTTATCGGGGGCATTCCGAAGTATTTTTTCCAGCGCTTCCATATGGTTGTGGGCATATTTTAAGACACGGGCAAAAGAAAGCCGGGCGCCATCAATGATGCTGGCATGGTTGCGTTCATCCAGGATGAGCAGGTCCTGTCTGCCGGGAAGAGAGGAAATCACACCTACATTTACCTGGTAGCCGGTGCTGAATACCAGGGCTTCTTCTTTGCCTACAAAGGCAGCCAGTTTTTCTTCCAGGATCAGGTGAAGATCGAGCGTACCGTTCAGGAAACGTGAACCCGCACAGCCTGAGCCATATTTGCGGATAGCTTGTTGGGATGCCTCCTTGAGTTTAGGATGGTTGGTCAATCCCAGATAGCTATTAGAACCAAACATGAGCACTTCTTTGCCCTGAATCTGTACAACAGTATCCTGCTCAGACTCAATGGTGCGGAAGAATGGATATATCCCGTTTCTCTGTAGCTGCTGCGGAATATCATAGGCTTGCATTTTTTGTTGTAGCATCATGGTTTTATGAGATTAAACGGTTCATGAATCTGGTTAAAAGTTGGCTTTCTTGGCTGGTTTAGTTTGCCTGCGCTTAGGATTTGGCTCAATTTCTACAGATTGTACCAATACTACTGTATAAGCGATAGCCAGCACAATATTGTAGGAGAGAAAAGTATAGTGCCGCGTATACAAACCGATGCCTATCCCCACGGAGAAATACAGGATCAGGCAAAACTCAGCAGCAGCCATAAAGGAAACCGGATGTGTCTTATATTTTGGCAGAGCCTTTGGCAACGGACTATGAGTCATGTCGTATTTAGGTGTCCGGTAGAAAGGGGTTTTTATGCCTAGCAATCCCTTACAGACGGCTACCGTATTGTGAAAAGCCAGCCCCATACTATACAAGAGCAGCAGGGGGAATAACAGCATGAATCGTAGCACCCTTTTGCTCTTGGGAAAGTGCTGCCATCCGATAAAGTAGTTCGCGTAAAAAAACACGATGCCACTGAGTAAAAAACCAGCAGATACCAGTGCCAGCCAGGTGCTATCGATGCCCAAATCCTGTATGATATAGATCATGGGTACACTGAGTAAGGCAGTGAGTAAAATAGAGACAAAGACATAGCAGGAAGTCAGATGCATGGTCGCATGGAACTTTTTGAATAGACTAAAATCTGATTTCCATATTGCCGCAAGATGCTTTCTGGCTACTTCTGCCTGTCCCTGCATCCACCGGAACTGCTGTACTTTCAGTGCTTTCAGATCAGGAGGAATCTCGGCCGGACATACCAAGTCTTTTAAAAAGACAATCTTCCAGCCCTTTAACTGGGCTCGGTAGCTCAGATCAACATCTTCCAACAGGGTATCCGATTGCCAGCCTCCGGCGTCAAGGATAGTTTGTTTACGCCATAATCCGGCTGTTCCATTGAATTGCAAAGTAAGTCCACCAGCATCTCGACCACTTTGTTCAATGATAAAGTGGTTGTTTAACAGAACTGCCTGAAGTTTGGTCAATAAGGAAAAATCTTCGTTAAGGTATCCCCAGCGGGTTTGAAGCGCGCCTACTTTTTTGTCATGAAAGTAAGGCACTGTTTTTAACAGAAAATCTGCTTTGGGCCGAAAATCAGCATCAAAAATAGCAATAAGTTCTCCTTTGGCAGTTTGCAGGCCATGTTGTAGAGCACCTGCTTTATATCCCTGCCGGTTCTTTCTCCGAATGTGTGTAATACAGATACCTTGCTGCTGATAGCGAGTAATAGTATCGGTAATAATTTCTGAGGTTTCATCCGTGGAATCATCAAGAATCTGAATTTCCAGTCTGCCAGCAGGATATTCCATCGCACAAATTTTCTCAATAAGTTTCTTTACCACGTACTTTTCATTGTACACCGGTAACTGTATCGTCACCAACGGAAGGCTCGTTGTATTCACAAAGAACTTTGGATGCCTGGGTATTCTTCGAGAGAAATACAAGAGTTGCAGTTGTACCCAGGAGAAAAAGGTGATATGCAAACAAGCTGCAAGAAACAGGCAGGCGATTACCCAGGAAATTGTTTGTATCATAATAGTTGCTGCTTTGTTAAAGTTAAAATACAAAGGTGACGCCTGCGAAAACACCTCCACGGATCGTTTGAGGATCATCCAGATAATTGAGCCTCCACAGGTATTCTATGGATAGGAGATGAAAAATATTTTCAATACCCACGCCTGCTTCCATAAAGGGTGCCTTTTCGATAGTTTTAAAATTATTCATCTTATTGAATTGTACATTGTCGTTGGATAAACTACCCCAGTAGGTGTTGAAAGAAAGTCGTTCTTTCCAGCCTAACTTTTCAAGAAGAGGAATGCGGTCTAACAATAAGCCTCCCAGAGAAAGGCGGGAATTCAGGCTGGCGTACCGGTCAGCCACAAACTCATAAGGAAGCATCGTATTGAAGGCGTACCGGCTGGCAACGAAGTACTGGTTGCCACGGGGTATGTCCAGCAACAGGTAAGGCAACGTACCAAAGGTTTTGCCAAGCTGTAGATTGTAGTAAAACACACTCTTGGGTGGTAGTTTCAGTTTCTGTGAAACCCCCACCCTGATCTTGCGATAGGCAAAAGGAGTAATGGAAGTCTTAAAACCCTGAACAAAATCAAGGTTGATGACAGGATGTTCCGTTTTGATATGTACCAGGTCGTAGTTAAATATCCTGATTTCTTCCTCTTTGGCATATCGCAGATGTACATTCCACTCCAAAACAGGCAATTGATGTGCTAAATTTAAAGCGTCGTCCGGCAGCACATCCTGGTTGACCGGATACTGAAAGTCAAAGGAGGGATTGTATTCGTGATAGGCCAACGAGACGCTACTGAGTAGATTCCGGCCAATTTGCTGATCATGGGCCAATACTACTTCTTTCACATAGGTAAGATTGCTTGGGACGGGCTTGCGCAGTAAAGAGCTGATGATATTATCCTGGTCCAGCTCATCGTCCACGTTAAACAACACATCGTAGTCGCTGCGAGCATACACCGAAGTTCTGGACCATATGTTATCATTGTACAGATAACCGATGCCCAGGTCTGCTTTGAACTTACGGTCCCGTGTGCCATAGGCCAGGTAGCCATGCACATTCCATTTCTTGCTGATACCTGGCAAGGAATAAGCTCCCAGCCGAAAGCGTAATCCTTCTATAGGATTGGCACTGAAAAGACTGCCATAATGGCCAAGTCTCCATCGGTTATGGATATCCCAGTATCCGGTAACCGCTATCGCTGCCAGGTTGGTGATAATCTTGAACCGTGGGTTTGCCCGAACACTGTCGATCATCTGATAGATCGCTTTTTCGTGCAGGGTAAGAGAATCGGTGCGGTATTTTAGCCAGAAATCTTCCGACTGGTTTGACGCGTTGGCCTGGGCATAAGCATCCATTACTGGCGCTACGGCTGCCAGGTTGTTTTCGTCAATACTTACCTGATCTACTATGCTGGTGGTGGTGTAGGTTAAGCTCAAAGCAGTTGTGTCAACGTTGGTGGGAATACCCAGCAAATCCAGACCGCTCTCGAAGGTAACTTCCGAGATGAATTTTTTAGGCATATAAACCTGGTCCGGTCTTTTCTTTGTGTCGTGAAGGGCAAATGCTCCCTGGAATTGTACATCTCTGACAAAATTCAGATTAGCTCCGGGGTTCATTTGCATATCAATACGGTCTACCGAGAAGGTGCTGTCGTTGATCCACATCATCCCGGTAAAGGTGTCGCTGCGCTGATGGATAGGCACAAACTGGATTTGATACTGCCATTTGTTATCCACTAACACACTGTCGTTGATATAGTAATGGTAATAGTTCCAGCCTTTGTCAGCAAGGGGACTGGCAAAAGTTTTGTTAAAAACCGGCAGCCAATTGTCGTAAATGTTGAAATTGATGTTAAACTTCTCCAGGTGACGCAACAGTTTGTCCGTTTCCAGATCCAGGGATTTTTTGGCAATCACGGTTGCCTCGTCTCCGGAAGGTGAACTTGTATGGTAGATTTGCGTCAGGGTTTCGGTGAAGTAAATGGGTAACTGGTCGGTTTGATGACGGCCCGTATCCAGGGTGTTGAAGATGTTGAGCATCATGGCTTTGAGATGCTTGCGGCCTGATGGATCATCTACGTTGTTCAAATCAAGTTCGCCCCGTGTATATTGCTGATAACTATACTGATCGTACTGATCAGGGTTGTTGTAGGGCTTGCGGGCAACCACTTTTTTCATAAAGGTTTTTCCCGGGTCAGCGTCTGCCGTAATCACTACTTCTGTCAGTTGCTGAATATCTTCATTGAGCGCGATGTGTAAATTGTTGATATGCGCCGGATCAAGTCTGATTGTTTGTGTCACGTAACCGGGTTGGGAAAATGACAAACTATCAGGCAATTGAGGTGTTTGTATGGTAAAATTTCCCGTGGAGTCGGTATAGGTTCCTTCATAGAGACCAACGAGGTACACACTGACGTAATCAACAGGGTTTTTACTCTTGGCCTCTACCACTTTCCCTGAAATGGTGTATTGCGCATGTGCAGTATTGGACCAGCTTAGTAACAAGATAAAAATAAGTGTTTGATTTGTAAGTTTTAGATTTACGTTCAAAGAGAAAAAAGAGATCAGAAATGCAAAGCTACAGTAAAGTTATAGAAGCAGATATGCTATATGTGTATAGCCAGATGGATGAA
>JBBSNI010000388.1:0-5473 GCA_038232695.1 Cytophagales bacterium
ATCAGGCAGCAGCCGTTGCTGTTCCAGGCGACTGGCTGCACCTGCCACCAGCGTGGCCCTTTCGTAGTATTCTGTCCCAAGATTTTGAGCGATCGGCATAGAGGCGGTCGGCATCGTATCGGCTGCCGCCTCCAGGGGGAGCAACTTCTCTTCGGCTATAACGACGTCGGTTTCTACCTGTAGGAGTTGTTGTAGCTCCTGGTAGGCGCTATACGTATCTTCTTCTGCTTGCCGAAGCGAAGTTTGTAGCTGATTCCGGCGGGCTTCGGCCGTGATCTTTTCCAGGTAGTTGGTTTCTCCCAGTTCGAACCTGCGCTGGGCTGCATGAGCGAAGGCACTGTACAGGCTGTCTAAGTAACGAAACATGAGCTGCTTGTTTTGCCAGTAGACGATCTGTTCATACGCCTGGGCCACCTGCTTGGTAAGCACGCTTTGATGCAAAGCCAGGCTGGCTTGCTCTAACTGGTACTGCCTTTTTTTGACCCGCCGCTGCGCTCCATAAACGGTTGGAAACCGGAAGTTTTGCTGCACTCCCCATACCCGGATAGGATACCCGTTTGCTGCAATGTTATTTTGATCATCGCTGTAGTACAGCAGTGTCTTGTCTATATCCCAGGCGGTGGCGATCAGCTTCCGGCTTTGCAGCACCTTTAATCTTTCCGACTGAAGACCGCTGTTATGATCGAGAGCTATCCGGATAGCTTCCTTCATACTGAGCGTATCTGTACGGACTGTATTTTCCTGCGCCTGTAGCCCTTGCGGAGCTAAAAATAGCAGAAAGGGCAACCATACCAACGCTACGGTTTGGTGAGGCTTTCTGTCTGCTGGCTTTGCCTCCTGCTGGGTGTCAAACATCTCATAGAGTACGGGCAGCACCACCAGCGTCAGCAACGTAGCCGTGAACAGCCCACCAATGACAACAGTAGCCAGCGGACGCTGTACCTCGGCGCCGGCCGAGGTGGAGATCGCCATTGGAAAGAAACCCAGGGCCGCGGCGGAAGCGGTCAACAGTACGGGACGTAGCCTTTCGGTCGTTCCCTTCACGATACGGTCATGGACATTGGCCATCCCCTGTTCTTTGAGGTGCTTGAAATGTTCTATCAGCACCAGTCCGTTCAACACGGCAATACCGAACAGGGCAATGAAACCCACGCCTGCCGAAATACTAAAAGGCATCCCCCGCATCCACAATAAGAGTACGCCGCCGACAGTAGCCAGTGGAATAGCAGAATAGACCATCAAAGCTTCCCGGACGGAGTTGAAGGCAAAATAGAGCAGAATAAAAATCAACACCAAAGCAATAGGAACCGCTACTTTCAGCCGGTCGCGGGCCGAGCGTAGGTTCTCAAACTGTCCCCCGTAGGAAATGGTGTAGCCGGTAGGCAGTTTGATATTTTTCTCAATCAGTACCTGCACATCCTTCACCACCGATTCCATATCCCGGTTTCTGACATTGATGCCCACGACGATCCTCCGCTTGGTATCGTCCCGGGAAATCTTAGCCGGTCCCCGCGTGTACTCGATGGCAGCCAGTTCGCGCATAGGTACTTGCTCTCCGTTGGGCAAGCCCACATACAGGTTTTGCAGGTTGGTGATGTCTTTACGAAAATCCTGCGCTAAGCGGACCACCAGGTCAAACCGCTTCTCTCCCTCGAAGATCTGGCCGGCGGTAAGCCCGGCAAACTCCATAGAGATCAGGCGGTTGAGGTCGTCCACGTTGATACCGTACCGTGCCAGCTTCGCCCGGTGGTAGGTCACGCTCATCTGCGGCAGCCCGGCTACTTTTTCTACCGTAATATCAGCAGCGCCGGGCACATCACTGATCAGGTTTTTGACTTCCTGCGCTTTTTTGTTGAGCACGTCCAGGTCTTCGCCAAAAATCTTGATAGCCACATCCGCCCGGACGCCGGTGATGAGTTCATTGAAACGCATCTCTATGGGCTGGGTAAACTCATATTCCGCGCCCGGTATGACAGACAAAGCTTGGGTAAACCGCTCTGCCAGCCCATCCTTCGTATCAGCCGATACCCACTCGCCTTTGGGTTTGAGCTTGACAATAACATCGGTTTCTTCCATCGACATGGGATCAGTCGGCACTTCGGCGGCTCCAATCCGGGTCACCACCTGCTCGACTTCGGGAAAGGAATCCAGCAGAATCTTTTCTATGCGCGTGGTGGTTTCAATGGTTTTGCTCAAAGAAGTACCGGTTTTCAGCACAGGTTGTATCACAAAGTCTCCTTCGTCGAGCGTCGGGATGAACTCGCCGCCCATCCGGCTAAAGACAAAGACCGTGACAGCCAGGATGCCTACTGCCGTAGCCAACACGGTTTTTGGATAGTTTAATGCCCAATGAATGATCGGCGTATAGGCTTTTCTGAGGGTGTTCATCAGGCGGGCGGAGATATTCTTTTTGCGTTCCGGAGAAGGTTTCAACCACAGGGCTGCCGCTACCGGAACGTAGGTAAAACAAAAAATCATTGCCCCGATCAGCGCAAAGCAAAATGTCATAGCCATCGGGCGAAACATTTTACCTTCTACCCCTTCCAGCGATAAGATGGGAATGAAAACCAGGATAATGATCAGCTGTCCGAACACCGCCGACCGCATCATCCGGGTAGCGCCTTCCTGGGTCACCTTGTCGATAAAGCCTTGCTTTTCGGGTTTTGCCAGCTTTGCCAGGTCAGCACTCCGGGTAGTGATCTGAAAGGCGATATACTCTACGATGATCACCGCCCCGTCGATGATGATGCCAAAATCAATGGCGCCCAGGCTCATCAGGTTGGCGTCGATGCCAAAAATGTACATCAGCGAGATAGCAAACAGCAAACACAAGGGAATCACCGAGGCGACGACCAGGCCGGAACGAATATTGCCCAGCAGCAACACCACCACAAACACGACGATCAGGCAGCCCAGGATCAGGTTCTCCGCGACTGTGAAAGTAGTCTTTTTCACCAGTTCGCTTCTTTCTAAAAATGGGTTAATGTAAACACCCTTAGGCAGGTTTTGCTGGATTTGCCCGACACGGGCTTTGACATCTTCCAGCACCTGTTTGGAGTTAGCGCCTTTGAGCATCATGATTTGCCCCAGCACTTTTTCCCCTTCTCCGTTGCCGGTGATCGCGCCAAAACGGGTCGCATGTCCGAAGTGTACCTGGGCTATATCCCGAACCAGCACCGGAACGTCGCCCGCCTGAGCCACCACGATATTTTCTATATCACTCACAGACTGCGCCAGGCCTTCCCCGCGGACGAAGTAGCTCTCGCTGCCTTTCTCGATATAACCGCCTCCGGCCACGCTGTTGTTTTTTTCCAAAGCGTCATACACTTGCAGCACCGTCACGTTCATGGCCCTGAGCTTTTCCGGGTCAATGGCTACTTCATACTGCTTGAGGTAGCCACCCCAGGTATTTACTTCTACGACGCCTGGGATGCCTGAAAGCTGCCGCTTGACCACCCAGTCTTGGATCGTCCGTAAGTCCATAGCCGAGTAGATGGTATCATAACCCGGCCGGGTATCCAGAATGTATTGATAAACTTCCCCCAAGCCGGTGGTGATTGGTCCCATTGAAGGTGAGCCGAAGCCGGCAGGGATTTTCTCAGAAGCGCTTTTGATCTTTTCAGCGATCAGTTGACGGGGCAGATACGTGCCCATACTTTCATCGAAGACAATAGTGACGACTGAAAGCCCAAACTTGGAAACCGAGCGGATCTCTTTTACACCCGGCAGGTTGGCCATTTCCAGTTCTACTGGATAGGTGATAAACTGCTCCACATCCTGGGTAGAAAGATTGCGAGAGGTGGTGATTACCTGCACCTGGTTGTTGGTCACGTCCGGCACTGCCCCTATGGGTATCTGCGTCAGCGAATAGACGCCGAAAGCCACGATGGCTATCGTGAACAGCAATACGATTAATTTATGATGGATACTAAAATGGATAATGCTCTTTAGCATAGGTTTCACTCGATGTCAATAATTCACTCCATGCTATAACCGAAAGGAGCAATTTCAGTTCAGGTGAGGTCAGCTTAGTTTGCTTTAGCAAACTGGTGAAGAAAGTGTGCAAACCATGAAACCGGCGACCCATGCCGTATCAATGACAGGCGTTTATCTACCCTGCTCATCCAGCAAAGAAGTCCGGCTTCTTAGCATTTTGATTAAAAAATAAAAGACGATGGACAAGACCAGTCCTGTCACCCAAAACCAATCTGCCGGTACCAAACCGCTCTGTTGCAGGAGATGCGGAACGGTGATAAAAAGGAAGAAAACGATGAATATATAGAGCACGCTGTTCTTTTCTTTCTTCAGCACCTTCTTATAGCTGAAAGGCAACGCAGGCGGCTGCCACAGGCGAAGATCAGGGAGGAAGGCAGGTGTTTTGGCAGCCCATTGTAAGTATTTTTCGTGGAACTTCGCTGTCAGGAACTGCTCTTCGGCAAACATGATCCTTTCGTAGTATATCCAGTAGAGCAATACAAAAACGGCTACAAACCAAAAATGATACGTGAGCATGGCTACGCCCAGCCACATCAAAAAGTTGCCTACATACAAAGGATGCCTTACGATGGAATAGATGCCGGTGGTGTTCACCACGTCAGCCACCTGTTCTTCCGTATTTCTTCCCGAGGTGTTGGCGGGGGTATGCCCTACGGTATAAATTCTAATGAACAGACCCAACAGCGTGACCAGCAGGCAGACGAAGGGATAAGCTGTCTCCCAGAAACTTCCGGCAGGGGCTACTGCTTCCATATCGTGATGAATAGCGAGCGCCCAGGCGGGCAAAATGATGATCAGGGGCAGTATTCCCCGGTACTTAAACAGCGTGTTGCCTTGCTGCTGCAACTCTTCTTTTAGTGCCATAACGGGGCAAACTTATTAAAAATAATGCGATATATTCATTTTTTTCTTCGTAGCCGGTACCCCACACTCCACTCGATAAAATCTGATTCTTTAAGGCTGTTAGCCCTTAGATGGATGCCGGCAAAGAACTGTTTCGAGATATGGTATTTCAGCCCAATCCGGTAATAAATGAATGTATCTTTTCCCGGTATTTTTTTCCTGATCACATAAAATCCCGGCTGTACGATCAGTGACATCCGATGGACCACCAACTCATAGGAAGGGTAGATGCTTACCGCTAAATGATCTGTGAAAGGGACGTCAATATCATCCACATCTCCATCATGAACATCCAACTGGGCGTTCACTGTACCATTGTACGCGAAAGTGGCTCCTACTCCTAACTTTGACTTATAGGAAACCTGGTAGTTGGCTACGGCTGAAATACCAAAGATCGGAAAATATACACCGGCATATTTCTTTTTTAGATCTACATTAGCCGTATCAAAAAAAACTTGCTTGGTACCGGCAAATGCGGAGAAATTATATTCAAAGTGTTTGTCATAAGCCGCTATTGTTTGTCTGACAAATGTTGGCCCATCCTCTTGTAGATCATAACGCAGGCGTAGCCGGG
>JBBSNI010000389.1:0-5456 GCA_038232695.1 Cytophagales bacterium
AACGACCAGGAAGTGGTGTGGAACGAAGAACAGACGGAACTGCGTCTGCTGCTAACCCCTGAAAAAGACACCCTCTGGATAGCCCACCTGCCGCCCTATACGACTGCCCGCCTTGACCAGCTATTGGCACAATATAAAGATGACCCAACCATGAGCACACGCAGCATGGGAAAGAGCGCAGACGGGCGTCCCCTGCACTTGCTCACGGTCACCAACCCTGCTATCCCGCCGGAGCAAAAGAAGGTGGTCTGGCTCATGGCGCGGCAGCACTCCTGGGAAGCAGGCACCTCCTGGGTGATGGAAGGCGCAATCCGCTACCTCATGGATTCTACCGCAGGCCAGGCGCTGCTGGATAAGATCGTATTCCAACTCATACCGATGGGCGACCCGGACGGCGTTGCCCGGGGCGGTGTGCGATTTAATAAGTTCGGGCACGACCTGAACCGTAACTGGGACCTGGTCAAGCCTGAGGAGATGCCGGAGATCCAGGCGCAGAAAAAGACGATGGTAGACTGGTTAGCGCAAGGCTATCCGATGGATATATTTCTCACCCTGCACAATACGGAGTCGGCAGATTATGTGCAGGGGCCAGACAAAGCGGCCGGTCACAAACTCTGGAAGTATATGATGGAGCATACTTCTTTTCAAGCCGAAGAAGGACTCAGAGAAATGCCGGCAACCACGACTGCCGGCAAGCCGGGACGGATGACCGTACCCCAGGCGCTATGGGCTGAGCAGAGCGTTGCCGCTTACCTGATGGAGTTGAAAGTAGAAAAAGTGGACAAACTCGGCGCCAGCCGGTCTGTGGATGAGTGGCTTGCTTTAGGTCCGGGCGTCGTAGAGGCGTTAGCGGCTGCTGTGGAGTAAGGGATCGTAGAAGAACAGGTGTAATCGTGGGCTTACTCCATAGAGGTCTGTGAGACACAGACCTCGGGGAGGGTTGCCTGCAAAGCTATCAGCTTCAGTAATCCACCGGCAGTTGTTCCATGTACTTGTTCAGGCTGATATGGTCACAGACGGTAAAAGGCATCCCGGTGCACAGGATCTGCCGGATGCGCGACACCCGGAAATCCCGGTAATCCTGGCGCTGGTGGCACCAGGCGATCAGGTGCCAATTGAGGGCGTAAAATACCAGTCCGATCGGCTCGGCTCTTCTTTGGGTGATCTCATCGTCCTTGTTCTTGTAGGCGATCTCTATGATGCGCTTGTGGGCAATGGCATCCTGCAAGGTAGACAGATAGGCAAAGTCCAGTTCGAAGCAGGCGGGCACCTGCATCCTGATGTTGTCGCTGAGACGTTCTAACTGTTCTTTTTGTGGCAGCCGCAGTACCGCTTTTATCTTATTGAGGGCATTGGAATAATGAAGCTGTATAGACTTGTCGGCAAACCCCCGCACGATAGATTCCATCAACAGCAATGCGTTGGCTTCTTCCGAACTGAAAGAGACGGGTGGCAGAAAATAGCCCTGCACTACAAAATAACCTCTGTGCGGCTCGAAACCCACCGGGATACCCTGTTCTTCCATCGCCCGGATGTCGCGGTAAACCGTGCGTACACTGATCTCAAACTTAGCAGCGATCTGCTGCGCCGTCATGTATTTCTTGGACTGCAACAAGGTCAGGATGCCAAAGAGTCTGTCTACCCGGTTCATAGGCTATGGTGTTTGTTTTGATTGTTGAATACTGAAGAGTTGAAGGACTGATCAGATGATTGAATATTATTATAGTTCTGTCCGGATACTTATCCCAAAAGCGAGGAAGCTATGTTAACACTTTCCTGGTAGCAATATAGCTGGTCTGACAGTAAAAGTAGGAAGGCTGTTAAGAAAATGTGTTATACACCTTATTTATTCATCAACATAAAAAAAAGCCATGCGCTGTTCTTGCAAGGCTTATTTTTGTTTTATCAAGTGTTGACAGGTAAGTATCCTGGTTTTAGCGAAAGCAACTTTTCCGGCGTCTCTATCTTATTTGCATGAAAAACTACTGAATAAGAATGCGGGTAGCGGTATGCTGCTGTCCGTGGCGCACCCTGACCACATAAACGCCCCGCGGAATAGACTGCACATCCAACGGGATGCGCTGACTGCCCTGTTGGATGTTGATCTCACGGCTCATGACTTCCTTTCCTATGATATTCAGGATTTGAAGCGAAGCTTGCCCGCCCTTCAGCGCAGTTACATCCAGATACAAGGTATGGTCAGTGACGGGGTTGGGATACACCTGCAAAGCAGCTTCGGATATGACAGGTGCTTCTTGCGGAATAAATTTGCCGGTAGCTTCAGTACGGGAGTAGTTGCCTTTGTCACCGGCTACGGAAAGCGTCAGCGTTGTACCGATGGTTTCGATACGGTCGTCAATGATCCCCTCAAAAGGAGCGTTGAATGTCTTTTTCCACAGGGCTTTTCCTGCTTTATCTGTCAGCGCGAGGACAAGAGGCACCGTAGCTTTATCACGAGTACTCACTTGCAAGGAGAAATAGTCTTTGGAAGGTTGAAAGCTCATCTTCACCTCAGAGATGCCTTGCGGTACGAGTTGAGCGCCAAGCCGGAGGATAGGTTCAGCGCCTTGCTGGCTCATAGCAGTGACTGCTAAAGTGTAAGGCTGCTGGTCTTTGACAGGAAACTCCCCTTTGAAGGGCTGATCAAACACCTGTTCCCAGACGATTTTTTGGTTTTCGTCTTTGAGAGACATGCCAAAGAACTCTTCCGGACAAGGAATGACGCCGCCGCAATCGGGACTTATCTTCCAATCTATCCAGGGACCCGTCCAGCACCAATCCCGTTCGCGTGCCCAGACACCCAACTCAACCCAGTCATGGTCGCGTATCCCGCCTGGGATGACCGTACGGATACCGCCGGGGCCACTGTCTCCGGGCACATATTTCCAGAGCTCGTATCCATGTATGCCGTCATTGGCTGCAAAGTATAAAGCGCGCTCCACCTGCACAAGATAATATGGGTTGCTGCCATCCGAACGATGAATATCTTTAACCATGACTGTGCCGTCCGCGCTGCCATCGCTTTGCCAGAGTTCGTATCCGTGCACGCCATCGGTCGCCGAGAAGTATAGTTGATCATCAACCCCTAAAAAAGAGGCTCTTGCAGCCGTTTCGATATCAGGCAAAGAACTGTATTCTCCCGGATAAATATCGGCTACCATAGACACGGTAGTCCCATCATACTTCCAGAGTTCATCTCCGTGTATGCCATCATTTGCCTGAAAATAAAGCGTACTGCCTACTGCTGTTAGGTAAGCGTCATTTTCTGTTGCTACACCCAAGTCTGGGCTAAAGTCTGTTACTATCGTAGTAGTAGTACCATCGGTTTTCCAAATCTCGTGTCCATGTATTCCGTCGTTGGCTATAAAATACAGGGTGCCGTCTACATTCGTGAGTTCAGCAGGATACATAGCAGCCACCAAGGTGGTTGTTGTACCATTATATTTCCAGAGTTCTTTTCCATGTATGCCGTCATTGGCTCCAAAGTAGAGAGTGCCGTCTATGTTAGTGAGTTCGTCAGCATAAGAGCCGCTGCTACCAGGATAAATATCAGCCACTAAAGTAGTTGTTGTACCATTATGTTTCCAGAGTTCTGTTCCATGTATGCCATCATTGGCTCTAAAATAGAGTATACCGGCTACATTGATAAGTTCGCCAGGGCGCGAGTCGTTACTACCGGGATACAGATCTGCTACCAAGGTGGTTGTAGTGCCGTTGTACTTCCAGAGTTCATTTCCATGTACGCCATCATCCGCTGTAAAATACAGGGTGCCACCTATGGTTGTAAAATTGTCAGGATAAGAACTGCTGCTACCCGGGTTGATATTCGCTACTAGCGTAGTGGCAGTGCCATCATATTTCCAGAGTTCCTTTCCGTGGGTACCATCATTGGCATTAAAGTATAAGGCGCCGTTGTATTCTACCAAACCAAAGGGACTACTACTGGCGGGTCCCGGGTTGATATCTGTTATGCGCCGGGCAGTCATGCCATCGTATTTCCAAAGCTCGGAGCCGTAGATACCATCGTCGGCAGCAAAATATATGGCCCCGCTAAAAGCCTTGACTTTCCCAGGATGTGAATCAGGGATTCCCGGATATATATCCCTGACCATAACCTGACCGGGGCTGAGGTGAGCCATGAGGATTAAGAGTAGAGCAATGACGGATAGAGAGATATATTTGTTCATCGTAGTGCAGGTTAGGGGATAAGCATTGACACATTTATCCATTGGTCAACACCTGCCGGATAATAGTCACCCGCCAGTGACAAATATTTTCATACAAAGAGATATATGATGACATGCCTCTACCTGAAGGAAAGGCGTAAGGGAAAGATAGTCAGAAAGACTTCATCCATTCAAAGAAGTGGTAGTGGTCGCCGTTCATGCCAATGGCTTGGTACACCTTTTGGGCGGGCAGGTTGGTTTTTTCTACGTACAGGCGTAGCCCCATGAGCTTAGGATCGCTTTTTACCCTGTCCTGAAGGTATTCGTACATCTTCCGGAAGACACCCAGGCCCCGTTGTTCTTCTTGGACAAACACAGACTGTATCCACCATACGGTTCCGTTGCGCCAATCGCTCCACTCAGGGGTCACGAGCAGACAGGCGATGATCTCCTGGTTTTCTTCGGCAACATAATACATACCTTTGGCAGCCTCTTTAAAGATAGCCGCTACGCCAGCCGTTACCGTATCTCGGTCAAGCGTCAACTGCTCGGTCTGCTGTGCCATAGTAAGCTGAAAGTCTACGATAATATGAGATTCGGAAGCTTGGGCGGGTCTGATGGTGAGCATGACAAAGGTTATTGAACCCAAGGGTTAGGGTTTGATATGCAGGGGCATCGCTTCTTCTTTGAACAGGAGTTCTCCCTGCTGTACGGTGAACAGTTGCCAGGGAATACCTTTGGAAGACTTCTTCTTGTGAAAGAAAGAGACCATTCGGACAAAGGTGTCCATTTCTTCGGTAGAGGTAAAAGAAGCGGCTAAGCCCAGGCTTTCGGAATCTACCGGGCAGTGTTGTTCCATGACACGCTTCCTGACAGACTCCGTATCATCAATGGCTGTCTGTAACTCAAAGATGCTGTGCAAAGGACCTATGCCCAAGGCTTGATAACTCTGGTTGACCAGCGTCAGCAGATCATACGTTTCACGCAAATAATTGTTATAATCGGATTGATAGCTGAAAAAATCCCGGGTAGTGTTCATAACACATGGTGTTAAGTTGAAAACAATCAAATATAGATATTCTTCCGGTTTTTTATATTATGTATTTATAAAAAAATACCTTCCAATGTTAACGGAATGTTAAGGATTAATCAGAAATCCATCCTGATGCGAAGATTTTCGTACCTGCCGGTTAAGATAGTTTAATGACCGCTAAAACATACGCAGCTATGGGCATTCGCTTGTCCATTGGGTTTTTGGAAGTATGGGCAAATACTATCTTTTCATCCATT
>JBBSNI010000390.1:0-5452 GCA_038232695.1 Cytophagales bacterium
AAAGTGCAGGGGACTAATTCGGGCGATAAGTCTGTAATTCCTAGGCGACCCGGTAGTTCACCACCCGCACTTTCGGTTCTTGTTATTTTGTACTTTCTAAAGTTATGCTTTGTTTTACAAATCTAAAGGGCGACCCGGTTCGTTCTCGATAGAACTCCGCGTTTTGGTATTGAATGGTGGCGACATTGATTCGGTCATATTCCGGGTGGGTTAAGAAATCAACATTAAACACGATTTCAGGTGAATTTGAAAAAAATACAGCAAAAGCGCAACCTTGTTGATACAATACTTGTATATACAAATGAATCAATCCTTTAAACCCTATTCGTATTATGAAAAATGTATTGACACTATTTGTTGCTTTATCTGTACTGGCACTGGCAGGTTTTATAGCACCTGAAAAAGAGAAGGTTACTTATGCCGTAGATGCCCAACAAAGCACTATAGCGTGGACCGGTAAAAAAGTAACCGGCCAGCATGAAGGTACGATCAAACTGAAAGAAGGCGACCTGACGGTAGAAGGCAACAAACTTACCGGCGGAAGCTTCACCGTAGATATGCCGACCCTGACAGACCATGACCTGTCCGGAAAAGACAAAGCCAAACTGGAAGGACACCTGAAGTCTGATGACTTTTTCGGGGTAGAAACACATCCTGAAGCCACCTTTGTCATCACGCAGGCTACGCCTAAAAAAGGAAAGCAGTATGAGATCACCGGCGACCTGACCATCAAAGGCAAAACCGAGCCCATCACCTTTCCGGCTACCGTGACGGTGAAAGACAGCAAAGTAACCGCCGACGCTACCCTGGAGATAGACCGTGCTAAGTTTGACGTACGCTACGGCTCCGGCAGCTTCTTCGACAACCTGGGCGACAAAGCCATTTATGATAATTTCGAACTGAAAATTTCGCTGGTAGCCAGCAACAGCACCGTAGGCAAATAAGATTCATGTAGCCCTCTATTTTACCTCCCGGAAAGTCTAACTGTCTGACTTTCCGGGATTTTTTTACCCTCGAATGCTCATATTCCGCCGCCGGAACTCTTTGTAATAGCGCCGCCGCCCCAGATGATACCACACCGCAAAAATGACCGAAGCAGCCGCAATGATCAGCGTGACGATACGGGCAGTCTCGGAGGGTATGTTCAAAGGCACAAAATAGATGATCACGAATACGACCAGCAAGGTCAGGGAGGCGATGAGCCCGGTCATGGTGTGCTTTCTGAAGGCTTGCCGTAACGCTTCGTCGCTCAGGTCGGAAAATGGTTCGCTGCTCATGCTGTAATTAATCGTATTGGGCAGGATAATGTTTGATACGGAGCCCTCTACTGCATTGTAAATAAAGGAAATCCCACTTATCTTGCCGGAACACAGACACGTTCAGACATCCTTACCTATGCACACCTTGAAAATAAACCACCGGATTTCCCTGCTTTTTTGGCTTTTTACATCGACCAGTATTTTTTCGGCACACACTTCCAGCGCATTTCCTCACACAACACCTGCCGGAGATACCACCTGGGTCAGAGAACATTACAACAAGTTTGAGTACCGTATCCCGATGCGCGATGGGGTGAAGCTTTTTACCATCGTCTATGTGCCCAAAGACAAAAGCCAGGCGTATCCTATGCTTATGAACAGGACGCCGTATGCTGTTGCTCCTTATGGAAAAGATGCTTTTCGTGCGCAACTGGGACCGTCTTCCTACCTGATGAAAGACAAGTATATTTTCGTCTACCAGGATGTGCGCGGGCGGTATATGTCGGAAGGGCAGTATGACAATATGCGCCCTAATATTCCCGGACAAAAAAATAAGAAAGATATAGACGAAAGCTCCGACACGTTTGACACTATCGAGTGGCTGCTCAAAAATGTGAAAGACCACAATGGGAAAGTAGGGCAGTGGGGCATTTCCTATCCCGGCTTCTACACGGCAGCAGCCTTGCCCGACGCCCACCCGGCACTGGTGGCTTCCTCGCCACAGGCGCCTATTTCCGATTTTTTCTTCGACGACTTCCACCACCAGGGCGCTTACCTGCAAAGCTACTGGCTGGCCACTTCCGTCTTCGGCTACCAGAAAGATACGCTCACCACCCAGCCCTGGTACACCATGGTGAACCCCGGCACTGGCGACGGCTATGAGTTTTACTACAACATGGGGCCGCTCAAAAATGCCGGCAAATACTACGGCAAAGACAACTTTTTCTGGCAACAACTCAAAGACCATCCTAACTACGACGCGTTCTGGCAGAAAAGAAACCTGTTGCCCCACCTCAAAGATATAGACCACGCCGTGATGACTGTAGGCGGTTGGTTTGATGCGGAAGATTTGTATGGTCCGCTACATATTTACAAAACCATAGAAAAGACCAGCCCGGAGGCTTACAATATGCTGGTGATGGGGCCCTGGAGCCACGGCGACTGGGCGCGCAATACGCTGCACCAGATGGTAGGCAACATCTATTTTGGCGACAGCCTTTCGGCCTTTTACCAAAGAGAGATCGAGTACCCTTTCTTTCACCACTTCCTGAAAGGCGGCGACGGCAGCCCGAAACTACCCGAAGCCTACTGCTTTGATACCGGCACCAAAGTATGGAAAAAGTTTGACGCCTGGCCCCCGGAAAACCTTACCCCGCAAAAACTCTACTTCGACGATGGCGGCGAACTTTCTTTGGATGATGCGGAAGACACCGGAGAACCATTCGACGAGTTTGTCAGCGACCCCATGAAGCCGGTGCCTTACAGCGAAGACATCAAGATCGTGTTCACCCCGCGCAAATACATGAGCGACGACCATCGCTTTGCTGCCCACCGTCCCGATGTGCTGGTCTACGAGACCGACGCGCTACCGCAAGACATCACGCTGGCAGGAGAGATCATGGCCAACCTGCAAGTCTCTACCACCGGCACCGACGCCGACTGGGTCGTGAAACTGATCGACGTGTACCCGGATGATGAGCCAAACGATGAACATACGCCGCAAAACATTGAACTGGGCGGCTACCAGCAGATGGTGCGCAGCGAAGTGATGCGGGCGCGCTTCCGCAACAGCTTCGAAAAGCCGGAGCCTTTTGTACCCAACCAGGTCACAGAAGTAAACCTGCCCTTGCAGGATGTGCTGCATACTTTCAGGAAAGGACACCGCATCATGATCCAGGTACAAAGCACCTGGTTTCCCCTGATCGACCGCAACCCGCAGAAGTATGTGGAGAATATTTTTGAGGCAGACTCTGCTGATTTTATCAAAGCCACACACCGTTTTTACCATACTTCAAGCATTAGCGTAGGGGTGTTGAGTGGAAAGGAGAAAGTAGGAAAGTAGGGTATTTTTTTAGTAAAAAAACGAAAACCATTTATCATGAACCGAAACGATAAACATTGATTTCCCGGAGGAAGAAACGCAACTGGTCGTCTATAGCTTATTTTATCAATATTACGGAACACTGGATGCGCAGAGTAAATATGGTGTCGGGCTGGTCAACCTAACCGACCCGCCTAAAGTATACAGCAATGTAGAAGGCGGTTTAGGCGTTTTCGCCGGTTATAATACCCTTGACTTTCCTATATACCGGAGGGATTTTGAATAGTGTATTATTTCTCCACCATTCGTATCGTACCCTGAGTAAGTTTTACCGTTTCACATGTCTCACTGTAATCTTCTACAGGGTCTAACCCTTGTTGTGAGGAGGCAAGTTTGGCGGCTTGTTCGGGGTCTGCTTCGCGTATGCCGGTGATCTTGATCTCTGTTCTGCGGTTTTGCTGATGTTCGTCTTCCAGGCAGGGCACGCCGTCGTCGCAGTGGTTGATGAGCATGTACTCGCCATAGCCTTTGGCAGTGATGATGCTGGCATCTACGCCCTGGGAGATAATATATTCTACGGAGCTTTGGGCTCTTTTCAAAGACAGCGCCTCGTTGTACATGTTGGTGTTTCTGCTGTCGGTGTGCGCTCCTAATTCTACGGAAATGCCGGGATGCGCTTTGATAAAGGCCACGATCTTGTCCAGTTCGGCAGCGGCATCGGGGCGGATGGTGTATTCGTTCAGATCAAAATAAATCTCATCATACTTAAACGTTTGCGCCACCTTCATAGGCTCCAGCAGCAAAGGTCTTTCCGGCTGCTGCCTGCCTACAAGCGTATCCGTCGTGTGAATAGCCATGCAGTCTGCCAGGTATTGCGCTTTGGAGGCTTTGACCAGGTATGGGGCATCAGCCCTAAGTTCGGTGCAAACATAGCCTTTCTCATCAGTGGTAAACGATCTGACGGCTTTTGTTTCCTGGTTCATCATGTAGATGGTGGCATTACCCAGCACGGCTTCCGTATCTTTGTCTTTTACCTCAAAGCATACCTCCGCCCGGTGGTCCGGTACGGGTTTCTCATGGATGGTAAAAGCATAAATGTCGTCCATACCTGCCCCGCCCGGCCGGTTGGAGGCAAAGTATCCCGTTTGGGTCTTGGTGTCCAGGATCAGCCCGAAGTCGTCCAGGCGGGAGTTGATGGGGTAGCCCATGTTTTTGACGGTATAGCCTTGCTCACCGGGGGTCGCTACATAAATATCAAGCCCTCCCAGCCCGTCGCGCCCGTCGGAGGCAAAGAAAATGCGGCCGTCTTCTAACAAAAACGGGGAACGCTCATTTCCTTCGGTATTGAAGGCTTCGCCCAGGTTTTCAGGGGCAGACCAGGCGCCGTTTTCAAAAACACTGCTGTACAGATCGGTACCGCCCCGGCCGCCCGGCATATCCGAGGCAAAGATCATCCTGGTGAATGCTTTGTTGACAGCAGGGTCGCCTACGGCGTATTGGTCGCTGTTGTAGGGAAATTCCCGGAGGTTTGTCCAGGCAGACGGCTCATCTTCTTTCGTCCTTTCTGCAAAGTACATTTTCAGCTTATTGACCCCTTCCTCAGAGCTTCCTTTTTTTCTTTCAAAATAATTGTTTCGTGTAAAAACAATCCTTGTGTAGTCGGCATTAAAAGCCATGCTCCCTTCGTGCATCGTAGAGTTGATTTTGCTGTTGAAAAGCACAGGTACCTGGAACTGCCCCGGCCGGTATTCGGCAGCAAAGTATATATCCAGAAAAGGGGTGTTGTCCCACTGGAAGTTACGGCTAACGCTCCTGTAATTTTCGCGGGCAGAGACAAAGGCAATGCCTTGCTGAAAAAAAGCAGGCGCAAAATCATACAAAGCTGTATTGATATTAAGTAGTTTAATATCAAACAAAGTGGAGTCCTCGTAATAAGTTGACAGCCGCTCAATGCCTTGCAGCTTGTAGGCTGCCCTGGAATCGTTTGGAAAAGCGGCTGCATATTTCTGATACCAGGCGGCAGCCTCAGGGTACTTACCCATGCTTTCCAGGGCGCTTCCCAAAGCTAAGTAACAAGATAAAAATAAGTGTTTGATTTGTAAGTTTTAGATTTACGTTCAAAGAGAAAAAAGAGATCAGAAATGCAAAGCTA
>JBBSNI010000391.1:0-5421 GCA_038232695.1 Cytophagales bacterium
GGCCTGTCTTTAAGATAGCGGTAACGGATGGTACCGGAAAAACCGGCATAAGGCAGTACAGCGATGCCTCCGGTGGAGGTAAGCGCAGGGGCTAAGGGAATGTAGTTTTGCCCCTCAGAAGCTTCTAACGACCGGGCATGGGCATAGTTGAGGTTGGCGTCCAGCAGCAACCAGTTGAAAGGCTGATAGCGTAGGCCTACGTCTACTCCTTTTCTTTGTGTTTTGCCGCTGGGTTCTACCACACCTTCGTCGCCTACATAGACAAATTCCTGTTCGAGGAAAAGGTACCACAACGCCATGTTCACAAAGAGCTTGTCGGTGGGTTTTAAGATCGTTCCCAGGTCGGTGCCATAGGCTGCCGGTAAAATATCCTGACCGTTTTGGGCAACGACCACGCGGGTATCGTTGGAATGAAAGCCTATGCCGGACTTAAAGTACAGTTGCCAATCCCGCCTAGGTGCATACACGACGTTGAACTTTGGGCTGACAAATGCTTTGGACACGGAAAGAGAAGAGTAGGCGCTATCCAGTTGGTTGATATAATCAAACTTCATATAATCTAAGCGCAAGCCGGGATTGATCAGCCACGGACCTACATTCAGTTCTGCGTTCACAAATCCGTACAGGTTAGACTCATCTACATTGCCCAGGGATATATTATTGAGCGTCGTCTTTCTGTTTTTGGTGCGCGACAGTTCGTTATCGTTAATATCATCATAACGGAATCCGGCTCCCGACTGCAAGGATATGTCCACGCCAGGCAGCGCAGAGCTCTGGTTCAACACACTTTCCAGCCCTGCGATGCCCCGGCTTTCCTTTTGCCGGATCTGGTCTCCGTTGACAGGGTCGTTTAGAAAGAAGGTAAAATTAGAATATAACTCAAAATCGTAATGGGTATAATAGACTTTACTCATCACAAAGCTTCGGTCGTTCAATTGGTTGGTATGCCTGGCTATGACATTGACGCGCCGGGTGAATCCGCCTTCGGTATTGTCAATGGCACCAAAACGGTTGATCAGCCCCTGATTTATAGCACGTTGGGGTATCTGGCCGGAGGCATCCCATTTGCTGTCAAAGATAGAAGCCTGTAGCGTGAGGTGCTGATTGTGGCTGAACTGACCGGCATATTTGCCCATCAAATTCAGGCGGTTGAAGTTCTGCGGCGACTCAAAAGGTCCATCCGATAACAGATACTCTGTCGCGAGGTAGGCGCCATGTTTTTCCGTATCGCCTAACAAATTGAACAGCCCTACGGTGCGCAAGCGGTTGAAGCTGCCCAATTCAACGGCGGCCATACTTTTGTTTATCCGGTCGTAGGTATGAAAATCCACATAACCGGCGGTAGCAAAGTTGCCCTTGTTGGCATAGTAAGGGCCTTTGTCATAATCAATGGCTCTGATCGTTTCAGGGATCAAAAAGTGCAGGTCGGCATAGCCTTGTCCGTGGGCATGTGAAACCATATTGACGGGCAAGCCGTCGGCGCTCAGGCTGATGTCGGTGCCGTGGTCAATATCAAAGCCCCGCAGAAATATCTGCTCTGCTTTGCCGCCACCGGCATGTTGACCGATAAACAGGCCCGGCACTTTTCTTAAGATTTCCTGGGAAGAGTTCACCGGATTGGTTTTAAGGTCTACGGCAGCCATCTGGTTGATCGCCCGTACCTGTGCTGTGACGACCAACTGCTCGAGTTCGACAGCAGATTCTTTCAAGATGATCTCCAGTTCATGGTCAAGGTCTGGCACCACATGAAGATAGGTGGCATACCCCACATGCGAGATCAGCAGGGTGTCGCCTGCTTGGGTATCAGACAGAAAGAAAATGCCCAGCGCATTGGTATGTGCATGTGAGCCGGAACTTCTGTTGACAATATTGACATTGGCTAAAGGCGTACGGATGGCATCCGTCACTTTTCCCTGAAGCTGCTGCCCATACGATAAGAACGGCAGCAAGCTGAACAATACGATGATAAGACGCATGGAGAAAGAACTTGATAGATAGTTTATAGATGGTTTTTTGTCAGATGACTCCTTTTTATCCTTGAGCGTTGAGCATTGATTATTGAATATTTTAAACCGGGCGCCGGACGCACTCAATACCCAACACTCAATATTCAATATTCAATGCTCAAGGATGGAGGGTTTACCCGTTTTTATTTTTGACATCCTTGGCAATGCTCAAAAGCTTAGGATCGGCTGAGTTGGTGACGGATGCTTTGGCTACGTGTTCCTGGGCTTTGCTGTAGTTATTTTGTTCCAGGTAGATCGCTGCCAGCACTTTATTGACATCGATATTGTCCGGACGGGCTTTGTATTCTTTGAGCGCGTATTCCAGGGCTTTGTCATAATCGTGGGTGATGTCCAGGTGGAGTTTTGCATATTCCAGGCTCATCATATGACCATGCGCTTCGTCGTCAGCCATCATAGCGAACACTTCCTCTAAGGTCTTTTCTGCCAGTTCTTCCCTGCCGGTTTCCTGATATACCTTGATCAGTTGTTCGTAAAAGGAGACTTCCGGGATCAGGGCGCAGGCTTGTTTGAGCTTATCTTCTGCTGCTTCATAATTACCTTTCTTCATGTCCAGCCCTGCCAGGGCAGCAATGGCAAAAGGATAATCGGGGCGGTTTTGCAGGGCGAGGGTGTATTGCATTTCAGCATTTGGCAGGTCGCCGTAGGTTTCGTGGAGCTTGCCCAGCGTCAGACGGCACCAGGCGGTTTCCTCATAGCTGGGATAACCGGCCGCCACAGCCATTTTCATGGCCTCTATGGCACCGTCCACTTCGCCATGAATTTCTCTCAGGTAGGAAATTCTGGAATAAGAACGAAGGTCCGGACGGATGGAGACCATCTTATCAGACATCTTGACGGCTTCTTTATAATGCCCTAACTCTACATTGGCATCTACCAGTACGCCATAGATGTAAGCGTTATGACTGTTGAGGGCAAGTGCCTGCTTACCTACTTCGAGAGCTTCATTAAACTGGTGTAAAGAGAGCAGTACGGTAGCTTTTAGGGACAAGGCCAGGAAGTGATAGTCGGGATTATTAGAGGTTTCTGCCAGCACCCCATCAATCATGGTCAGGGCGGCAGGGTAATAGTAGCCATGTTCACCGGTGAGGCGCGCCTCCTGCATAAACACCTTGGCCATCATCAGCCTGGATTTGAGGTCTTTCTGATCTTTGCTGATCGTACTTTTCAGACCGTTGTAAGTCGTAAGAATGGATTGCTGCTCTACAGGGTTGCCAATGCCAGGCTGTTTGTCCAGCAAGGCGGGCACTTCTACCCGGGCAGTCTTGGCAGTCTTTTTCAGGGTTTCCTTGTTGTCTGTAGGTTGGTTGCAGGATTGGAAGAACATTACAGCGGCTATCACAACCATCATGAAGCCTTTATTGGTATATATATTTTTCATTTTGAGTGTTATTTTAAGTGAAAAAAGGGATGCCGGCGATACACCGGCATCCCTTGCAGAGGTTTATTGTTTGACAAGTCTGTACACCTGAGGTTCAGCATTGGCAGACACTACCCTGACCAGGTAATTGCCCGCCTTCAGGTTCAGATCACTGATATTGACATCTACGGTAGAACGTCCGCTCACCTCACCTTTTTGTGTTTTGACGAGACGGCCATTCACGGTATAGATATAAATAGAAACCACATCCTGGCTGGTTCCGGCAAAGCCGAAAGAGAAATGATCCCGCGCAGGGTTAGGATACAGGGCGGTGCTAAAGTTTGGCTCACCCAGCAACCCATCTGACAGCGCGTTGCTTTGCTTGCCGGACGCTGCGATCCTGGCGTTGCTTTGCCCTGTGAAGGTAAAGTTCACAGTCAAGGCAACACCTGCCATACCGGCTCCCATGCTTTCTGCATAAGGCGTGGCGGTGATCTTATAGTCGCCGGCCATAAAATCCATCGCCCGGTACATCCGCGGATCTCCGGTAGGTTTGTCACCTGCCAAAGCATAAGGCAATAAGTTTTCGGTCATGAAATGATCGTTGTCATTCAAACCAAAGACGACGCTCCCTACCTTCTCAGGCATGGTGTTGGCGCGGATGTTCAACTGGTCGGTACCCAGTAAAGACAGTTCTATCATATCGCCTTCCATGATGTCCATGATGTCCTGGCCGGTCTCAGCGTTGACCAGGGTAAAGCTAGCCACGATAGGGTCTTCAAAGATGGTGAAGGAAATCGTCTTGGAAGGACCTGGCTTTCCTTTGCCCTCTCTTCTGGAATACGCCGTAGCGGTCAGGGTGTACTCTCCTGGCTCAAATGTCATGGGACTGGGAACGCGCATACCACCTTCAGCCATATCGCCTGCCAGGGCATAGGGCAACTTGTTTTCGGTCTGCACATTCTTCTTCCCATTCAGGTCAAAGACCACACTTCCCACTTTCTCAGGGGCGGTGATGGCGATGATGTTCAGTTGATCCGTGCCCAAAGATGCCAGGCTGATCCTGTCACCATCTTTGAGTTCCATCATTGCATCCATAGTCGCTGCATTGACCAACATAAAGCTGGCGATCAATGGATTGTCTGCCACGGTGAAGGAGACGGAGAGCGGCGTGCCTTTGCTGCCTTTGCCCAGTTGTTCCATGTAAGGAGTGGCTTTCAGCGTATAGTCTCCGGCTTCCAACATGCCCTCACGGTAGTCGCCATCCTTGTCGCCAAATAGGGCATAAGGTACGATATTCTCCGTTTGCACCTTTTTGCCATTGAGCATAAAGACGACACTTCCTATCTCACCGGCTACATCGGCCCGTATGTTAAACTTTTTGGTTTTCAACAAAGACAGCGCAATGACATCCCCATCTTTGATCTGCACGATATCCTTGTTGCTCTTCGCATCTACCAAAGTGAACCGGGTCACTCTATTGGGTAATGGGGTGGGGTCCAGCACATCAGGCTGGTTGTAGGTGATCGCCTTGCCCGTGAACTCACCATTGCCACTCCATGGTTTCTGTTCGTAAGGGAACATAGCCATGAAGGGAGCATCGTTGGATTCTATGCCCGTCGTGTATCCCAACACACCTAACAAATCCTCCGTGACGGGAGAAGCCTCAGGGTCAGAAGCATCAAAGTCATCATACCAGAGCCCAATAGCAGCCAGCACTACACCGCTGACGGCTTGCAGTTCTATGCGGGTGACATCATCTTCCAGTCTTCTTCCGTTAGGAAAGCCATCCATGTTGGGAATGAACTCTATGTCGGTGTTCTGGTATGCCGGGTCGGTAAGTCCTAAGACAGCTGCCTGTACCAATCCCAGGGAACTGAAAGCCTCATCATGCCGGTCTGTGACAGGCACAGCCATATTCAGACGCAGCATGTCACCGCCGTTGGGCAGGAAGTTGTTGATGAAAGGCTTACCGCTTGCCAATGGGTTGCCCGCTTTGCCGGTCGCCAATTGGTAAGGCGCCAGGTTGGGCACCCC
>JBBSNI010000392.1:0-5414 GCA_038232695.1 Cytophagales bacterium
GCCTGTCCTGTCAAAGGAAGAGAGACTACAAACAGCAAGGTAATGACCGTCAAACCTAATTTTTTCACTTTGAAAGGACGGTCTACCCAGTCATACAGTACAGGAAGTACCAACAGCGTGAGCAAGGTAGCCGTGAAAATTCCGCCGATCACCACTGTTGCCAGCGGCCTTTGCACTTCTGCCCCGGAGGAAGTGGAAATAGCCATCGGCAGGAAGCCCAGAATATCCGTAGAAGCCGTTAGAAAGATCGGGCGTAGCCTGGATTTGGTCGCTTGCAGGATACGTTCTTTCCGGTCACTCACGCCCTCGCTTTTCAGCTCATTCAGGCTGCTGATCAGCACCAGGCCGTTGAGCACGGCTACGCCAAAAAGGGCGATGAAGCCTACCCCGGCGGATATGCTGAACGGCATGTCTCTGAGCCAGAGCGCAAATACGCCACCGACAGCGGCAAAAGGAATGGCGGTATAAATCAGTAGCGTCTCTTTGAAAGAACGCAGGCTGATAAAGAGAATCATAAAAATCAACGCCAGCGCAATGGGGATGACCACTGATAACCGGTCTTTGGCTCGTTTCAGGTTTTCAAACTGTCCGCCATAGGTGATGGAATAACCGGGAGGCAGTTGCATTTTTTGGGAAAGCTGCATTTGTATTTCCTGTACCAAAGATTCCGTGTCCCGATTACGCACATTCACACCGATGACAATGCGCCGGTGGGTATCATCTCGGGAGATTTGTCCGGGAGCCTCCTCAAAATCTACGCTGGCCACCTCATTCATAGGAACTTTTTGTCCATTGGGCAGCGGTACGTATAAATTTTGCACCGCACTGATATCCTGCCGAAAGCGATCCTGAAGCCGCACCACCAGGTCAAAACGTCTTTCGCCTTCATACACGGTACCGGCAGATGAGCCAGCAAAAGCGGTGCTGATGATCTGGTTCAAATCCTGAATGGTCAGCCCATATTGGGCCAGGCGGTTGCGTTTGTAATTAATGACAATTTGGGGCAAACCGGTTACCTGTTCTACCTTGACGTCTGCCGCTCCCGGTACCTGCTCTATGATGCTGGCAGCTTCATTGCCTTTCTGCTGCAAAACCGCCAGATCATCGCCATAAATCTTGATAGCCACATCGGACTTTACACCCGTCAGCAGTTCATTAAAGCGCATTTCTATTGGCTGGGAAAACTCTACTGACAGTCCAGGAATTACTTCCAGCGCTTCTGCCATCTTTTCGGCCAGGGCATCTTTGGTGTCTGCCGATACCCATTCATCCTCGTTTTTCAAGGCTACCATGATATCAGATGCTTCCACC
Organism: Cytophagales bacterium; assembly: GCA_038232695.1. GTDB lineage: Bacteria > Bacteroidota > Bacteroidia > Cytophagales > Cyclobacteriaceae > JAJNNC01. The sequence goes on from JBBSNI010000392.1 coordinate 1,312, forward strand.
GGAACGGGGTCAGTAGGGATTTCTGCTGCCCCGATTTTGGTCACGACGGTTTCAACTTCCGGAAAGCTATCCAGTAAGATGCTTTCCAGTTTACTCATGTTCTTTTTCATTTCAGGAAGAGAAATACCCGGACCCATCCGGGTTTCCAGGGCAAAGTCGCCTTCATCAAGCTTGGGAATAAACTCCCCGCCCAGGGTGGAGAAAATCCAGATAGCCACTGCCAGAAGTGCTACCGCAGCAGTCATCACGATGATTTTAAAGTTCAAGGCCCGTTGGATGACGGGTCTGTATAATTCCTCTAACTTATCCATAAAGCGGTCGCCCCAGGTCTTTTTCCGGATGGCTTCTCCGTGCAGCAGCAGGGCGGAAATCATCGGCACATAGGTAAGGCAAAGGATCATCGCACCCAGAATGGCAAAGCTGAAGGCAAAGGCCATCGGACGAAACATCTTGCCTTCTACTTCGGTGAGCGACAAAATAGGCAGGAAAACAATTAAAATAATAAGCTGGCCAAAGATGGCAGCGTTCATCATTTTACTGGACGCATCAAAAGCAATCCTGTCGAGCAGCCCTTGTTTTTTCTGCCCCGTCAGTGCGCTGAGTTGGTCGTGGTTTCTGACCAGTTGTACGGCCATAAACTCCACGATGATCACAGCACCGTCTACGATAATGCCAAAGTCCAGGCCACCCAGGCTCATCAGGTTGGCAGAAATGCCAAAAGCCTGCATCATGCCCAGGGCAAAGAGCATAGAAAGCGGAATGACAGAGGCTACGATAAAACCTGATCGCCAGGTACCCAGCAGAAAGATGAGGGCTACAATCACGATAGCGCCACCAATGATCAGATTCTCTTCTACGGTGCTGATGGTTTTGTTCACCAGTCGGGTGCGATCCAGAAAGGGTTGGATGGTGATGCCTTCCGGTAAAGTTTGCTGCACTTCTGCCACCCGCTGTTTTACGTTTTTGATCACCTCGGCAGAATTAGCATCTTTGAGCATCATCACCACGCCAATCACTGTTTCTCCCTTGCCATCTTTGGTAGCAGCCCCATAGCGGGTGCCTGGCCCATGCCTACATTGGCTATATCCCCGATGGTGACGGGTACGCCTTGGCGATTCGCCACCACCGTCTGCCGGATATCCTCCAGCGAGCCTACCAGTCCCTGACCGCGGATATAGTAACGCTCCGGGTTCTTTTCAATGTAGCTGCCCCCGGTGTTCTGGTTGTTCTTTGCCAAAGCGGTAAAAATATCAGAGAGCGTCAGGTTGTAGGCATTAAGCTTGTTAGGGTCCACAGCTGCTTCATATTGTTTGAGGAAACCGCCAAAGGAATTAATTTCCACCACACCGGGAATCATGCTAAGCTGGCGTTTCACAATCCAGTCCTGGATGGTGCGCAGTTCGGTAGGTGAGTAGACTGTATCATGCTCCGGGTCAGTAGCCAGGGTGTATTGGTAAATTTCTCCCAGTCCGGTAGTGATCGGAACCATAGATGGGGTGCCGAATCCGTCGCCGATATTTTCCTGGGCTTCCTTGAGTTGCTCGGCGACCAGTTGCCGGGGCAGAAAGGTGCCCATAGATTCTTCAAAAACGACTGTTACTACTGATAAACCAAAACGGGAGATGGAGCGGATTTCTTTCAGGCCCGGCAGATTTGCCATCGCCAGTTCTACCGGATACGTGATGAACTGCTCTACTTCCTGGGCCGCCAGGCTTTGCGAAGTGGTGATGATCTGTACCTGGTTGTTGGTAATGTCCGGTACCGCATCAATGGGTATATTTTGCACCGCGTAAATTCCCCAGCCTATCAGGAAAACCGTAAATAGCCCAATAATCAGTTTATTGTGGATGGAAAAGGATATAATAGCATTGATCATATCTGAAAAAGAAGATAGATGAGATCCGGGTATAGGAAAGGCTATTACATCTTTTTATGAAAGCGAAAAAGATATGGCGATCCTACTGACCAGGTGACAGAATGAATAGGAAAGTAAAATGAGAAAGGATTATTCGGCCTAAATGAGCAGCACCGAATGTTGGAGGTACAATTTGTTGCTGCTTACACCCCATGCATCAGCAAAGTAGGATATAGCATAAGTAGGCGTTTCTTGTCTGGCAGTAACAGAAAAGCCTGTCGGTAAAAAAAGGTAAGTAAAGTGAAATTCGGGGGAAGGAGAGGCATCATCCTGGTGCTGTTGGTATACATACGTATCAAAGGCATCGTGATAGGTCTGGGTATAGCCAGGCATATCTATCTCAAAAAAGGCAAAGCAGTATAAGAGACAGAGAAAAGGAATCGCTATTTTGATGCTTGATCTGTTCATGCGTAACCCAGGAAAACAGCTCCTCTAAAGAAGCGGATAATATCGGAAGAACCAAAGGAAATCAAAAATGTTTAGACTACGTTGAAGCCAGCTATCTCATATGTAGGCAAACAATGCATATTATGGCATGTAAGCCAATGAAAACGTACGTGCATACATGTTATAATCACAATGGCAGGCCTCCTCACAAAGTGCAACCTTAGGTACTCCAATATCATCATCAATGCGTAGTCATTTTATATGCTACACCATATGCGAAATATCCGAAGCAAAGGTGGGATAGGCATAGACCATGCTTTTTAAATCCTTGGTGTGAGATGCTCCTGATATGACGGACAGTGAACTTGCATAACTTTGCAAGTATGAATAGCACGAAGAACACAACAAAGAGCCGCCGGAAATACGATGCGGTCTTCAAAGCGGAAGCCCTACGGATGGTAGAGGATGGCCGTTCAGTGAGCGATGTGGCCCAAGCATTGGGGATGGGTGAGAATCTATTATATCGTTGGCGCAGCCGAGCACGTACTAAGGTAAGCCAGCAGTTAGATCAATTTCCGGAAGCTTCCGAATTAGTTGAGGAGAATAAGCGGTTGAAAGCAGCCTTACAGCGTACAGAGCAAGAGCGGGATATTTTAAAAAAAGCCTTAGGCATTTTCAGTCCCGGTGGGGCACCACAGCAGCCCTAACCGAGATGTACGAGTTTGTAGAAAGCCAACAAGGCGAACATAGCATAGCGTTATTATGTGAGACGATGCACATTAGTCGTAGTACCTGGTATGCCTGGCGCACCGGGGCGAGCTACCGTATCAGCACGGCTGATGCGCAGCAAGAGGATCAGGTGCGGACTGTTTTCCAAGCACACCGCCGACGCTACGGTGCCCGTAGAATTGTTGCTGAGTTGCAAGCCCAGAGTGTAGAGATCGGTTACCATAGAGTACGCAGTATCATGAAAAAGCTTGGTTTAAAAGCCATTCAACGGCATCGGCCGTCCGACCCGTTCGTTCATACCCCGTACAACTGATAGCCGCCATAGCTACCCGATCAGCCCCAATCTTTTGCTAAACAGTTGTATGCCTAGTGAAGCGAACAGCGTCTGGGTAGGGGACATAACGTATATTCCTCTCTACGCAGGTCAGTGGGCTTATTTGGCCGTCTGGATGGAACGGTCCGCCGTCGCGGTTATATTCTCGTAGGATCATTGGCTGGCATCTAGCCGACCATATGCGCGAAGCGTTGGTTGTATCGGCCTTCAAAAAAGCCTTGTCGCTTCGCCAGGCAGTCAAAGGGATGATCGTACATTCAGACCGAGGTGGGCAGTATGCGGGAAAAGCTTTTCGTAAACTATTGCAAGACAACAAGTTAATGCAGAGCATGAGTCGGGCCGGCAATTCTTACGACAATGCATTCATGGAATCATGCTTTAGCCGCTTCAAATCGGATCGCCGAAGCGACCGAACTACTGGAAGGGGGGATGTTTGAAGATATACAGACCGCTTACACTGAGATATTTGAGTACATCGAGTGGTGCCCCACCGGGATGTATTACAACCCGGTACGGCGTCACTCTTCACTACAGTACCTCAGTCCGATCAACTTTGAAGCAGAAGCAGCACCCACGTAGCGGCGGTAACCTGTGGAAATATGGATAACTCTATCGCCCGGCGTCCCGGCGAGTTACCCACATTTCCACAGGGCAACAACAACAGTTTGGAAAAGTAAATCAATAAATTATATCTTTGAACTAAGCAAGTCTACTGTCCGGCAAAACTGTAACACCTCA
>JBBSNI010000393.1:0-5395 GCA_038232695.1 Cytophagales bacterium
ATACTCGATTTACTTGTCTTCAACTTTATGTATGTCTGCAATGTGTTCTGATAGCAGCTTGTAAATTTTCAGATACGTCTTGTCGAAGTCTCTTAGATATTGCCTGTGTTTTTTCAGCGTGGTCTGGTCGCTACGAACGGCTGGACCGGTCTGCGATGGCTGCGGACCGATGTTCAGGCTGTTTCCCAGGGTTTCTGTGATCAAAGGATGGAGCAGACCAAAGTCTATGTGCTGATCTTCTGCCAGCGTCTCAGCCATATACAACAGATGGTTGGTAAAATTGCAGGCAAACACCGCCGCCACATGCAGTGCAAGCCGTTCTTTAGAATGCATCACCCTGACAACAGGGCTGATGCTCTTGGCCAGCCGCGTGAGCATGTTCAGCACCTGATGATCGTCAGCCTCCAGGCAGATAGGTATCTTGCGGAAGTCTGTTTGTTTGTGTTTGTTAAAAGTTTGTAAAGGATAAAACACACCCGTGTAGGGCGTAGCCGCTTTTTGCAGTGCTTCCAGCGGCTGGCTGCCGGAAGTATGCACCACCGCCCCCGGATGGCTGGGCAGGCGCAGACTGGTGGCTACCTCCCGGATGGCATCGTCGGCTACGGCAATGATGAGCAATTCGGAAGTGCTCCGGGAGAAATCCGGCTGGTGGAGCACGGTGGTATGGTACAGCCGGTCTGCCAGCTTCTGGGCTTCTGCCGGACGGCGGCTGTAAATCTCCTGTACGCTGTGCCCGGCCCCTTCCAGAGCAGGCGCCAGATGCCAGGCAACCCGCCCCGCGCCAATGATAGAGATCTGGTAGTCCTTACGCATGGAGGCGAAGAAACAAAAAAACAGCGAAAAGCACTAAAATAAATGCCTACCGTTTGCACAACCCTCCCCTCTTCGCCTACCTTTGCAGCTTTAATAATAAACACTCACGCTGGCGCAAGCGTCCGCTTGTGCCTTTAGAAAGGCAGTATGCTGACTTAGAGATAAGACGGATAAAACACAACTCAAATGAATAGTTTTATATGATGGAAGAAAAAATAAAAGGCTTGCTCGAGGAAATTGCGCAGGCTACAGTCCACAGCGAAGAGGATCTGGAGCAGTACCGGATGCGTTTTATCAGCCGCAAAAGCGTGGTCGGCGAGCTTTTTGGCGCGATGAAAGACGTAGCCCCGGAAGACCGCAAAGCCATGGGCGCCCGGCTGAACACCCTGAAAAACGCCGCCCAGGACAAGTTCAAATCGCTGATCGCCGACCTGGAGCAGCAAAAAGCAGGGCAAGCCGTGCAGGATGTACCCGACCTGACCCTGCCGCCTGTGCCTGATACGCTGGGTGCCCTGCATCCGCTCACGCAGGTGCGCAACCGTATTGTCAGCATCTTTGAGCGCATGGGCTTCAACGTGGCCGAAGGGCCGGAGATCGAAGACGACTGGCACAACTTTACGGCACTCAACTTTCCGCCCGATCATCCTGCCCGTGAGATGCAGGATACGTTTTTTATAGAAAAAGATCGCGCGGCGAACCGCCCCGACGTGGTGCTTCGTACGCATACCTCTTCGGTACAGGTGCGGCTCATGGAAAACCAGCAGCCCCCGATCCGCGCCATCATGCCGGGGCGGGTGTTCCGCAACGAAGCCATCTCTGCCCGTGCCCACTGCGTATTCCACCAGGTAGAAGGCTTGTATGTAGACCGCAACGTGAGCTTCGCTGATATGAAGCAGACCCTGCTGCACTTTGCCCGCGAACTGTATGGACCGGAAACCAACATCCGGCTCCGTCCTTCCTATTTTCCATTCACCGAACCCAGCGCTGAGCTGGACATTTACTGGGGTACTAAAACGGAAGCAGACCGCCGTGTGACGAAAGGAACCGGCTGGCTGGAGATCGGTGGCTGCGGCATGGTAGACCCTCAAGTGCTGGAAAACTGCGGCATCGATGCGCAGGAGTTCACCGGCTTTGCCTTCGGCATGGGCATAGAGCGCATGGCGATGATCAAATACCAGATCAAAGATTTGAGGCTTTTTACAGAAAATGATGTGCGGTTTTTGAAGGAGTTTACTGTTTTTAATTGAAGTATTGGATGGTATCTGGTATATTTAGTAGTTGCCAGCATGTGTAAAGAACAACATAACCAATGATTATAACCGAAGATAAAGTGAAAGAATTGCTTGCCGACATGGAAAGCGATTGGATTGAAAGAACGATTTCGATCAGAGAAGATAAACTCGGTCCGGTAATATGTGCCTACTCCAATGACTTCCCCAACCATAAACATCCGGGATATATACTGCTGGGCGTTCAGGATGACGGAACATTAGCTGGAAAGACCTGGACAGATGAACAACTTCAAACAATTGGAAATATAAAGAGCAATGGTAAAGTTTTACCTCAGCCGTCGTTAGTCGTTAGCCCAGTTTTTAAATTTCCAGCAGGAGAAGTTGTTGTGATTGAAGTGAAGCCATCAACCTACCCACCGGTCAGGTTTGACGGCAGATGTTGGATAAGAGTAGGGCCAAGAAGAGACAAGGCTACACAGGAAGAAGAAAGAATATTAACGGAAAGAAGAGCTTCTTTTGCCAAAACTTATGATTTGGTTCCTGCATTAGGCGCTACTTTAAACGATATAAGTGTTGAACTTTTTAAAATCAGTTATCTTCCGTCAGCGATTGACAGAGATACATTGGCTGAGAATGACAGAACCATAGAGCAACAACTGGCATCGCTCCGTTTCTTTGACCTCAAAGAAAATTGTCCGACAAATGCAGGCATTCTATTAATTGGTTTAAATCCTGAATTTTATCTACCCGGTGCATATACACAATACGTTAAATTCTCAGGAGAGGAAATGACGAGCGATGTAGCCTATGAAAAGAAATTTTCAGGCGCACTCATCACAGAGCTTGGATTAATAGATGAATTTATCAAAAGCAATATCATCAAAGAACGCCCCATAAGAACAGTGTCTTTTCAAGAAGAAATTGTTCGTAACTATCCTTATTGGGCATTAAGAGAGTTGATGATGAATGCCGTGATGCACAGAAGTTATGAATCCAATGCGCCCATTTATGTGTATGAATTTCCAAACCGTATTGAAATACAGAACCCTGGTGGGCTGTATGGAGAAGCTACGCCACAAAATTTCCCCAATGCCAGCGACTATCGGAATGTGGTACTGGCCGAGGCTATGAAAGTATTGGGATACGTGAACAGGTTTAATTACGGTGTCAAGCGAGCCAAAGACGAGTTGATCAAAAACGGTAATGGTTCCCCTGATTTTGATTTATCGCTAACGACCAAGTTTAGAGTTGTGATACCTATACATCAACAGTGGCTATGAGAACCATTACATTTTTCAATAATAATGGGGGTGTTGGTAAGACAACAACCGTTTACCATGTTGCATGGATGTTGTCTGAATTAGGGATAAAAACCCTTGCCATAGATTTAGACCCTCAACCGAATCTAACATCCATGTTTTTAACTGAAGAAAGACTGTGGGAAGTCTACGAAAATAATTCATCAATTACAGTTTTAGATGCTATTACTCCCATAGTCGGTGGCGACCCTGCCACACCGGTTCATATTGAGCAGATCACCGATGATCTTGGTCTTATATTAGGAGATCCTGTTTTATTTACTTTTGAGGATACGCTAAGTGTTGCTTGGTTTAATTGCTTGAATAGTAAACCCGATTCCTTTAGAGTTACAAGTATATTTAAAACAATCATTGATGAAGCTGCTCATAGGTTTGGCGCAGAAATAATATTGATCGATGTAGGTTCCAACGTTGGCGCTATTAACAGGTCGGTTACCATCAGCTCTGATTATATCATTATGCCAGTTGCTTCTGATTTGTTTTCGCTCCAAGGGATTAAAAACCTGGGAACCACATTACATCTGTGGAAGAAGCAATGGAGTCAGCGAAAAGATTTGAAACCACAAAATCTTTTGGGCGGCATTCCGCCTGTCCATATTCCCGAAAACAATACCACGCCCGCAGGATATATTGTCATGCAGTATTCGGCAAAAGAAAGCAGATCTGTGGGCGGCATTCCGCTGAAATCATACTTAAAATGGGCTAACCGAATACCTAAGGTATTTAAAGAATATGTTTTAAGAATACCTGATGATCATATGCTTACAGTGGATAACGACACCCATTGTATAGCACTATTAAAACACTTTAGAAGTTTAGCGCCTATGTCTATGGAAGCCCATAAGCCTATCTTCTTATTAAAGCCAGGTGACGGCGCTATCGGTGCGCATGTATATGCTGTGCAGAAAAGTTATGAGGAGTTTGAAACGTTAACCCGCAAGATCCTTGATAAATGTCCATGAATCTATCCAAAAGCTACATAAGCAAGAATGGCGCATTTTAAAGATTTTATTCTCTGAAACAGTGTCTACTTTTGAGGGAGTAATAATTCTTTTCACACCATCAATAATTGAAACATATGGAAAACCAAATTTCTATTCAAATTCCTGCTAAAGTGCTGGCGGAAGCTTCTCAAAAATTAGAAGAGGTAAACAACCTTCTCAGCCCCTTCCTGGTGGCGCTTACGCCGGAAGAAAGAAGAAGGCTGCCCAAGATGGGGGAGGGCAACATGCCTTTCGTAGAGAAGTCTGTGGAGTATACCAAGTCACATGGGGCGCTGGTGCCTGCCTTTGTGGACACTAAAGAAATGGAAATAGACCTGAAAGCAGTGTACGATATGATCACGCTGTCTCGTATCGCAGCGCGTTTGTGTAATGGGCTGAACGATACCATGCTGCTGGCAGGCAGTGAGGCGTATACGGCAGCCTTATCTTTCTACAATTCTGTGAAAGTAGCCGCCAAAAGAAATGTGAAAGGCGCTGAACCTGTCCACAACGATCTGAAAAAAAGGTTCGTCAAACATGGTTCCCGCACCCCTGAGAACGATGCTATGTCAGCGTAAACAAGTCTGACTGCTTGCTGTTATAACACCCTCCTTCTTTTCCCGAAAGGTCAGCCCTTTCGGGATTTTTTTTGGGTCAACCCTACGTTTTTTCTTTTTATCAAAAAGCATCGTGCAGTAGGTCATGCGCAGACTCATTCTGTCTTTTTGCTAACTTCTCTTGTCTTTTTGCTAACTCCTGCTATCTTTTTACTGACTCCTCCTGTCCTTTTACTAACTCGTGCCATCTTTTTGCTGACTCCTCCTGTCTTTTTGTTAACCCAACGGACCAATTTTGTACGTCAGCTTGTCTTTTTGCTGACTCATCTTGTCTTTTTACTAACCTGTCCCGTCTTTTGCATGGGTCTTAAATAAGCGCTACATTAGCTGGTGTGTATGCTTATTTGTTATGCCTCATCCCAGCCGACAGACCAGCCATTAAACTAAAAACATACAGATAACGGATATGCAGAAATACGCAGTAAACCAAC
>JBBSNI010000394.1:0-5379 GCA_038232695.1 Cytophagales bacterium
AAGTGACTGATAGTAAGTCAATTAACCTATTCCTACCATAAAATACTACCGTTTATGCTCAGTGACTCTATCATGCATTATGAAGTAGTAAATCAGTTAAAAATATATTGGATAAAATTATCCGATATAAAAAAGAAAAGTGTCTTTGCCCGGAAAGTAAAAGAATATGTTTTCAAAAGCATGTGAATATGGTATCCGGGCGGCGGTATATGTGGCGGGACAATCGCTGGAAGATAAGCGGGCTAGCCTGAAAGCTATTGCACGGGCTATTGACTCGCCGGTAGCCTTTACCGCCAAAATACTTCAGCAACTGGTCAGGAACCATATTATGTGTTCGGTGATGGGGCCGGCCGGGGGATTTGAAATAGAAAAACAGAAGATGGATGAAGTAAAATTGAGCCAGATTGTGGATGCTATCGACGGGGATTCTATTTACAGGGGTTGTGGGTTAGGATTGAAAGAATGCAACGCTGTCAAACCTTGTCCGGTACATGATAAGTTTGCAAAAATCCGGGACGATTTGAAGGTCATGCTGGAGCATACCAGCTTGTATGAATTAGCCACTGGCTTGGAATTAGGATTGACTTTTTTGAAAAGATAAATCGGTTTTCTGATGGAAACCAAAAATAACATTACCCGATATGAGTACGCTAACAAAATATCAGGTTGCTATAGCTACCGTATTTCTTTGGATTGGTTTTGTGTGTGCTATTAGCTTTATGGAGGCCTGGCTAAAATTCAGGGCACCCGGTGTCACCTTGCCGGTTGGCCTGGGCATTGGCCGAATGGTATTTAGCGCATTGAACAAAGTAGAATGGGTATTTGCCATCGCTATCCTTATCAACCTGGTATGGTCGGGCAGTTGGTTTTCGCCAAACGCTGTACTGATGTATATCCCGCTTGCCTTGTTATTGCTGCAAACATTTTGGTTGTTGCCGGCTCTGGATATACGGGCGGAAATGCACATACAAGGCCAAACGGTGCCGTCTTATCCTGTACACATTTACTACATCGCTGCCGAACTGCTCAAAGTTCTTAGCCTGTTCAGTTTTGGTAGTACACTCTTTAAACATAATTAACTATTGAATTTGAACAATGAACGAAAATGAATAAGCCATTGAAAACCATACAATCAAGAGAAGACATAAAGCAACTGGTGGATCGCTTTTATGGAAAAGTAAATGAGGATGCATTGCTATCTCCCATCTTCAATGATACGGCAAAGGTAAATTGGGAAGCGCATCTGCCCATTATGTATGATTTCTGGAGTACCATGCTGCTGGGAGAAATGAGCTACAAAGGCAATCCTTTTCTCAAGCACATTCCACTGCCTGTGGATAAAACACATTTTGACAGGTGGCTGAAGCTGTTTCTGGAGACCATAGACGAGCATTTTGAGGGTGAGGTGGCAGAAGAAGCCAGAAAAAGAGCAAGCAGCATTGCCGGTATTTTCCAGTATAAACTGGCAACGCTTAAACAATAATTTGCTTATGTTCCGGCAGTGGGTACAACTGTCGTTGCTCTATCTGATCAAAGCAAAAACCCTTTAAGCTTATAGCACAAGAAAACCTTTTGTTTACTGATACAGTCTACTCCGCAAGGGAAATTGAAGAAAAGGGTCAATAACATGCCCGAAAAGGAGCAGTTGATCCGCATTAATAATCTTTTCTGCTGGCCAGGCGAATGAAGCAAAGCGTTGGGAGAGCTATCCATAGAAGCAAGGCTGTTGTCACGATAACGGCTCCCTGCAGAGAACCAAAAAACCGGATAAAGACAGCACCGGTATAACCCATGTAAGCGGCTACATCCAGTTGCATGGTAATCAGAATACGCGACAGGTCAACAGGATTGAACATGCTTACCCACAAGGCAAACTTTTCTACCGGGTATTCTTCAAACCAGAGCAGGCTGATCAACAGCAGCCCGTCATAGATGACAGCCATAAACAGCCAGACGACCAGCGCCACGCTGAATCCTTGTACCTTATTGTTAAAATACAGGGCGATGAGCATAGCCAGGGCGGTAAATATATAGCTCAGCAAAAGTCCGCAAAGCCATAGCACCAACCAATACATGATGCCTGACCCCATACCCATCAGTAGAAAAGGAATGCCTAAACCCAGTGTAAAACTGAGCGTCTGCGACCCTATCAGCGCAAAATAATGCCCTAAGTAAACGGTAGTCCTTTTCACGGGCTGCGTCAGGATAAGGGTTATAAAGTCGTCGTGGTCGTACATGTAAATAACGCCCAGCACCAGGCAGGACAAAGGTACGAGCGCCAGTACAATATTGGACAAGCTGATCACTGCTTTGTATACATCGTTGCTAAGGTACAGCAGTCCGGCACTCACCACAAAATAGAAAGCAAAGTTCAGCAGGCTCCACCGCCCCCGGAGCAAATCAGCAAAATTATATTTGAATATCTTCCACATGGTTTTTTGTTAATAAGTGATCATGCATAAATATTGCTGCATTTCTATGCTGTAATAGCTTCGCATTGAGCATTTTAGGTTTGGTAAAAAATAGCACTGGTGCTTATTTGGGCCATAGAGTGTAGCAGATCGCTTTGACCCGTTACCTGGTTAAGTTCATATAAGGTGCCCTGAAAGTGAACCTTTCCCTCCAGCAGAAAGATGATTTCATCAGCTGCTTCCTCCACCAGTTCCATAAAGTGTGTAGTAATGACGATCGTTTTTCCTTTCTCTTTTTCTTCTTCTATCAGGTTTCTGAATTTTAAAAGAGACACGGGATCAAGCCCTGAAGTAGGTTCGTCCAGTATAAGATAAGGACTGTCGTGCATGAAGGCTTGTACCAGGTTCACTTTCTGTAAGGTGCCCCCCGAAAGGGTGCGTATCTTTTGCTTCAGATAGGGAGTTAACCCCAAATCTTCTATGAGCCTTGGTTTGAGAACAGCCGCTGCTTTACGCAAAGTACTCAGGAAGCCCAGAAGTTCTTCTACCCTTAAATTGCCCGGGAATTTTGTGATCTGAGGAAGGTATCCTAATTTTTCCCGGTAAGCATACCTGCCTATCGTTTCCTCTTTATCCAACACTATTTTTCCCCGATCAGGAATAACCAGCCCCAACAGGCATTTGATCAGCGTGGTTTTGCCCGAACCGTTGGGCCCTAATATCACCGTACTCTTTCCGCCGGAAATGCTGGCATCAATATGACGCAGCACGGCCTTTTTTCCGTATTGCTTACTGAGTTCCTGGATACTGATCATGACACAGGCTTCATTAAAGGTTCTTCATCCACCAGGTTGGAAGGTGTCAGGGCAGGGCTGACAGATTCTGCAAAATTCAGTAAGTCTACCAGTAGACTGCGTAGCATAATGATAGAAGCGGGCACCCTGGTGATTACGTAGGCAAATAGCCTGACGGGCCGGTAAGGCACATCCCCTACCCCATCCCTGTTAAGATCATAGCCTTGGTACTGGCTCCAATAGTTGCGGTTGTACTCATTCAGGTTCGCCTGGCTGCTGGTAACCAGGTCCAAACTGTTTGCTACGAAGTTGTTCATGGTCATCACATTGTCCAGGCAATTGCCTTTGATATTCATAGCCCAGCCATTGTTTACAAAATCGTTGTGATGAATCTGCAAACGGTTGGTACCTTCCGCATACATACCGATAGAGTTTTTGTAGAAACGGTTACCGCTCATTTCACCATCGGCAATCTCTTTGAGCAAGATGCCATAGGAGGCGCTTCCCTGGTTTTCTAAAAACTGATTGCTTTTCATGATGATATTTTTTGAGAACATCACCGCCACGCCCGATCCGTTGTTTTCAAACGTATTGCCTTCATAATGATCCTCATTAGAGAACATAAAGTGCAGCCCATACCGCAGGTTGTTCCTGCTGATATTATTCACAATCCGGCTGTTGTTTACAAATTCAAAATAAATTCCATCGCGGTGGCCACGCACATCATTCCCGGAAACAAGGATTTGTTCACCCCGCCATATATGGATAGCATTGCCAGCTTTAGACTCTTCCTGTGCAGTCCCCCGGATGATATTGCCTTTCACTTCACAGGCTTTCGCATTTTTCAGATAGATGCCGAAAAAGGTGTCATATACCCTGTTTTCCAGTATGTGGCAACCCTGGCAGGCAACGACACTGATACCGGCCAGGTCTGTGAGGTAGCTGGTGCTCACCTGCTCTACTTGTAATCCACGAAGGGTCACGCTATCGGCTGTGACGATAAAAATCTCCTCGGTATAGTTACCGATGATGCGCGGGTAATCTTTTCCGGTGATGTACAAAGGCTTATCAATGCGCAATTGCGTTTCATGGTATTCCCCGGCCTTGATAACAATAGTGTCATAGGGTTGGGCTTGCGCTATAGCCTGAAGGATGCTTGCCAAGCCTGTATCTTTACCAACAGTCAACGTGGCTGCCCTGCCAGGTATGACAGCCCATAGCAGGATGAAGAGCAGGGTTAGGTCAATCCGTTTCATGGCAGTGTAGTTGGGTTTACAAAGTGGTCAGATACGCTGGCAATAACTTCCAGCCATACAGCTTTCCCCCATTGTGCTGCTGTACTTTTTTGGCTTCCTCAGCACTTCGAAAAGCAGTCAGATACGCCCCCATAGGACTGGGAAGCTCCTTGCTGACCAGCCAGGTAGTATTCCTCCAAGCGTTAAATTCTCCCGGAGCATCCCAGGTGTTGGTCAGCATATAGGCATAGTCTTCTTCGGTAGTTGTTTGTTCCTGCATGTAACGCAGCAAACATTCCGTAGCATCAAAGACAGCCACTTTACCTTTGCTGGTTACCAGTTCCGCCCCATAACGTTCGTCTGCAATACCCATTTGGCAATAGTGGCATACATCTTCGCCATAGTGAATAGCAACAGGTTGGGGAGTACATCCTGCCACTGCTAACAGGCATACCACCCAAGCGCCCGCTGCTGCTTTTTTCCTGATCCTGCTTTTACTGAAATAGGCGAAGAAGGAGAACGCCAGGGCTGCCATCAAAAACCAGAACCCTGTGGCAGGATAAGACATGGCATTAAAATTCAGCAGCATTTTCTCTCCAATCAGGGGTGGCTGGTAGGTCATACCCGGCACCTGTATGGGCGCTTTGGGGTCCAGGTTATGCCCATAGTCGTACTCCCACAGGTAAAAATCATATAGCCCCAGGAGGCAAAGTATAGACAGCAGCAGGAACCAACCCAGAAATAGCTTCCGGCGGTTACTGAATGCGACCAAAGCGCCCAGCAGGATCATGCCTATAATGGGTTCCTGTACACAAACGGGTGAAATCCTCGGTTGGCAATGCATAAGTTACCTCATTTTATTGCGGAATGTTGCCCATCTTTCTTGTCAAGTTTACGATTTTTCACGAATTGCATTACGGTAATACGGTTCACTCCCAT
>JBBSNI010000395.1:0-5365 GCA_038232695.1 Cytophagales bacterium
CTTGAAAAGCAAGGACATAAAGGTAGATTTGTATGTTATGAAGATACAAATTACGCTCTACTGCCCTTGCTGTCAAATCGGACTGCCGAAGCAGCACGAATATTGTCAAAAATGGTCGTAAAAGCTATTCAGACAAGCAAAACTATATTTGTAAGCCTTGTGGACGCCAGTTTATAGGTGATCATAATCTAGATTACCCAGGCTGTCATTCCGGTCTGCTGCCACGTCTCAATCGCATGTTCGTGCGAGGAATGGGTGTGTGGGATATTGCTGAAGTGGAGCAGATCAGTATGGGTAAAGTGCTAGATTCATTGATCAAACTCAAGCTTGTTTCTCAACCTAAGCAGTCGCATTACGATGAGTTAGAAGTGGATGAGTTTTGGAGCTATGTGGGTGAAAAATCTAACAAAGTTTGGCTGATCTATGCGGGGCATCCCATGCCTATCATCGTGGTAGCGGCGAGATAGTAGCCTGGGTATTTGGTAAACGTAACTATAAGACAGCCAAGGCTTTACACAATAAGATTGCGGAACTCGGGGTGAGTTACGACAGCATCGCCATAGACGAATGGAGAAGTTTCAAGAAGGCTTTCCAGGCTGATAAGTGCAGAATCGGTAAAACCTTTACTAAGGGAATTGAGGGGAATAATTGCCGTTTGAGACATCGCATCAGAAGGGCTTTTCGTCGCTCATGTAATCGCCCGGCGACCCGGTTTTCTAAGAAGTTAGAAAACCACATCATTGCTTTTGAACTTGCCTTCTTTTACATCAACTTTGGATTCGTCTGATCTATCATACTTTCTGAAGCACCTCCAAAAATATATCTATTATCACCAGAAAAGGCATCCTGCTACCATGGGAAGTCAAGAAATAAACCAATCTTTATCTTTTTTAGCTTGCGAAAAGAAAGTGGCTGCTTCGACCCAAAAGCAGGCACTAAATGCCATGCTCTTTTTATATCGTTGTGTGCTGGATATGGAAATTGAGATAGGAGATAAATTTGTTCGCGCAAAGAAAACGAAACATATTCCAGCGGGTTCTAGATGAATTCATGTGGTGTTGAAATTAGGTTGGATGGTTCCAAAGACAAATAAGATCATTTTCTTGAAGTTATCGGTGTAGCGAAACCCCTTGGCTACGCGCTTGATGGTTTGGATTTTAGAGTTAATCGAGAGAATTCCTCGGGGCTTGTAAAGGCCGGTCGATGTTGACCCCCTGTCTCCGTTTATGCTGACCCCCCAATTCCGTTTATGTTGACCCCCTTCGGCGGGTAAGTTATTGATGCGATTGGTATATGTTTTTTGCATCCGATATTTGGGTGCAAAAACGTCTATGGCAAGTCACCCAATACGCATGAGCACGCTCAAACAGATTCTTGAATTACGGGCCCGGGGGTCAGGCATCAAGGCGATAGCCCGCAGCCTGAGCATATCCAAAAATACGGTCAAGAAGTACCTGCGCCGTTTAGAGCCTGGTGGTTCTCAGTTGTCGGACAAGCCTACTGCTTCGGAAGAAGAGTTGGCTAAGTATCTAAGCCGCCCCAGTACGCCCACACAAGACCGGTATAAACACTTTCAGAGCCTATTGCCCTACTTAGAGAAGGAGCTACAGAAGGTTGGGGTAACGCGTCAGTTACTTTGGCAGGAATACAAAGAGGAGTATCCGGATGGGTATAACCATACGCAGTTTTGCCACTATCTACGGGTATGGAAGCAGAGCCATGAGGTCAGTATGGTACAGGATCAGAAAGCTGGGGATAAACTCTACATAGACTTTACTGGTAAAAAGCTAGAGATCGTTGATCCGGGAAGTGGGGAAGTCACGGCAGTAGAAGTGTTTGTGGCGGTATTAGGAGCTAGTCAATATACGTATGTAGAAGCAGTACGATCACAGACCAAATCGGATTTTTTTAGGGCAATAGAAAACGCGTTGCACCATCTGGGTGGTATACCCAACGCTATTATACCGGATAATTTGAAAGCGGCAGTGACCAAAGCCAGCAAGTATGAACCCTTGTTGAATGAGACATTAGAAGACTTTGCCCATTACTATGGAACAGTAATCCTGCCCACCCGCAGCCGTAAGCCACAGGACAAAGCATTGGTAGAGCGAACGGTGACCTTGGTCTACCAACGCATCTATGCCCGGTTGCGCCACCAGGTATTTCTATCATTACATTCGCTCAATGAGGCCATCGGTGAACTGTTACCCTATTTGAATGAGGCCTGTTTTCAGGTCGTAACTACAGTCGTGCGAACCGCTTTGCTGAACTGGACAAACCAGCCTTGCGCCCCTTACCTACCCACCGCTACGAATGGAAGTACTATGCCGCAGTGAGGGTATTGAAGAACTATCATGTGTTCTTCAAAGAAGACAGCCACTACTATAGCGTGCCGTATCGCTATGTGAAGAAGAAAGTGAAGACGGTTCGCCGCGCGATTGCCTACACCGGCAGCTGCGTTGAGATATACCATCAGCACGAACGTATTGCCATTCATCCCCGTAATCAACGCAAATATCAGTACAGTACGCAGAAGGAACATATGCCTTCCGCGCATCGTTTCCTCTCGGATTGGTGCCCGGAGAAGTTTACCCGCTGGGCCGCCCGGATCAGTCCCGTGGTAGAAGAATACATCAGCAAGGTACTGGCTTCCAAAGCCCACCCGGAACAGGGCTACAAAAGCTGTATCGGCATCCTGGGTCTGGAAAAGAAAGTAGGCAAAGGCCGACTAATAGCTGCTTGTCAAAGGGGATTGGCCTTTCAATCCTACGGCTACCAGGTGATCCAGAATATCCTCCACCGACAGCTAGACCACTTAGAAGAAGTACCTAACTCCTCTTACCGTCCGCCCGAGCACGAGAACATTCGGGGCAAAGCTTACTATCAATAATTTATGTTTTATTCAAACCCTATATCACAATGAACCAAACAACCCAACAGAAGATGAAACAGATGCGCTTACTGGGTATGGCCCAGGCGTTTCAAACCAGTATGGAAAGCAGGCAAGCCGAGAAGTTCACTCCCGACGAATGGATGAGCTATCTTATTGAGGCAGAATGGGAGGATAGACAGCAGCGTAAAATCCAGCGGTATATGACCACCGCCCGCTTCCGCTACCCCGCCAGTGTAGAGCGTATTGATTATCAGCATCCTCGCCATCTGGATAAAAACTACCTGCTACGCTTAGCCAATGGCCAGTTCTTAGAGAAACAGGAAAGCCTGATTATCACCGGACCTACCGGGGTGGGCAAGAGCTTCATTGCTTCGGCCCTGGGGCATCAAGCCTGTCAGTTGGGTTATCGTGTGCTGTATTTTAACACCGCCAAACTCTTTACGCACTTAAAGATAAGCAAGGCAGATGGGTCGTACTTAAAGGAAATGAACCGCATTGAGAAACATGACTTACTCATACTGGATGACTTTGGCTTAGCTCCTTTGGACACTAATAGTCGTTTGATGCTACTAGAGATTATGGAAGACCGTCACGGTAGACGCTCTACGCTGATCACTTCGCAGTTACCGGTAAGTCAATGGTACGAAGTGCTAGAAGAACCTACCATAGCCGATGCTATTTTGGATAGGCTAGTACATACTGCCCACCGGCTTGAACTTAGCGGTGAGTCCATGAGAAAAAAACCAAAGGGAAAAGAAGAAAATCAATTATAAACATTACTTTGCCAGTCCACTGATCTCATCAATAGCACCACCTCGCCCGAGGGGGTCAGCATCAGCGGATTTAGGGGGTCAGCTTCCCCGTATTAGACAACTGTAGGCTTTATAGTACTTTTCATTCTATAAAGCCACTTTTTTCTCTGGCTTTTTGCTCCTTGAAACTTCAAATTATAATAAGTCAAGTTCGCGAAGGTCTTTTAGCACTATGAATCATGTACAGGGTTTTGGCACTTGCTTGCCAAACCATCTTCCAAAAAGTAGCGTAGGAGAGGAGATGTTAGAAAGGGACCTTTTTAGCACAGGACAAGACAGGTCAATCGAACAGTAAATACCTGAAGAAAAATATGTGCTCATTTTTTGGACATAATTTGTTCGGAATCGTACGAGGGTCCGGTGCTTTATCCCTAAAATTTGCTGATTTTTCATCCAAAATGAATTGGCACGATTATTATTCCTACATTTAGGAAAAAACCTCTGCCCCATGAAACAGTACCAGTTGGGTGAGTTTGAAGAGATCGTCATCCTGACGATTGGCGTCTTGTATGATGAAGCTTATGGAGTATCCATCAAAAGGGAAATCGAGTCCAGGCTTTCACGAAACGTGAGTATGGGCGCTTTGCACACCGCCTTGGTCAGGCTGGAGGACAAAGGATATATTAAATCTTTTGCCGGAGAAGCCACGGAAGAACGGGCCGGCCGCCCCAGGAAATACTTTCAAATCACAGCCCTTGGAAAAAAGGCCATGGCCTACACCAAAGAAACCAGGGATGCCCTGTGGCGGTCCATTCCAAAAGTAGTATTTGACCCTAAAGGTACAGTATGAAAATGAAGAACTCGCCGCCAAAATCCTTCCTTCGCTTTTTCCGCTGGTACTGCCACCCGAAGCTGGTGGATTTTATTGAAGGTGACCTGATAGAAGAATATCAGGAGCGTGTCCGGGAAGCCGGGAAACGAAAAGCCGATCGGAAATTTATCATCGATGTGCTATTACTGTTCCGGCCGAGTATCATCCGGCCCATAGAAGGTTACAAAAATTTAAATTCTACTGATATGTACCAAAGCTATTTCAAACTCGCCTGGAGACATCTTTTCAAGCACGAAGGATACTCTTTCATTAATGTCAGTGGCCTGGCTCTGGGCATGACAGTAGCCCTGCTCATTGGCTTATGGGTCTATGATGAATTGTCGTTCAATACACACCACGAAAATTTATGAGGACATCGCACAGGTATGGGGTGGGGGTATTAATCCTGAAACCCAGGTTATTGAGGGCTTATTCGCCCTGCAGTATCCCGTGGGGGAAGCACTCAAGGACAACTACCCGCAATATTTCAAACATGTATCAAAGGTCTTTAAGACCGATTGTACAGTTTCCACGGGGGATAAAAAATTTAAGAGAAGCGGACTGTTTGTGGAAGAAGTTGCCGTGGACATGCTTTCGTTAAAAATGCTGAAAGGGTCCTACCAAAGTCTACATGATCCTCATTCCGTTGTTCTTTCAGCCTCCACGGCCAATGCAATTTTTGGGGATGAAGATCCCATCAATCAGACCTTAAGTAACAAGATAAAAATAAGTGTTTGATTTGTAAGTTTTAGATTTACGTTCAAAGAGAAAAAAGAGATCAGAAATGCAAAGCTACAGTAAAGTTATAGAAGCAGATATGCTATATGTGTATAGCCAGATGGATGAAAA
>JBBSNI010000396.1:0-5360 GCA_038232695.1 Cytophagales bacterium
ATTTTCACCAAAATCATCAACGGCGAAATTCCGGGGTATATCCTCGCTGAGAACAGCCACGCGGTGGCCTTTCTGGATATTCATCCGCTCACCGCAGGACATACCCTGGTCGTTTCCCGGAAAGAAGAAGATTACCTTTTTGATCTGGACGAGGAGAGCTACACCCAACTGCACCTGCTGGGTAAACAAGTAGCCATTGCTCAGAAGAAAGCTGTATCCTGCCGGCGGATTGCCACAGCGGTGATCGGGCTGGAAGTGCCTCACGCGCACCTTCATCTCATTCCCATCAACCGCATGAGCGATACCAACTTCAGCAACCCCAAGCTAAAGATGACAGATGCCGAACTGAAAGCCACCGCCGATAAGATCAGGGACGCACTTCAAGTGTAACAATAACGGATCGCGTCATTCTACTTTGTCACATACTTTTTCTACTTGAGCATTGATTGTTGAATATTGAGTGCGCCCGGCGCCCGGTTTAAATATTCAATAATCAATGCTCAAGTACAACGCTGGTATTTACCCTTTTCTGTTGTCGCCCGACAATACACTTGGCTTTTTTGCACGTTCTCTGGCGTATTGCTGCATATCCTGCACTTTGTCGAGCTCATCCATGATCTCCATGCCGAGCATGGTTTCTATGATGTCTTCCATCGTCACGATACCGGCCGTGCCGCCGTATTCTTCCAGGGCAATGGCCAGGTGCTGCTTGCGGTCAATGAGTTTTCTGAACAACTCCGGCACCGGCAGGTCTTCTTCTACCAGAATCGCCTCCCGGCGGATCTCCCGGAGCGTAAGCTGCTCCTGGTCTTCGGCCAGCTTCATGAGCAACTCATCTTTTAGCACAAAACCAGTAATATGATCTATGTTGTCCTGGTAAATCGGAATGCGGGAAGAATCCTCTACCGATAATTTTTCTTTCAGTTCTTTCAGCATGGTTTCTTCCGGAAAAGCAAAAATGACATGGCGCGGCGTCATAATATCTTTTACCTTGACCTGGCTGAATCTCAGAATGTTACGAATGGTTCTGGATTCTCCCTCCTGCAATGCGCCCTCCTGCGAACTGATCTCGGTCATAGCAGAAAAGTCTTCCCGTGTCACTTTTGTTTCAGGCGCGTCTCCTTTGATCATTTTGGTGATCACCTGGCTGACAAGCACAAAAGGATACAGCAGCACGACCAGCGCCCTGATCACGGCAGTAGCCGGGCGGGCCAACTGCCGCCAGTAGGTAGCACCCAAAGTCTTGGGAATGATCTCAGAAAAGATCAGGATAGCAATGGTGAGGACAGCCGACACGATAGACAGATACTCTTCGCCCCAAAGGTGCTGCGCCTGCGCTCCTACCCCGGCGGCGCCCAGGGTGTGGGCAAAAGTGTTTAGCGTCAGGATAGCTGCCAGCGGGCGGTCAATGTCTTCCTTTAAACGATCCAACTGACGGGCATACGTTTTGCCTTCCTGCTGTTTGGCGGCTACAAAAGAAGGCGTTATCGTCAGCAGGACAGCCTCCAGCACAGAACACAGAAAAGAGAAAAAGATAGCAATCGCCAGGTAGAAAAGCAATAGAAACATAAGCACAGGAGCATTTGTACATAGGTAACCCTGAACAGCCGGAAGGGTTTTACTGGTGGCTTTCCTTGAACCGGGCAGCAATCTACGCAGAGCCCCCAGCGCTTTTTATCATTGAGTGTTGAATATTTTAAACACTCAACACTCAATATTCAACACTCAATGCTCAATGCTCAATGCTCAAGTGAAAAACGGCAAAGTAGAATGAACAGATGTACTTTAACACCTGAACACTTTAACATCTTCGCACCTATTTACTTCCTGAAAAGATACCCCCCCATCGCCAGCAGGTTCATACCCGTGTTCATAAAGCACTGGTAAGCATCTTCGGGTGTGCAGACGATAGGCTCACCGCGTACATTAAAACTGGTATTGACCAGCAAGCCGTAGCCTGTCTTTTGTTTAAAAGCATGAATTAAT
Organism: Cytophagales bacterium; assembly: GCA_038232695.1. Classification (GTDB taxonomy): domain Bacteria; phylum Bacteroidota; class Bacteroidia; order Cytophagales; family Cyclobacteriaceae; genus JAJNNC01. Next base: position 1,987 of record JBBSNI010000396.1, read on the forward strand.
TTCCAGAACAAAGGATGCGTCTGCCCGCTGACGGTCTGAATACGCGCCGAATAGTCTACGTGCGTGACCGCCGGGATCTCCGAGCGCACCTGGCGTAGCCTGTCCTGTATAGAGCCCCCCGCATCAGTCACGGCACGACGGCGGCTTTCCCGCACCGGTCTGACCAGCAGCATATAACGCGAGGCATTGCCCAGATCGAAATAGGCCTGCGCCTCTTCTTCCAGCACACTGGGCGCAAAAGGGCGGAAGCTCTCCCGAAATTTTATCTGTACGTTGATCTTCTCCTGCATGGCCGGGTCTCTGGGGTCGCCTAAGATACTCCGGCTGCCCAGGGCGCGGGGGCCGAACTCCATCCGCCCCTGGAACCAGCCCACCACCTTGCCTTCGGACAGGTGCTGTGCCACTGCTTCTACCAGCGCGTCTTCTTCATAAACCGTAAAGACAGCCTGGTACTTCCGGGCGAGGGCAGCGATCTGCTTGTCACTGAAAGCTGGGCCTAAGCAGGCACCCTGCATGGCATCGGGAAGTATGCGTTGCCTTGGCTGGTTTTGTGCGATATGCCAGACGGCGTAGGCGGCGCCCAAAGCACCCCCGGCATCACCGGCAGCGGGTTGTATCCAGAGGTCGTCGAACAGGCGGGAAGCCAGCAGCTTTCCATTGGCTACGCTGTTGAGGGCAACGCCGCCTGCCAGCACCAGGCGCGGACTGCCGGTTAGCGTTTTGGCGGTGCGCGCCAGCCTCATCACAATGTCTTCAGTCACTTGCTGAATAGCCTGTGCCAGGTTCATATGTTCCTGGCGGATAGGTGCTTCAGGCTGCCTGCGCCTGAGGTGCAACAGTTGCTCCCATCGCTGGTCGTGGGTCATTTGCAGGCCTGTGGCAAAGCGGAAATAGCGCATGTTGAGCAACAGGGAGCCATCATCGCGGATGTCTACCAGGTCATTTTTGATTTTTTGTACAAAATCCTGCGTCTGCTTCGCCACCGGGTCGCCATAAGCTGCTAAGCCCATGAGTTTGTACTCACCGCCATTGACTTCAAAACCTAAATACAGCGTAAACGCCGAATAGAGCAGTCCTGCCGAATGCGGAAAGTGTAGTTCCCGGTATATCTCCATCTGGTGTTGCCGGCCGTGCCCGATGGTTGCCGTTGCCCACTCCCCGACGCCGTCGATGGTGAGAATGGCGGCTTCTTCAAAAGGGGAAGGATAAAAGGCGCTGGCGGCGTGGGACAGGTGGTGTTCAGGAAAATAAATGGGCAGCTCGTTTTTACCGATTTCACTAAGGTGTTGCCGGAGCAGTTTCTTAAAAAAGAGTTTATCGTTGATCCAGACAGGCATGGCAGCCAGAAAGCTCGTCAGCCCGTGGGGTGCAAAGGCATGATATGTTTCCAGCAGCCGCTCAAATTTGATAAAAGGTTTTTCGTAAAAGGCAACAGCCGTCAGGTCTTCATAACGAAGCCCGCCTTCTTCCAGCACATAACGGATGGCGTGGGCAGGAAAAGAAGCGTCGTGTTTGACCCTGGTAAAACGTTCTTCCTGCGCAGCGGCGATGAGTTGCCCGTCGATAAGCAGCGCCGCAGCACTGTCGTGGTAAAATGCCGATAAGCCTAAAATTGCTTCCAAAGTAAGCGTAGCGTTATGTCAGGTGTCTTTTGTCTGATCCAAACATACGAACAACCACAAGATGTACCATCTTTTCAGGCAAAATAGCAGGGTTTTCTACACTTTTAAATAGGCTGTCTTTGATTAATTTGAAAGATTTCGTTTACTTGAAAAAACTTCGCCCGCATGAGGTATCAGAAAAACCACCCCCCTCCGAAAAATGAAAAACCACCCTTCTTTGAAAGTTGGAAAGGCATGTACTGGCTCGTACTGGCTAACCTGGCTTTTCTGATCGTGTTGTTTTACTGCCTGACGCTGTATTACGCATGAGCACAGCCGACTGGATCGTCCTTGTCAGTACTTTGTCATTTATCGTAGGCTATGGGGTGTACAAAACGCAGGGAAGCCGCAGCCTGGAAGGTTACTTCAAAGGAGACTACACGACCCGCTGGTGGACGGTCGGGCTTTCGGTGATGGCCACGCAAGCCAGCGCGATCACGTTTTTGTCTACGCCCGGGCAGGCTTACGAAGACGGGATGCGTTTTATACAGCTTTACCTGGGCTTGCCTATCGCCATGGTGATCTTGTCCATTACCGCCATTCCGATCTACTACAGGCTCAAAGTATACACCGCCTACGAATACCTGGAAACCCGCTTTGATCTGAAAACCCGCACCCTGGCTGCCGGGCTGTTCCTGGTACAACGCGGTCTGTCCGCAGGAATTACCATTTATGCGCCTTCTATTGTACTCTCTACACTGCTGGGATGGAACCTGGCGGTTACCAATATCATCATCGGTGTGCTGGTAGTGGTCTACACGGTCAGCGGCGGCACCAAAGCCGTGAGCCAGACACAGAAGCAACAGATGGCGGTGATGCTGAGCGGGATGGTCATTGCGGCCATTGTGGTCGTTCGCCTGCTGCCCGAAGAAGTTTCTTTTGGCGATGCGCTGAATGTCGCCGGACACATGGGTAAATTCAATGTCATCAACTTTTCCTTTGACCCGTCCGACCGGTACAACTTCTGGTCGGGCATCACCGGCGGGCTGTTTCTGGCGCTTTCTTATTTCGGTACCGACCAGTCGCAGGTGCAGCGTTATCTGTCGGCCAGGTCGGTAAAAGAGAGCCGGTTGGGGCTGATGATGAATGGATTGCTTAAAGTGCCTTTGCAGTTTCTGATCCTGTTTGTAGGCGTGATGGTCTTTGTTTTCTACCAGTTTTATCAGCCGCCCCTGTTTTTTATAGAAAAAGGACGGCAAACCGTAGAGCAATCGGCGCAGGGAGCTGAGTGGCAGCAATTGGAAGAGCAATATGCGCAGACTTTTGAAACGAAAAAGCAGGAGATACAGCAACTCATAGAAGCCGCCGACCGCAACGACACGGAGGCGATAGCCCGCCAACGCCAAGAGGTAGAAGCCCTGCAACAGCAGACGCTCAATATTCACCAACAAGCCCGGCAACTGGTCAGTGCCGCCGACCCGGAAGCAGAGACCCGGGATACTGATTATGTGTTTCTTACCTTTGTGATGACGTACTTCCCATCAGGGCTGGTCGGCTTGCTGCTGGCTGTGATCTTTTCAGCGGCGATGTCGTCTACGGCTTCCGAACTGAACGCGCTGGCCTCTACCACGACAGTAGATATGTACAAACGCTCGGTCCGTCAGGACAGCAGCGAGGCGCATTATCTGTTGGCCTCCCGCCTGTTCACCTTGCTCTGGGGCGTGGTAGCTATTCTGTTTGCTACCTTTGCCTCCCTGGCTGATAACCTGATCG
>JBBSNI010000397.1:0-5356 GCA_038232695.1 Cytophagales bacterium
TGCCGGTAAAGCCGAACATTTGGCAATTCCCGAAAAACTGCTTGATGCTTTCGTGGGTTTTACCAAACTGGCTGCGGTGGCATTCGTCGAAGATGAACACCATACGTTTGTCCTTCAACACCTCCATCTTACCCAGATACCGCTGCTTGCTGATGGCCGTATTCAGCTTCTGAATGGTAGTGACGATTAGCTTAGGGCCACCGGCCAGTTGCTTGACCAGCGTATCGGTATTGGTGGTGCCATCAATGCTGCCATGACTAAAACTGTTGAACTCTTTGGTCGTCTGGTAGTCCAGATCTTTACGGTCTACCACAAACACCACTTTATGTACCTGGGGCAGGCTGATCAGGATTTGGCTGGTTTTGAAGGACGTCAGGGTTTTGCCTGAGCCAGTGGTGTGCCAGATGTAGCCGTTCTTGGTGGTGGTTTTGATGCGCTCGATGATGGCTTCGGTGGCGTAATATTGATAGGGACGCAGCACCATCAGTATTTTCTGCGATTCGTTGAGCACCACGTACTTGGTGATCATCTTAGAAACATGACAGGGCTCCAGGAATACATCCGTGAAAGCCGCCAATTGGGTAACGAGCTTATTGTTGACATTCGTCCAGTAAAAGGTTTGCTTGAACGAACGGGCCTTGATCGGGCTGTTGGCGTAGTACTTGGTGTTTACGCCATTGCTGATGACAAAAATCTGAATAAACTGGAACAGGCCATGTCCGGCTCCGTAGGAATGCCTTTCGTAGCGGTTGGTTTGGTTGAACGCTTCCTTGAGCTCCAGGCCCCGCCGCTTGAGTTCTATCTGCACCAGCGGCAGGCCGTTGATCAGGATCGTAACGTCGTAGCGGTTTTGGTAGCTCCCCTTCATCGTTACCTGCTGGGTGACCTGAAACTCGTTCTGACACCAGTGGATTTGCTGGATAAGTTCTACGGTTTTGGTTTCGCCCTCGTCGTTGATGTAGGGCACCCGGTCGCGCAATATTTTGGCCCGCTCGAATACGTTGCCCTTATTGATGAAGTTGAGAATTTGCTTGAATTCTGCTTCGCTCAGGGTGACTTTATTATGCTTTTCTAGCTGCGACTTCAAGTTAGCCAACAAGTCGCCTTCGTCGCGGATGGCGACGCGCTGGTAGCCGAGTTTTTCTAACTGGGCCACGAGGTTGTTTTCCAGGACTTGCTCGGGCTGGGTGGTCATATTAACAAAAGACTTTATTCTTTTTTGTTTTGTTGCTGATGTTGAAACAGTTCGTGAAGTTTCTGTTTTAAAAGTCGTTTATCAGGAAGTTGTGTTTTATACTCAGATACGAGGGTAGGAGACAAGTTTCTGCTTAGGGCATACTCTACTACTTCCGTATCTTTGTCTTTACATAGCAATATGCCAATACTCGGATTTTCATTAGGCTTCTTTACATCTCTGTCCAAAGCTTCCAGATAAAAATTAATCTGTCCAAGATTTTCAGGCTTAAATTTATCCGCTTTAAGCTCGAAAGCTATCAGACACTGTAACCCCCGGTGATAGAATAGCAGATCAATGTAGAAATCACTATTTCCTACTTGCAACTTATACTCTTCCCCTACGAACAGAAAATCTTTACCTAACTCAAGGATGAAATCTTTCATCTGTCGGATTAGCCCTTTTTGTAAATCACTTTCGCTATGCTGCTCAGAGAGATTTAGGAACTCAAAAACATAGCTGTCTTTGAACGTATTGGTAATATCACTGTGGATTTCTTTCACCGCTGGTGGGAGCTTTTGATTTCCAATCATGACTCTTTCAAAAACTCCACTGCTGATCTGTCGCTCCATTTCCCGGGAACTATACTTCTCCTGTATGCAGAGCCGCAGATAAAATTCCTTTTCTTCAATGGTTTTAGCCCGACTCAGAATCGTAAGATTGTTGGTCCAACTGATTTCTCTCAGCAGTGCTGAGAGTTTTGGAAAATCCTTGTAGGTTTCATAAAACTGCTTCATCCGCCACAAATTTTTATCCGAGAACCCCTTCAGATCAGGCTCGTTTTTTTGCAGGTATTCTGCCAATTGGCTCACCACGGCATCGCCCCACTCAGTACTACTAATTCTGTGGCTAATATATTCTCCTACCTGCCAATACAGATTAATCAGTTCTGTATTAACCAGCTTGATGGCTTTGAAGCGAGCTTGTTTGATAATCTTAATAAGCTCACTGAACGTCTTTGATGTCATGACTTAAAAGCAGCTTGTATCTTCAACTATCTACAAAAAAAAGACCCGAGCGCAGTGCTAATGGTATGCGACCCGGGTTCTGTTACTGTAGCTACCCAACGACGGATAGACTATAAATGCAAAAGACTCGCCCTGGTACGCTGCCCCCGTGGAACGGTTTGATGGGTAGCGTGGCGAGTACTGTTAGTGCAAATATACGATACATAGCAAAATCAGATTCACAATCGTGAGATTTTTATACAAATATTTACCGTATATAGAGCCTTTCTATCTATCCAAAGTTATTTTCTGACGTTCATTTGTACTGAGTACTCACTTTTTTTTCTCCTAGATCAAAAGTCAAGGGTTGCTCGATAAGGTCGACAATATTGACAGTAGGAAGTATCATCTGATCAAACGGTGTGTCTTCCAACTTAGCGTGTAGTATGCCCCGTGTAGTGCCAATAGTTAGCACTGCGAGATGCCGGAGAAACCCATCCGAAAATGTTATCTCGTTCTGCTCGCTATCAACAAAGCTATCCCAAGCATCCGGCTCAATTGCAAATTCACATCGTACTTTGATGATGACAAAAGGCTGATCGTTCATCAGAAACTCAACATCAGCATCACACGCCAGCCACTTCTTCCCTTCCGGTATGCCAAAATTAAACCTAAGCTTTAAGTCTCCTGTGCTGCCTTCCTGATAAGCACTTTCAATAGTAGCAAACTGAATCGTTTTTATATTGCTAAGAAGAAAGCCTACCTTATTGGTATCGCTCTTTTTCATGATGCGGCATATTGGTCTTGAGGGACATAGTCAAGTTTGCTGGTTATAGGGACAACTTTGGCTTCCGTTGACACTGTTTTATTGGGCTCGTAAGACTGCTTGAACATGTTGATGCTTCCCATCAAAATATAACCTTTTGATCGTGCAGTACCGCTTTTAAGACCCGTGATTTGCATCAGTTGTATGCCTAGTGCCTCTTCTAGCTTTGCCACGGTTTCAAAGGTAAAGTTCTCATTTCCTTTCACCCATTTGTTTATTAATTGGGGGGATACACCTAACTGTTCAGCCAGGTCTTTCTGACTCCTTTTCTTCGCGCGTAGCGTTCGCAAGACGACCAAGGCTACTGCTTGCGAGCGTCTTTTCCAGGGCTTTTCTTCGGCCCGTCGTTTCGCGTCCTCATGCCACTGGCTGGGTGTATTTGAAACAATTCCTTTGAGTTTGTTGAATGCGTCTTGTCGTGTATTCATGGTTATGGTGTTTGGATGTCTATGTAACCGTAATCTTCACTGCTTTCAAATCCGATTTCTTTGAGATACGCAGCGGTAATTTTGAGCTTCTTAAGTTCCTCGGTGGTGTGCGGGCGATCCTGCATAGCTTTGGTAAGCTTAATAGCTCCGCCAGAAACAACGTATAAATTGGGGGCAAGCTGAATAGCATATACCCTTAGCCAAGATGGAGAAGTCATGCCATACGCTTTACTTTCGGTATAAGTCTTTGATATATCGTGTTCATGAAGGGGATGAAAGACCAAATCATAGAGGGTAGAATAATCACCTTCTTGTCCTCTCTTCGCCACTTTCTTGATATGCTTTTCCAATTTATCAGCCTCATCAATAGTAGTAAATACTGCATCTTCGATACTAACGTTTCCGAAAAAACTATTTTTCAAATCGCCTTTGTTGCTTTCAAAAAAGTATTCGAGGTACTCGATATCTTGCCATTGCTTGAATAGTTTAGCAAACTCGTCCCTATCGTTTCCCTCAAAGCGAACGGATAACAAGCTATCGTTCACTATAGCAAAGATACCATCTATAACCATAAAATCAACTTATAAGTTTATTTTTATAATCTTTTTTCTTACATTAAGTAATTTTAGTCTAAACAAACATCTTCTGTAACAACCCTTTTTTAAACACCACTGAATCATCAATCTGCTGGCTGACTTTTTCAATGGCATTGTCGATAGAAGAGAGAAAGGAGGCAATCTTTTGTTGCTCGAGGAGTGAGGGAATAGATACTTCAATATTTGATAAATCTGATGAATTTATTGCCGGATAGCTTGTTCCCGTACAACGATTCATCACTTTTCCAACAAATGAATCAGTATGTAGAAGATAGAATAAAAAACTTGGACTCTCTTTCGCTCTCAACTGTGCATATCCTGTTGATGCAACATAATCACCTTTAAAGGAAAAGAATAAGTTATTCCTTTGGTAAGGTCTAACAGTTTGATACAAAACATCATTTTTCTTCAATACCCTTTGGGCCCTACTTGGCGCTATCCCTTTGCTTATTTTCTCTTGCTTGATGAGCATACCTTTATCTACACTTTCTAAATCAATATAGATAAATTCTTGAGGCAGTTTCACGCTATTAGGATTGACCTTACAAACCTCCCCTAACTTCTTCTCCTCCCAATCAAGAAAGTCATCACCATTTTCATCTTTGAAGCGGAGGGTTTGCGAAAAGAGCTGTTGCATCACGCCTTTTTTGTATTCTTCCAGCTTGGCTTTCTTTTGCCGCAACTGCTGAATGCGTTGGTCTACGGCGGTGAGGAAGGCGGCAATTTTTTGTTGTTCTTCGGGTTGAGGAAAGTGAAGAAGTATCTTTTTACATACCTCAGAATTAAGTTTTGGTTGAGCAGTTCCAGTATTATACTTTTCGTATCTAATTCTTTCCAAGGATTCGGCAAGAAACTGATTGGACGCTCTAGCCTTTAAAACGTGCGCGTGATTGTTTATCCAACATTTACCGCTTATTAAGAATGCTAAACGAGAACTTCTTGTGATAATATTTGCTCCGTCTTCACCAAGCAAAACGAATTCTCCATCAAAGATATAGTCGTCAACATAATCTATTATTCCAGACGCTCCATAGTATGGATACTTACCTCTTCGTTTAGATCTCTCGGTTTCACTTAAAGGATTTCTTCGGTTGTCATGAAAGTCAGCTACTTCTTCCAACTTCTTCTCAACCCATCTCCCCTCAAACTCAGGAAACCGTAGTTCCGGTATCAATTTCTCTTCTGGCATCGCTTAAAAGGGGGTTGAGATGTTGAGTTCCTTACAAAAGACTGCAATGGTTTCGTTCGTACTTTTCAATTCTCTATCAATGGTTTTCAGGTCAGCCGCTACCGCTTCCAGATCAATGGGTTTTTCTTCCTCAAAA
>JBBSNI010000398.1:0-5355 GCA_038232695.1 Cytophagales bacterium
CCTGTATATCAAGCTGCTCTTTTTGCCTCCTTATTCTCCCAATCTCCGGGCGACCCCGCTTAACATCATTGAAAGACTCTGGAAGTTCGCTAAGAAGAAAGTCCTCTACGGGCAGTAACCCGGAGCGTTTTCATCAGACCATTAAAGACTTCTTTCAGCATTTGAACATACATCAACATGAGTTGAAGTCCTTGCTAACACTCAAATTTCAAACCTTCGACTACTCACGAATCTATGCGCCATGAAGTATAAGCACGGCGGATTGTCATCTGCTACTGTCAAACTTAAGGAATATTACTTACCAATGCTCAACGAAGGGCAGTTGCTTCCGGAAGATCGGGTCTACTGGTTTTTCTTGAAGTATCCCGTGGCGTTGACAGGCCGGATGTCAATTAGGCTACCCTGATAATGACGCAGTTCCTGGGGATGGTAGGGGTGAGCCTTGATGTGTTCTGTATCGATGTCGATGCCCAGTCCGGGTTTGTCGGGGATCACCATGCGGACTTCCCGGAAGATGACTTCCTCGGTGCTGATTTCCGAACGCCAGGGCACGTCGCTGTTCATGGTTTCGAGCAGGTAAAAGTTGGGGATGCTTGCCGCCAGTTGTAGGGTAGCGGCATTGGCAACAGGGCCACTTGGGTTATGCGGACAAATGGGAATATGGTAGGCTTCCGCCATCGCCGCTATTTTCTTCAATTCCATTATGCCGCCCGCGTGGCTCACGTCGGGTTGGATAAAATCGGCGGCTTTCAACTCGAAGATGATTAGATCTGCCTTATCCTTCACCGCGTGGTGTACTGCTTCCACACAGGCCATAGCCTCGTTAAACTGTTTTCTTTCGATCTGCAGATACGAATGCCCGAAGGGGTCCCACTTCAATGCGTTGAACCCTTGCCCGACCGCCTCGACAGCCTTTTCGGCAAATTCGTCGGGGGTTTTGGCCGAAGCAAACCAACCGTTGGCGTAGCAGGGAACAGTGTCTCTTACCTTGCCACCCAGGAGTTGGTACACAGGCACGCCCAGCGCTTTGCCTTTGATATCCCAGAGGGCCATCTCAACCGCCGAGAGGGCGCTCATCAGTATGGCCCCGCCCCGCCAGTACGCGTCGCGGTAAGCGGTGTTCCAGAACTCTATTGCTTGTCTTCTGGAGTTTTGAACAATAAACGGTCAAAGATAGGCATCAGGGCTACATGAAAATGAGAACATTTAACTGATGGCTCAATCAGGCAAGATATAACATAGATTGGTAGTGTCAAATAATGAGTGATAAATTATAATTAACAATAAACCATTTAGTGAACCAAAAGTGATTTGTTTTTGATTTTGAAAATGACAAGGTCTTTCTAACAAATCTGCCAATTCTTTGCCGTAAAGTGTTGTTCCACCGCTCAACGTGGTTGGTCTCTCCACTATCTTTGCCTACACTGTGATGTTTGCCGGTTTGAATCACTCTTTCGTAGGCTTTCCAGAAATCACTATAAGTCGTACTATGACGGTAATTTTGCGGTACCAAGTCCCATAAATGCTGACAACTCTCTGCACTACGATCTCCTACATAAAAAGCAACTATTTGTCTGCTTCTGCGACACAAAGCAATCCAAAGCCAACTTTTATCAATCTTCTGATAAACATAGCTACATAGTTCGTCCAACTCGAGTACCTCTGACTGCTGGGAAGGCAATAAGGTACTACTCAATTCATCCCTATTCATTGCTTTTTTTTTGTCCAATTCAGTACGCTTTGATGAGAAACCCCAAAAATGCGCCCTACTCCTCTCAGACTACTTCGCTCCTGATAGGCTCTTGCTATCTTTTCTTTTGTAGAAGCATCTGCCGTTTGAAGTTGTAGTACTCCGGAAAAACCGCAATCTTTACACTTACTTTTAGGGTTACCTACTCCATTACTGCCATTTTTTATTAGGTTTGCTGAACCACATTTCCTGCATTTTATTGTTTTTACGATCATATCTGGTAAAACAGCTGAATCACTCAATTGTTTACACTACCCATAGATTGAAGCATTTCTAATAAACCAAGTATCTGCATCAGCTTTAATAGCCACTTATCGGGTATTTATACCCAGTAGTAAACGCATCCCTGCCAATTACGAATTGCTGGTGACAATTTCTTATTTTATTTACCACCTTGCTGTCGGAATTTTTATCAATACATTACCTAAGCAATAAGCCGGTCAATGCTATAGATACTTTTGTACCTGCCATGATATGACCCCTGGTTTAGGGACAAACTAAACGGATCATCCTTTACTAATACCCATCATGGAACCTCATAAAACAGCGGAAGACAAAAGCCAACAAAATCAACCCTCTCCTATTCCTTCCATTAACATACCTAAGGGAGGGGGCGCCATGGGTGGCATAGGAGAAAAATTCCAGGTAAATTCCATCACCGGTACGGCAGCACTGAGCATTCCGGTATATACTGGTCCTGGGCGTTCTGGATTTGCTCCGGAACTTTCCCTGAGTTATGATTCAGGCAATGGTAACGGCTCCTTTGGCTATGGATGGCAAATAGGGATCGTTGCTATCAGCAGAAAAACCTCTAAAGGTATTCCAAGGTACCAGGACGAAACCGATGTGTTTCTTTTGTCCGGCACAGAGGACTTGGTGCCCTATCTGGAAGAAGATGGCAATGCCTGGAACCCGCTGGAAAGGGAAGAGGGAGATTATCATATATGCAACTACCGCCCCCGCACAGAAGGGCTTTTTTCCAACATTGAAAAATGGGAAAATAAGATTACCGGCGTCACACATTGGAAAACCATTAGCAAGAACAACATCACTGCTTTATATGGAGCATCGGAGGCTGCCCGTGTTTACGATCCGGAAGATGAAAAACGCATATTTCAGTGGTTGATAGAGCAATCTTTTGATGCCAAAGGCAATCTCATTTGCTATCGGTACAAACGTGAAAACGCCGAAGGCAGGGATGTCACCAGGTCTTATGAGAGTAACCGCATCAAAGAACCAAAAGCGTTTAATCAGGTATATCTGAAATCGATACACTATGGTAACAAGACAGCCAACCAGGAAGATGCATTTCATTTTTCTTTGGTATTGGATTATGGTGAACACGATTCAGTCAATCCTTCCCCGGAAGAAATCCAACCCTGGGCGGTGCGTAAAGATCCTTTTTCCAGCTTTACCAGTGGGTTCGAGTTACGCCAGTACCGCTTGTGTCAACGGATCTTACTTTTTCACGACTTTGAAGCTTTGGGAGCATCCCCTGCTTTGGTTCGAGCCACCACTCTTACCTACTCAGCAACAGAGAAAGCCTCTGTTTTAGCCTCCATTCAACAAAGTGGGTATAAGCCTAAGGACGATGGCAGCGTAGTGGTAAAATCTTTTCCTCCCTTGACTTTTTCTTACTCCGAAGCGGTGTTGGGAACTGAGGTGAAAAGTATGGCACCGGAATATCTGGATCATCTGCCTTATGGTGTGGATGGCACTACCTATCAGTGGCTTGACCTGGAAGGGGAAGGCTTACCAGGGATTTTTAAAGAAATTGATGGTGGGTGGTATTATAAGAATAACCGGGGAAATGGTAGTTTTACAAGCCAGCACCTGGTGGCTGAGAAACCAAATCCTTCAGCCGTAGGCGGCACACCGCCGGTGTTCAGCGACATTGATGGGGATGGCATCAAAGAATTATTATTCAACGGGTCGGTCATGAAGGGTTATGCAGCGCAGGAAGATAACCTTTGGCAACGATTTACGCCATTTGAGGAGTACCCCTCGGTGAATGGCAACCATCCCGATCTTAAATACATTGATCTGAATGGGGATGGCCTGGCTGATATCCTGATAAGCGAAGACGAGGTATTTACCTGGTATCCCTCCAAAGGCAAGCAAGGTTTCGGTCCGCCGGAATATGTGCGTAAATCCTGGGAAGAAGCATCGGGACCTGCTTTGGTATTTTCCAACCCTGAGCAAAGTATCTACCTGGCAGATATGACCGGGGATGGGCTCAGTGATATGCTACGCATCCGCAACGGAGAAGTCGTATATTGGCCAAACCAAGGCTACGGAAAATTTGGGGCAAAAGTCATTATGGACCATGCGCCGGTTCTCGATGCTCCTGATCTTTTCAATCAACGCCGCATTCGCTTGTTTGATGTAGACGGTACCGGCACCACCGATCTGATTTATTGGGGCGAAGATGAAGTGAAAATCTGGTATAACCAATCCGGCAATAGTTGGAGCCAGGCGGTAGCGATCACCTCATTTCCAAAGATCGATAACCTCTCCACGCTGGCGGTGGTAGATCTGCTGGGAAAAGGCACAGGTTGTCTGGTCTGGTCCTCTCCCTTACCGGCAGACCTGGGAACTCACATACGATACATCGATCTGATGGTGGAGGGCAAGCCCTACCTGATGACTTCGGTAAATAATAATATGGGAAAAGAGTCCTTGTTGTCCTACACCGCTTCCACCGAATTTTATCTGGAAGACCTCAAATCGGGAAAGCCCTGGATCACCAAACTTCATTTCCCGGTGCATGCATTAAAGCAAGTTACGACGATTGATAACATTGCCTCTTCCCGTCTGGTCAGCAGTTATCGATACCATCATGGCTACTACGATGGAGAAGAAAGGGAATTCCGGGGCTTTGGCCTGGTGGAGCAAACCGACAGCGAATCGTTTGATACGTACCTGAGCGACCATACCCTGGATATGCCTCCCATCTATACGAAAAGCTGGTTCCACACGGGGGCCTATGTGAAGCAGGGAATTATTTCGCAACAATATGCCAGTGAATATTATCATGGCGATCCGCTGGCGCATGATTTTCCGGATAGCATCATTGAAAATGCGGCTCAACAGGATTACGATCATTTACGGGAAGCCTACCGCTCTCTGAAAGGAAAAACGCTGCGTCAGGAGGTCTATACACTGGATGGCACGGATAAGGAAGATATTCCCTACAGTGTCACCGAAACCAATTACCGGATACAACAGCTTCAACCTAAGGTAAACGAGAAGTATGGCGTTTATCTCGCCCTGGGCCATGAATCCCTGACCTATGCATACGAGCGTAACACTGACGATCCCCGGATAGCGCATTCTATCCTGCTGGAAACCAATGTGTATGGACAACCTTTGAAAACAATAGAAGTAGCATATCTCCGCCGGAGTGCAGCGATTGAAGCCTATCCTGAGCAACAGCGATTATATGCAACTGCACAAACCACTACTGGACTATCCCGTAAGTTGTGTTACGTAGTATTTAGCCTGAGCCACTAGTTTTTCTATCTGTTCTTTGGTGGTCTTTGACCAATTTATGGTTCGGGCCAGATATTGGTTGAAGTAATCAAGGTAATTTAGGATTTTGTTAA
>JBBSNI010000399.1:0-5350 GCA_038232695.1 Cytophagales bacterium
CGCTACCTGGCTGTGTTCCCGGGTGTGGGTATATAAGATAGTCAATCTCTTGTGTCGTGTTTTGTACGCTAAACAGAAACTGCTTGCCCCCCTTACCGGTGTGCCCAGTCGTATTGGTCTATGGTTTCCAGGCAGGCTTTGAGCAGTTGGATACAGCTTTCAATGTCGTCTTTGTCGGCCATTTCTATCACCTGGTGCAGGTGGCGGGTAGGGATGGAGATCGCCCCGGCAATGGCGCCCTGCTTGCCCATGCGTTGTACGCCCGCCGTGTCGGTGCCGCCTGCCGTTAGTATCTCCGCCTGCCATTTGATCTGGTGCTGACCGGCTGTTTTTTTCATAAAATCAACCATACGATAGTCGCAGATGGCAGAGCCGTCCATGACTTTGATGGCGGCGCCTTCGCCCAGGGAGGTGATCTTCTCGTGTGGCTGCGCTCCCGGCAGGTCAAAAGCGATGGTCGTATCCAGGCCGATGCCAAAGTCGGGGTCGATGTGGTGGGCGGCTACGTTGGCACCGCGCAGTCCTACCTCTTCCTGTACGGTGAAGGCGGCATATACGTCGTAAGGCACCTGCTCCAGGCGGCGCAGCGCTTCTATCAGGATAAATACCGACACACGGTTATCGATAGACTTGCAGTTGACGCAGTTGCCCATCTCTATCAGTTCGCGCTCCCGCGTGATAGGGTCACCGATACTGACCAATTCTTTCACCTGGTCTGCTTTCATGCCCAGGTCAATAAAATAGTCGGTGATCTTAGGGTTTTTGTTGCGCTCCTCGGTGGTCATGACGTGAATAGGTTTGCTGCCCATGACGCCGATGAGGTCTTGCCTGCCATGCACGATCACGCGCTGCGCCGTCAGGGTTTTAGGATCAAAGCCGCCCAGGGTATGAAAGCGGATGAATCCGTTGTCGTCGATATGCGTGACAATAAAGCCGATCTCATCCATGTGCGCCGCCACCATCACCTTTTTGCCGTCGGGGTTGCGGCTGCCTTTTTTCAGGGCAATGACGCTGCCCATGTTGTCTACTTTGAGGCTGTCTACCAAAGGTTCTACTTCCTGGATGACCAGGCGTCTGATTTTTTCTTCAAAACCGGGCACACCGGCGATCTCGCACGTTTTTTTCAGTAATTCAATATTCATTTTCTTGTGTTAGTTTAAGAATTTTCTCCCGTAAAGCTACTTATTTTCCATGCTTTAGGAGGCGGTCACGTTAAGTCCCCATAAGCAATTCTTTCTACTTCGTCAGCCACCAGGTTGACGCCTTCACTGGTATAAAGCAGTTCGAGAGGAACCTGATGATCTAATCCATAAGCAGGTTCTCCTAACCAATGAATAAACTCCTGCATACTACCAAAAATTTCTGTGCCTCTCTGAAAAAGAGCAGAAAGTTTAACAAGCAACTCACCTTCTTTCGTTTTCATAGCTATTCCTTTTTGATCATGAAGGGCAATTTATGGATAATTGCCGGAAGCCACAAGACGAGTGTTTGCTATAGATTTGTTTGCAACGACCAGGTTAAAAATACATCAACCCGCCCCTTTTTGTTTTTCCCTGACAAATAGTAGATTGCTGCCTTTGTTTTAATAATAGCATTAATGCCATGAGACAGCAACTGTTAAGCGAAGGCGCCAGAGAACTGAGCTATGAGATCCGGGAGATCGTTAAGAAAGCCCGGCAGTTGGAAGCGTTGGGTAAAACCATTTACTGGGAAAACATTGGCGACCCTATCCAGAAGCACTACCAGGTGCCTGCCTGGATGAAAGACATTATCACCGGCTTGCTCAAAGAGGACAGTACCTACGGCTACTGCGACTCCAAAGGCGTGTTGGAAACCAGAAAGTTCCTAGCTGCCATGACCAATAGCCGCGGTGGCGTACAGATCACCGAAGAAGACATCCTCTTCTTCAACGGTCTGGGCGATGCGATCTCCAAGCTGTACCAGTACATCGTGCCGACTTCCCGTGTCATCGGCCCCTCGCCTTCTTACTCTACCCATTCGTCGGCGGAGGCTTCTCATGCCAACCATCACCCGATTACCTACCAATTAAATCCTGACAACCACTGGTATCCTGATTTAGATGATCTTTATCTGAAAGTAAAATATAATCCTAACATCGTAGGCATCCTGATCATCAACCCGGATAATCCTACCGGTGTGGTATATCCGTTGCCGGTTTTGCAGCGGATGGTAGAGATTGCCCGGGAGTTTGACCTGTTTCTGGTAGCCGATGAGATTTACCTCAACATCACCTATCATGGTGCCAAAGCCTACGCCCTGTCGGATGTCATCGGGGAGGTGCCTGGCATTTCTCTGAAAGGTATTTCTAAAGAACTACCCTGGCCAGGCGCACGTTGCGGCTGGATGGAATACTATAACAGAGAACAGTCTGGGGATTTCAGCCGTTTTTGCGCTGCCCTCGACAACGCCAAGATGATAGAAGTGTGTTCTACCAAGCTGCCTCAATTAGCCATTCCCAAAATCATAGGCGATCCGCGCTATAAAGATTACCGCACAGCTTTTAATACAGCCATAGAAAAGAGAAGCGAGATCATTGCCGCCATGCTCCAGGACATACCTGCTCTAAAGTTCAACAAAACCTACGGGGCGTTTTACAATACGATCATTTTTCAAAAGGAAGCGTTGCGCCCGAACCAATCTCTCACGATAGAAGACGAGGCCGTAAGGCAACTGCTCGAACGCTGGTTGGCGCAGGAACCGGATATGGCGGCAGACAAACGTTTTGTCTACTACCTGCTGGCTGCCAAAGGCGTCTGTGTAGTCCCTATCTCCTCTTTTTGCTCCGAACTGCAAGGCTTCCGGGTGACGCTGCTGGAAAATGACGAAGCCACGCTCATAGAGACGTTCAGGCGCATCCGGGAAGCCGTAGAAGAATATACGGGTATCAGGGTAAATGCATAACCTTATTAATTACGGCGGAACTTTCTGGAACCTCTCAAGCGGCTGGAAGGCTCGTGTGAGGTACTAGCAGACCTCCGGTCTGTCTAATCCGAAAACCTGGTGCGCGTTTAACGCAGCCTCCGTGGCTTGGTGTAACCGCCTGCCCCCATGTAGTAAGGCACGCGTTTCCGTTGCACTCAAACGCGCCAGGTTTTGAGTGGGGATAAATTGTGTCTGTGAGTGGCTGCTCTGGCTTGAATTTCCTTCATTTTAGTAAACAGGTTCTTCTGCTAAACTAATTTCTTTTATAGAAATCCTTCGTATATTTTTTATCTTTACAGACTTTCAGGATATGCAAACAGGAACAATGATTAAGAAGAACTGCAAAAGTTCGCTATCCTTTTTCGAGCAAAATTTACAAACAACAAAATAAAATCATGATGTACACTACGTATCATTTAACATCGGCACAAGAAGTAAACTGTCAGATAATTGTTAATTTGACTATAGAAGTACCCATCAATTTTGAGTTGATTACCTGTGTAAGGCGTTCTTTCAAGAGAAAGCTTATCATCTTTCATAAAATCTTTTTTACAACCACAAGATAAACCTACTAATGTGATAATTACCAATAATACTCTCATATCATATGATCATTTAAGTGTTACCATAACCTGCCATTCCCTCCACCAAATTGAAATTTTGATATTACCTCCCCATCAATACAAACGCGCCCCAGTAGTAGGGGTCGGGATAGGTTTCTTTGATCGCAAGCTGGGCGTTGCGCAGGGCGGTGAATTTGTCCTGCCCCTGGAGCCAGTAGCGGTAGAAGGTGGTGATCAGGGCGGTGGTAGAGGCGTCGTTGACTTTCCAGAGGCTCATCAGCACGCTGTTGGCACCGGCTACCAGAAAAGCGCGTTGTAAACCGTAGACGCCCTCTCCATTCCTAAGCTCTCCAGCGCCGGTTTCGCAGGCGCTCAGCACCACCAGGTCTGTGCCGTTCAGGGGGAGGTTCATGGCTTCGTAAGCCGTCAGGATGCCGTCTTCCGCTTCCCGGTCGCTGACGATCTCTTCGCCGGTTTCTGCGGCTGCCATCGTATTTTGCGCGCCTGCCAGCAGCAGCCCGGAGCGCAGCAGGGGGTTGGCTGCCATGCTTTTCAAATGAATGCCAAAGGCTTTTTTATCATCTTCTACCGGCAGATCGCTCAAAAAATATCCATGCGTGGCAATGTGGAGCAGATGGGGATTTTTTACCTGTTTGATGTTTTCTTCCAAAGCCATGTTTTCGGTAAACTTGAAAGTATGCCACCCGGAAGCCTGCAACATGATGTCCACGTCGTTGACCTCCTGCAAGGTGCCTGGCAGCAGCCTGATCCGGCTCCGGAAAGGATACAGGCCGGATTCGGTGTTTGCCGGCAGTTTGCTTAGCGAGTCTGTTTGCGGAGCAGGGCTGATGGTGTGCCGGTAATTCGGATAGCCAAACAGGTAGGCCTGTCGTTGCCCGGGCAACTGATGAACACTGGTGTCTTCTGCCAGCTCGCGGGTGCTGCTGAGCATGTTGATATGCATCTCATCCAGCACAAACCTTTGGGTATGCGTATTATACAGACTGTTCAGGCTTATCTTGTTATACACGCCATCCGGTGCCATGTATACTGCGGTGGTCCGGGGCGGCAGCGCCTGCTGCAAGGCAGACCAGTACAGATCATAAGACAATGGGTCTTTTATTCTGAATTTGATGGCGTTTTTATAATAAAAATAATGCTTGCCTTCCATCTCTTTTCCCGATGGAAGCACCACCAGGCGGGGTGTCGCCATAGCAGGAGCCAGTACCAACGCTACATAAAATACGGTATCTTCTTTTTCGCGGTAGCCGCGTATCATCTCTATGGCCGCCTCACCGGCTGCAAGGCGCTGGCGGATGTGCTGCCAGGTAAGGTGTTGCTGCGCTATATTTTGGGCAAACAACGCTGAGCCAGCGGATAATTGTTTTTCCAGTTCATTGGCTTTCCTCTCCAGGCTTCGGATGCTGATCTTTTTTTCTGCCAGCGTTTTGCCGGAGTACGCGTATGCATGGGCTAATTTCTCCTTGGTTTTGATCCAGTTTTCGTAGGTCAGCATCAGTTCGCTGTTGCCGCTTTGGAAGATATTCCGGCGAATCTGGCTGGACGCATCCAGCAGCATGGCTTTGGTCACCAGTTGTACGTTATAAAGCTCGCCTAACATTTCGCCGGGAGGGGTATCTGCGCTGTATGGATGGTTGACGATCACATCCACCACAAAGTCGCGATAAGCATTCAGGATAGGTTCTATCCGTTTGTAAAAGGCGCTCTTTTCTTTCTCGCTCAAGGCAGGAAAATAAGCCCTGATCTGCCCGGTGTAGTGGTCGACCACCTGGCGGAAGACAGGCACGGCCGCTTCGTAGCGACCCAGGCGATGGTACAGCACC
>JBBSNI010000400.1:0-5350 GCA_038232695.1 Cytophagales bacterium
AGTTTATCTGCCGGGTTGTTTTTATATCGCAGGGCTTCTTCTTTGGTAAGTCCGTAGGCTTGCAGCAGCTTCTGCCAGTCTTCCTGGCTGCCCCGCCCGTTTTTGAAGCCGCCCGGCCAGCTTCTGAAGTCTATCACGGGAGCGTCGGTATAGATGCAGCTTACCTTGTCGGAGTTCTCCTCTGCCCAGTTGAACACCATCAGCCCGCCGATGCTCATGCCTTCCAGGGCGACCTTGCGGGCAAACTGGTACTCTCCGGTGAGGTATTTATAGAAGTCGTTCCAGATGCTGACACCTTGCGGGCTGCCGTAGAGGTCAGCCACATCAATATAGGCCAGGTGAAATCCCCGGGAGAGCAGCGCCAGGTCTACTTCCGGCCGGTGGCCGAAGAAGTGGGCGCGCCATATCCAGGGGTAGCCATTGGCAGGTTTTTCAGGAGCCACCACCCGGCAGGTTCTGTCCCTGAAGTTAAAAGAATACATCTTGTATCCATGAAAGTTGCCGGGCTCTCCGATCAGCAGCCCGTCTATCGGGGAGCGTTCCTGGGTCAGGTTGGCGCACCCCAGCCACAAGGGCATCCACAGCCCGATCAGTAATACACTTAGCAGTCGTTTGCAGCGATCATGAATTGTCGACGATGACACAGCGATTATTTCTCAGGTCCTCCTCTACCGTTTTATACTTAACATTTTTCTTGACACTTCCGTCATTATACTGAACGCTCACGCGGTCGTTTCTGCCGGCCACCTTTTCGGAGCGGGCGGGCTTCACCGGCTCGGCAGGCGGACGGTTGCGGCTGGTGCTGGAGCGGTCCAGCGAGGAACTTGTTTCTTCCTTAGACTCCTGTAGCTTTTGCGTAGGCTGCCTGCGGGGCGTACGGGCTTCCTGCACCTGGTCAGGTTGTTGCACCGGCAGGTTGGCTTTCATCAGGAAGGAGACGTTCTCTTCGTTTACCTTGGCGACAAACCGTTTGAAAAGCTCAAACGACTCAAACTTATAGATCAGCAAAGGGTCTTTCTGTTCGTAGACCGCATTTTGTACCGACTGTTTCAGGTCGTCCATCTCGCGGAGGTGTTCTTTCCAGTTTTGGTCTATGATCGCCAGCGTAATAGATTTCTCCATCGCCTTGAGGAGCTCCGCACCCTGGGTGTCTGCACACTTTTGCAAGTTAGCAGCTATGCCGATCTGCATCTTGCCATCGGTAAAAGGCACCAGTATGTTTTCTACTGTCGCGCCCCGGGCCTGTTGGATGCTTTTGATGACGGGCATCGCCTGGGCAGCGATCTTTTCGTTCTTTTGGGTGTAATGGTCAAAGACGAAGTTGTACAGGTTATCCGCCAGCGTCATCTCATCCATGCGGGCAAATTCTTCCGGGCTGATAGGATAGTCAACCGCCAATGTGCCCAGCACGGTCAGCTTGAAGCTTTCATAGTTGTTCACGCCTTTGGTACCGATGATAATGTCTTCGCAGGTATCGTACATCATGTTCATGATGTCCAATTGCAGGCGGTCGCCATACAGGGCATGTCTTCTGCGTTTGTAAATCACTTCCCGCTGCTGGTTCATCACGTTGTCGTATTCCAGCAGGCGTTTCCGTGTGGCGAAGTTGTTTTCCTCCACCTTTTTCTGCGCCCGCTCTATAGAGCTGGTCACCATAGAGTGCTGGATCACTTCGCCTTCCTGCAAGCCCATACGGTCCATGAGCTTGGCGATACGGTCGGAGCCGAACAGACGCATCAGGCTGTCTTCCAGGGAAACGAAAAACTGGCTGGAACCAGGGTCGCCCTGCCGCCCGGAACGCCCCCTAAGCTGCCGGTCTACCCGCCGCGACTCGTGCCGCTCCGTACCCACTATGGCCAGACCACCGGCGGCTTTAGACTCAGGCGCCAGCTTGATGTCGGTTCCGCGTCCTGCCATGTTGGTAGCGATGGTCACCGTACCGGACATCCCGGCGGCGGCCACTACTTCGGCTTCGCGCTGGTGTTGCTTGGCGTTCAATACCTGGTGCGTGATATTGCGAATCTTGAGCATACGGCTCAGCAACTCAGAGATTTCTACCGAAGTCGTACCTACCAGTACCGGACGCCCCTGATCAGTGAGTTCTTTGATCTCGGTGGCGACGGCGTTGAACTTCTCTCTTACTGTTTTGAAGACTTTATCCTGGCGATCGTCGCGTACAATAGGACGGTTGGTAGGAATGACAACCACATCCAGCTTATAGATTTCCCAGAGCTCACCGGCTTCGGTTTCTGCCGTACCGGTCATACCGGCCAGCTTGTGGTACATGCGGAAGTAGTTTTGCAGGGTAATGGTGGCATAGGTCTGCGTCGCTTCTTCTACTTTTACATTTTCTTTGGCTTCTATGGCCTGGTGCAGCCCGTCGGAGTAGCGGCGGCCTTCCATCACCCGCCCGGTTTGTTCATCCACGATCTTTACTTTACTGTCGGCAAGGATATACTCCTGGTCGCGCTCAAAGAGGGCATACGCCTTGAGCAACTGGTTCACAGTGTGGATGCGCTGCGATTTGGTGGTGTAGTCTTTGATCACCTCGTCTTTCTTTCTGACCTTTTCCTCATCTGACATTTCTCCTTTCTCAATGGCATCAATGTCGGTACCTATATCGGGCAGGATAAAGAACTGGTTGTCTTCCCCGGTTTGGGTGATCAGGTCGATACCCTTTTCTGTCAGGTCAATGTTGTTGTTTCTTTCATCAATGGTGAAATAGAGGGGCGCATCGGCTTCGGGCATATTGCGGGAGTTGTCCTGCAAATAAAAGTTTTCTGTTTTCTGTAGTATCTGCCGGTTGCCGGTTTCACTCAGGTAACGGATCAGGGGTTTGTATTTGGGCAAGCCGCGAAAAGCTCTGAACAGCGGCAGCCCGCCTTCCTGGGTGTTGCGTTCTCCTATCTTTCTCTTGGCTTCCTGCAACAGTTCGTTGACCAGCTTCTTCTGCGCTTCGTAGAGTTGGGCGATCCTGGGTTTGAGTTCGTAAAACTCATGTTCATCGCCACGGGGCACGGGTCCGGAGATGATCAGCGGCGTACGGGCTTCGTCTACCAGCACGGAGTCTACCTCATCGACCATCGCATAGTGGTGGGCGCGTTGCACCATATCTTCCGGCGCGCGCGCCATGTTATCGCGCAGATAGTCGAAGCCAAATTCGTTGTTGGTACCATAGGTAATGTCAGCGGCATAGGCCTGGCGCCGCTGGTCGGAGTTAGGCTGGTAATTGTCGATGCAGTCTATAGTAAGCTCATGAAACTGGAACAAAGGCGCCATCCATTCGCTGTCGCGCTTGGCCAGGTAGTCGTTGACGGTGATGATGTGTACGCCCCTTTTGGCCAGGGCATTCAGGAAGGCGGGCAGCGTCGCTACCAGGGTTTTTCCCTCACCCGTGGCCATCTCTGCGATCTTGCCCTGGTGCAGCACGACGCCGCCGATCAGCTGCACATCGTAGTGGAGCATATCCCAGGTGATCAGGCTGCTGGCCGCCATCCACTGGTTATGCCAGGTGGCCTGCTCTCCTTCGATAGTGACGTGTGAGTGTTTGGCTGCCATCTGCTTATCGAACATGGTGGCAGTAACGACCAGCTTACCCTGATCTTTGAACCGGCGGGCGGTCTCTTTGACAATAGCAAAAGCCGCCGGAAGTATTTTCATCAGGGAGTCTTCCAGCGTCTTGTTTCTATCTTCTTCCAGCTTATCGATAGAGGCAAAAGCAGCTTCCTTTTCGTTGATGTCCATTTTAGGATTGTCTGCTATGCTTTGATGAAGCGCAGCGACCTCATCGTCAATATCCTTCAGATCGGCTTCCAGTACGGCTTTGATCTCGGCGGTTTTGGCTCTTAGCTCATCGTCGGTGATGTCTTGCAGCAGCGCATATTCCTGGTTGATCTTTTGTACATACGGCCTTGCCTCCTTGATGTCGCGCTCAGATTTGCTGCCGAATATTTTGGTTAATGATTTAGATAATAAGTCTAACATAATCTATAAAAGTGGTCTGATATATTACTTAACAATAAAAACGTTTAATTAACAGCCTGCGTACATTCTTTCATCTTTATAAAACTGACGCCAGCAGGCTTGCCGTGCTGCCTGAACATCCGGAAGTTTTCCCGCCCGTGGCTTTATGTACTTAGCGAAACAATCTTTTCAAAATATGGTTCTGTATCCAGCACTTCGCAATGCACGATCAGATAAAATTCATCTTTGCTGTACACCAGGTAAGAATCTCCGCGATGGTGCGGCAGAAAATCTTCTATCTTCTTGTTTTCTTCATAGGCAACATGCTGCCTACCCTCCAGGGTCCATATGGATATATATGACTTTTTGGGGTAGTATTCCAGAGAATGTCTGCTGTAGATGACAGCGCTATGCGCATCAAAGACCTTGAGCTTTTTCTTATCAATCCGGTAACTTTTAGCAACCTTGGAGATCACCCGGGAAGCCACTTGGGTAGCCAGCTTATACGACTGCACGATATGCTCGTAGAACTTATCGTACAAAGGCTGGTTTTTGAGCATCTTATGCTGCCATGCATACGTGGAGACTTCATTACAGGCGTCCGCAAACTCTTTCATCGTATCCAACAATCTGTTTCTCTCTTTGTCTGTGGGCTTGAGGCGGATCGTAAATGTTATCTTCATAAGTGATGACTTTTGTACGGGCTGCTCAAATATTAAAGGAAGCAAAGGCGGATACAAATTTGGTAACACCAAGTCGCTTATAAGATAAACGATTCTCTTATTTTATACAAACTCAGACACAAACCATGCCTTCAAAGACCATCTCAGCCGGACCAGACATATAGACATCTCTGAACTGCCCAGATCCACTACGCTCGAAGGATACGGACAGCAGCCCCCCACGGGTGTGTACCTCCACCGGGCTGTCCATATGCCTGGCGGCTGCCAGTGCCAAAGCCACTGCCGTAGCACCTGTTCCCGAAGATAAAGTCTCATTTTCAACGCCTTTCTCATAGATTCTCATATGCACAGCCCCGTCAATGATCTCCGCAAAATTAGCATTGGTTCCCTCCGGCTGAAACCGGGCCTCGTAGCGGATACGCTTTCCTTCCTCTACCACATCCCATGAGGCTAATTGGCTGACAAGTCTGACAAAATGTCGGGTTCCGGTGTTCAGAAAATAACCATCCTCCAGCACCTGCACTTCATCGACATTTACCATTTTGATATACACCAGTCCCTCTTTGATAAACGCTTCATGCATTCCGTCGGTTGCCCAGAAGCGGGTGGACGTGCCTGCCATACCCAGCCGGTGCGCTAAGTCTACCGCACAGCGGCTGCCGTTGCCGCACATGGCCGGCGTAGCGTCGGCGTTAAAGTATATC
>JBBSNI010000401.1:0-5319 GCA_038232695.1 Cytophagales bacterium
ACCTCACTGATGAAGACAAACTGCTGGATAATGTATTGATACAGGGCAAAAAAACGGACAGCGGTATCTCGACGCTGACTGAAAATACCCTGAGTGGACAGGAACTGGCAAAAACGCAGGGGCGCTCTTTGGCCGAATCTCTTGAGCGTTTATCGGGCGTCAGCACCCTGCAAACCGGGGCCAGTATAGGAAAGCCTATCGTACACGGCCTGCACAGCAACCGTATCCTGATATTGGACAACGGTATCCGCCTGGAAGGGCAGCAGTGGGGCGCCGAACATGCCCCTGAGATTGATCCTTTTATCGCTAAAAACATTTCAGTGATCAAAGGAGCCGCTACGGTTAAATACGGTACGGAAGCCCTGGGCGGTGTGGTCGTTGTTAACCCGCCTGCTTTGCGCACCCAAGGGGGTGTGGGCGGAGAAATAAATGCGATAGGCATGAGCAACGGACGATTAGGTGCTGGCTCCGCTATGATTGAAGGCGGCCTGCGGCAGGTGGAAGGTCTGGGCTGGCGCATCCAAAGTACGATCAAGCGGGGCGGCGATGCCCGGGCGCCGGATTACTATCTGACCAATACCGGAACCCGTGAGCTTAATTATTCGCTGGCGCTGGGTTATCAGAAGAAGACTTACGGAATAGAGACTTTTTACAGCCACTTCAACACCACATTGGGTATCCTGAAAGCTACCGGCTACCTGGGCAGCCTGGACGACCTGCGATATGCTTTTGAAAATGAGCCGCCGCAACAAACCGCTCCTTTTTCTTACGACATCAATAATCCAAGGCAGGTCGTCAGCCACGATCTGTTCAAAGCCAATGCTTATTACGAAATGGCGTTGGGTAAGCTCGATCTGCAATATGGACTGCAACTTAACCACCGGAAAGAGTTTGACATCCGCTTTGGTGCGCTCAACGACATTCCTTCCATGAACCTGGAGATCACGACCCATACGCTGGAGCTGGAGTTGTCTCACAAGCCGCTGGGCTTATGGCAGGGAAGCGTCGGCCTCAACGGCATGTACCAGGACAACAACAATGTACCCGGAACACAGCGAAGCAACTTTATTCCAAATTACAACGCTTACACCGGCGGGGTGTATGCTATCGAGCGGTGGATACATCCGAAGTGGCAATTAGAGGGCGGTATACGCTATGATTACAAAAATTACAATGTCAGGGGCTTTAACCGGAATGTAGACATCTACCGCGACGCTTTCCGGTTTCAGAATGTGACGGCAAGTCTGGGCGGCAGCTATGATATTAACAAAAGGTCTTCTTTCTCTACCAACATAGGGAGCGCCTGGCGTCCGCCGCATGTGGCTGAACTGTACAGCTTTGGCAAGCATCAGAGCAACGCAGGCGTAGAATACGGACTGCTGTGGACGTGGGACCGCCAGCAGAATAACTTTTATATCGAGAAGTTTGATCAGAAAGACATCAAAAACGAAAAAGGGTTGAAGTGGATCAACACGTATACCTATGCCGGTGACCGCTTAGAGATGGATGTGACAGCCTATGTTAATTATATCAGAGACTATATCTACATCCGCCCGGAAGGGGTGACCATCGGCAACGTAGGTGCCTTGCCTTATTTCTGGTACCGTCAGACCGATGCGATCTTTGCCGGGCTGGATTTTGCCATGCACTATCAATTGCTGTCTTATCTGAACTGGCACAACAAAGTTTCGCTCATCAACGCCCATGATGTACGCAACGATGACGAGTTGCCCTACATTCCGGTCAACCAATTGGAAACCGGGCTGGAGTTGGAAAAAGATACCTGGAAAGGATGGCACGATCTGTATGCCGGGGTAACGGTAGCGCATTATGCCAAACAGCAGCAAGCCCCCCGTGTAGTGCCTATCGCCGCTCTTTTCGAGGCAGCCTACACCGACCAGAATATCTTTGCCGGACAGCGTAACTTTGATCTGCTGCCAGCGCCTGCCGCGTATACTTTGATCAATATAGAAGCAGGTTTCACCAGGAAATTTGCCCATACAAGTTTGTCCGGCAGAGCAGGCGTCCACAATCTTTTCAATGTAGCTTACCGCAACTACACCAACCGGCTGCGCTATTTTGCCGATGACATCGGAAGGAATTTTACGGTAGGCGTCACATACAAGTTTGGGCAACCTTAAAACAACTTCCCTCTTTCCAGAAAGATATTCAGATCAGGTTGGTTTTGCTGTAAGGCTTCCACAACGGCCGGAGAGATGTTGGTGCCGTTCAGATACAATTCTTCCAGCGCAGGCAGGTGGAGCACATGCAGCAACTGACCGTCAGTAATATTAGTTTTGGAAAGGTCCAGCACCTTCAGGTGTGGCAGGTTGGACAGATGAACTAATCCTTCTCCCTTAATTTTCGTCTGTTGCAGGTACAACTCACTCAAAGCAGTCATCTGCCCTATATGATACAAGGCATCATCGGTGATATTGCTGCCTATGAAAGAGGCTTTGGAGATTTTAGGAAAAAGCGGCTGGGCCGAAAGCAAGTCCTCATCTTCAAAAGAAGCCGGTGGAAAGGGCATAGACAGCGTGATCGTTTCCCCTTCATAAGGGTCTACCTGCAACACATACCGGTGGCCGGTAGATACGGTTTGAATCAATCTTTCCAGCGATTGCTTTTGCAAAAACCGGGCACGCTGCTGCATTTCCAACTCAGCCCGGTAGTCTGCCATTAGAGGCTGGATACTTTCATCCTGCATGGCTTCTTGTACTTTTAAGGCTGAGTCAGCGCCTTTTTCAATCCACCAAGTCAGCAGGGCTATTTCATCCTGGGTGAGCGGCGTTTTGCCTTCGGGGGGCATATGGTCATCATCGTCGGCAGGCAGCATCACCCGGCGGTACATATCACTTTCGGCGGTAGAGCCAGGCGCCAGGGTAGGATGCTCGCTTTTACCTCCTTTCAACAAGGCTTCATAGGAGGTCATGACCAGGTTTCCTTTAGATTTGTTCTCGTTGTGGCAACTCATGCATTTTCTGTCCAAAAAAGGCACGATCATATCTTCATAGACCAGCATCTCTTCTAGCGGCTTGGGTGTCCAGGCTTCTTCCGCCTCCGTAAAGCGGGGCATGTATTCTGTCAGATACTCACTGCCATGCGTGAGCGAACCGCCCTGGTGGCTGGTATAGACCAAGGACAGGTTAGCAAAAAACAGAAAAAAAAGATAGAGCGCGTATACTGCTTTGGAAGCTAAGTAGTGGTAGCTTAAAAAGAAATACAGCGCGATGCTCAAAGAAGCTGTCATAGATACGCCTCCCCACAAATGTTGCTGTATGGTATTGCCTCCGTATTCGCCCGTATAGTAGAGCATGAAACCTAATCCCAGAGAAACCACGCTTGCTGCCAAGGCTGACGCCAATAGAAAGACGATGGTCAGAGAAGCCACCGCCCACAAGCCAAACCGGCGGATAAGTTCCAGCAACAGCGCCAGCAACACCAGCACGACCGGAAAATGAATGAGCAAAGGATGGAAACGTCCCAGAAAGTATACCATACCGGGCGCCGTTTCTTCAGCAGGCTGTAGGAAGGGAAGGAACAGCACGGCGACAGCCACCAACAGAAACACAAACCGGAATTGTAAAGCTCTTTTAAGCATTATAATGATGCCTTAAAAAAACACCTATTTCCTCTTTAAGTTTTCTTCGTTCCGAGCCAAAAAAGGGGGTAAAGTCATCAAGAAGTAATATTGAAAACAACCAGGCTATGATCGTCGGGTGTGAGCCTACAATGGTGATATAATTTTCGCTTTTTGAAATTTGCACCCCCACAAAGGTTGATTTTTGGACAATGATGCTTTTCTCCAAACCTAAACCAAACAGTTTACAGGAGTAATCAGAAAATTCCTGTTGCAGGATTGCTGCCATCTCTTGGGTTGATGGCGTCCTTTTAAGCGTTGAAATCCTCATATGAATGATCCTTTAACATGAGAAAAATATTTTTAACCACAAAGTTCACAAAGTATTACACAAAGGACACAATGGACGTGGTGTATCCTTGTGACCGCCGCAGTGTGTTCTTTGTGGTCGCCGTTCCAATGGTTAATAAAAATTCTCATGTAGAGTACTGCTAATATCAGGCATAAATTTCGCACAACTCGCCGTTGCTATCCGCAAAACATTCCATTGGTACATCCAAAATACGCATCATAGAGAGGTACAGGTTAGACAAAGGGGTGTCTTTGGCAAACTGAAGGTTCTGACCGGTTTTTAAAGCACCGCCGCCTTTGCCTCCCAGCAGAATGGGCAGGTTGTGCGGCGCATGGCGGTTACCGTCGCGGATGCCGGAGCCAAACATGACCATAGCATGATCCAGCAAGGTGCCCTCTCCTTCGGGCATGGATTTAAGCCGTTCCAGGAAATAAGCATATTGCTCCACATGCCACTGGTTGATTCTTCTGTACTGTTCCATCTGGTCTGCATCGTTGCCATGATGGGAGAGCTGATGATGGCTGCCCTTGACGCCTTCCAGGAAGGAAAAGTTGCGGTTGCTCACCGAGTTGCCAAACATAAACGTGCTGATGCGGGTAGCGTCGCTCCAGAATGCCAAAGCCATGATATCCATCATCTGCCGGGTTTTTTCTGTAATGTCTACGCCCTCATGCATCTCTTTGAATTCATCAATGCGCAGGTTGAGGTGCGCCAGTTCTTCTTGTATTTCGGGCGTGATGTGCTGCTCAAAAGCTTTTCTTTTTTCTTCATTGTCTATGCGCTTTTCTACCGAGCGGATAGACTCTAAGTATTCTTCCAGCTTATCCTGGTCGGTGCGCCCCAACTGCCGTTGCAGCGTTTTGGTATCTTCCATGACAATGTCGAGCACGCTTTGCTTCCACGGACTTTCCTGCCGTGGGCCGCTGCCCGGCACCAACCCCCGGAATAGCCTGTCGAAAGCCATGCGCGGATCAATTTCTTTGGAGCAGGGCTGGGAAGGCGATTTCCAGGAAATGTTAGAGCCGTACAGTCGCGTGTACCCTACATTGGCATCAATGCCGACATTGATACGCTCCATGCCATATTCCAGCGAAGTATACAGGGTTTCCTGTCCTTTGTGCTGCGCAATGATTTGGTCTACCGATATGCCGCCGCTATCCAGGTTGTCGCCGGTGGTTTTGTAAATGGGTAAGCTGGTCAGGAAATTGGCTGTCTTAGCGTAGTGTCCGTCGGCACCGGGAAAGATCGCGCTCTGGTTCATCAACTCATTGAGTACCAGTATATCGTCTTTGACGTTGGCTAAAGGTTGCAGTATAGGCGAAAGCTCGAAGTCTCTGCCAAATTGGGTGGGCGTCCAATGGTCGGGATGCACCCCATTGGGCATAAA
>JBBSNI010000402.1:0-5318 GCA_038232695.1 Cytophagales bacterium
CCTGCTTCCAGGTCTTTCCGGCATCGGTCGTTTTCCACATCCCGTAGCCATAAGAGACATTGCCACGCACGGTAATTTCTCCGCCGCCTACATAGATCACATTGTTGTCAAACTCGCTTACAGCTACGGCTCCAATAGAACCTCCGAAGTAGCCGTCGGAAATATTTTCATAGGTTTGGCCGCCATCCTCGGTACGCCAGACGCCCCCGCCGGTCGAGCCAAAATAGAAAAGATCAGGCTTGCCGCGTACGCCGGTGACTGCATCGGAACGGCCGCCCCGGTGAGGGCCGACAGAACGCCATTGCATTCCCCCGTACAGGGCGGTGTCAAAAGCAAAGGTAGCCGTTGGAGGCGTGTTTTTCTCTTTTTGTGCCTGGGCTTGTGTTGTCCAAAAGTTGAATGATAGCAGCAGGAGGACACAGACCAGGCTGCCGGTCAGGTTTTTAGTGTAATGATACATTATAGGTTAAAGTTATGTAGCGTAATTCGTGAACGGTGAAGATAAGACAAATGAAGGGAATGACAGGAAAAAAAGTAACTTTTCTGTACAATAGCTTTTCTGATTTACATATTTACCTTCCGTCCGTTCTCTGCGGCCTCGTAGATGGCTTGCAGCATGCGCACGTCGCGCAGTCCCATCTCGCCGGGTACGCGGGATTCCTTATTGTTGATGATACAGTCGGCAAAAGCGTCCATCTGACGGGCTTGCTGGTTAACTTGGGGGAAATCCATTTTTCCTTCGCTGGTTTCTCCCTGTATGCCGGAATAGCTGTAGGCTGGTTTCAGACGCCACCACCCCTTTTCTGCTTTGCCGTAGAGGACGTTCTCGCCTTTGTTGTAGCTACTGCTGCACTGTGCCTTCACGCCACCGGGAAACTCCATCTGCCAGGTGATAGACTCTTCTACTTCGTCAAAAACCTTGGGGCGGGTCACTTTACCAAACTCTGCCGTGATAGAGACCGCCTCCTGTCCCATGGTATAGATGACGCCCTGTACGCAGTAGATACCTACGTCCATCAGGGGTCCGCCGCCTGCCAGCTTTTTGTCCAGACGCCACACATCCGCGTCGCCGATCTTAAAGCTATGGGCGGCTTCCATGCTTTGGACTTTGCCATAAACCTGCTGTTGGCCTAACTCCATCACCCGTTGGTTGTGCGGCTCAAAGTGCAGGCGATAGCCAATAGAGAGCTTCACATTGTTTTCTTTACAGGCATCAATCATGCGCTGGCAGTCTTCCACGGTCGTAGCCATTGGTTTTTCGGAAATGACGTGCTTGCCTGCCCGGGCAGCGCGGATGGTATACTCCGGGTGCATGGCATTGGGCAACACCACGTAGATAATGTCAATATCGGGGTTATCGGCAATCTGGTCGTAGGTGTCGTAGCTGTATACGTTTTTGTCCGGGATGTTGTATTTTTTCTTCCACTCTTCGGCTTTGGAAGGCGTACCGGTGACGATACCTGCCAGGTAGCACTTTTCTGTTTCCTGTAGGGCGGGCGCCAGTTGCCCACCGGCGTAATAGCCCAGTCCGACCAGGGCAATGCCCAGCTTCTTGCTGCCGGCAGGCTGCGACTGTTGCTCGTTGGCTGTTTGTCCGGCATTGGCATTACCCGACGGCTGGCAGGAAGTCAGGATCATCTGGGGGGTGATCAAAGAGGCGGAGCCTACGGTCAATCCTATATTTCTGATAAAACGGCGGCGGTTGGGTAGTATGATATGGTTTTTCATAGGGTGTGGGTTTAGGTTGCTAAACAGGTATTCGTCTTCAAACCTTGAACATTGAGTGCACCCAGTGCCGGGTTGAATATTTTAAACACTCAACACTCAACACTCAACACTCAATATTCAATGCTCAAGGAAGGTTAAAAGCCTAAGTGCTAATACCTAAAACCCAATTCTTAAAAAGTTGTTACAAAAATAAAGTACCAGTTGATTTAGCCTGAACTGCCTTGTTCATCTTTTACTTTCTCGCGGTGAATATCATCCATACGGCTGGCTTGTATAAAGCCCTTGGCTAAGGCATGTCGGGAAGCGGCTTCCGTATCGGCGCACAGCACCATATCCACCCCGTGGCTCAGCACTTTTTCAGTTATTTTTTTGATCTCTAACTCCTGCGTATCAGGCGTTACATCGCGGATGTACGCGGCCAGTATTCTTCCCGGATACTCCCGGATGATCTGGCTATAGATCTGCGGGTCGTGCTGCCCGTTGTCGCCGACCAGGATAAATGGTAAATCCGGGTAGGTATCCAGGATATGCCTGATCTTGACGGGCTTGTGTTCGCCGTGTTTTTCTTTGATAAACTTAGTCTCGCTCAAGCCCAGGTCTCTGAGCAGCACCGGCGCTTTAGGCACCCGGTTGATCTCAAAAAAATCAGTCAATACATCGTATAGGTTCCAGGGGCTGCTGGATACATAAAAGATCGAGTTGTTGGCGGTGCCTTCCTTTCCTTTTTGCAAAGCCTGGTAAAAGGCTGAGACACCTTTGAAGGGCAAAATTGAAATAGGACTGAGCAGGTCTAACCGTTTCTTTATGATGAAAGAGGTACGGTCTACAGCAGTTTCAATACCACTGACCGCTTTGATGAGTAAATCTTCAATTTTAGACATGGACGTAGTGAAAAGTGTTAAGGTGCGAAAGTGTTAATGTGTTCAGGTGTTAATGTATTTTGGGTGTATAGGTACGAATAGTCTACTAAGCATAGCACTTGAACACATTAACACCTTAATACAAAAATTACCTATCTTAAATACTACAAAATCCCAATATTGTTTCAGGAAATTACAATACCCAACTGGCGGGCTATCTCCATTTGGGAGGCTTTCAGTACACGATGGGCTTCCAGCACTTTGATCTGCTCGTCCATGTCTTCTACCATCAGCTTCTGACGGTTTTCCCGGATCAGCTTTTCCAAATAAGCAAATTTAAGCTCTAATACGCTGCGCTCTATGACGCTGTGCAGGATATTGGTTTCGCGGGGTACGTAGATGTTGAATTTCAACTCCCAGTTGTCGCTCAACACGTAATGGTCTACTACCAGGTCAATCACTTCTTTGGTAAGCTCGGACGAACTACCTTCCACCAGGTTGGCGTCGTTCACAGTGATACCTGCTTCTGCTTTTTGGCGGTACAGCCGGTGAATGTCAGCATAGATATCCGTTTGTATGTTTACGTCTTCGAGTTCCTGAAAAATGTAGTGGTACACTTTAAAGCCCGCTTCAATGTCTAACTGCCCGTAAAGGATCAGCAGCCGGGTGATTTCCCTTTCTTTGTAATAGGTTTTGTCGCGGGAAGTATCTTCTTCGGGCGCAAAGTCGGGTAGTGCTTCTTCGGGCTCAGGTAGTTCTTCAAAAAAAGCTTTCTTTTGGGCCGACCGGTATTGTTGCAGATGAATTTTATTGAGTTCGGTCATCAGCACCGACTCGTCCATCTCTAACAGTTCGCTGCTTTCCTTCACATACACCTGCCGCTGGATGGGGTCGGGGATTTTAGCCACGCTGGCGACGATCTCCCGGATGATGCCCGCCTTTTTGATAGGGTCTTGCCTCACCTCTGCCTGGTACAGCGCGATCTTGAAGCGGATGAAATCCTGCTGGTTTTCTTTCACATACCGGGTAAAGGCGGTGCCGCCCAGCTTACGGGCGTAACTGTCAGGGTCTTCTCCAGCGGGCAGCACCACCGCCTTGACGTGCAGCCCGCCTTCCAGGATCATGTCGATCCCACGCATAGAAGCTTTGATGCCCGCCGCATCGCCATCGAAAAGCACCGTAATATTTTGGGTATAGCGGCTGGTCAGTTTGATCTGTTCATGCGTCAGTGAAGTACCCGAAGAGGCCACCACATTTTGGATACCTGCCTGGTACATGCTGATCACGTCCGTGTAGCCTTCTACCAGGTAGCAATAGTCTTCCTGCCGGATGGCTTGCTTGGCCTGGTAGATACCATAGAGCGCGTGGCTTTTGTGGTAAATATCCGTTTCGGGCGAGTTGATGTACTTGGGCTGGTCAGGCGCCTGCCCCAGCATACGCGCCCCAAACGCAATGACCCTGCCCGTGATATGATGGACCGGGAACATGACCCTGCTGCGGAAGCGGTCGTAGACTCTGGCTTCTTTACGGACAACGAGCCCGGCTTTTTCCAGCAGTTCCGTGTTGTAGGATTTGTCTTTGGCGTACTGGATAAGCCCGTCCCAAAGGTCCAGGCTGTAGCCCAGCCCGAAAGCTTGTATGGTCGTGTCGCTAAAGCCCCGCTCGCGGAAGTAGGACAGGCCGATAGCTTGCCCTTCGTCGTGTTTCCAGAGGTTGTCTTGGTAATATTGCGCGGCAAACTTCATGACGATGAATAAGCTTTCGCGCTCGTTGCGAGCCGCCATTTCTTCATCAGTCGCTTCCTCTTCTTCTACTTCGATGCCGTATTTTTTACCCAGGTGCTTGATCGCCTCCAGGTAGCTCATTCCTTCGGCTTCCATCAAAAAGGTAATGGCATCACCGGCTTTGCCGGAGCTGAAGTCTTTGAAGAAGCCTTTGCTGGGCACGACAAAAAAGGAAGGCGTACGCTCATTGTTGAACGGACTGGAACCCCGGTAGTTGCTGCCGGACTTTTTCAGTTCCATGTAATCGCTGATCACGTCCAGGATTTCCGTCCGGGCTTTGATCTCTTCTATGGTTTCTTTACTAATCATGCAATAAAGGGACAGCACACAAAGTGCCTATGATCTTATGACAAAAATATTTTACCTGGCCTCATATCTTGAAGCTATTTAAACTTTTTAAAGGAATTCCCAAATAAGTGCGAGTATTAAGGGTTTGAATATCAGATGATGGTTCAATGATTCATGAAGTAACGGAAGAAAGCTATAGAATTGATAAAGGGAAGATAATCAAGAAGTTAAGGAATGAAAACCAAATTAATACTTTCAATACTGATTTTTTGGAATGCAAGCTGCTCATCACAGCAG
Organism: Cytophagales bacterium; assembly: GCA_038232695.1. Taxonomy (GTDB): domain Bacteria; phylum Bacteroidota; class Bacteroidia; order Cytophagales; family Cyclobacteriaceae; genus JAJNNC01. The sequence goes on from JBBSNI010000402.1 coordinate 4,958, forward strand.
GTTGAAGATAAACTGTACAAAAATTTCAAAGCTTCAATCGAGACAGACGGCTCCTATAGTTACTTCTGTGTAGTAAAGGTGAAAAACCTGAACACTGGAAAAACCAGAGAAATTTGTACAGATGGCAATTTCGTGATGGGAGCCATTCATAAAGAGCATGAGCTTGACTATAATAACCATGGCAGAAGAACAGCAAGAACCGACATTTCCCACTTGTTAGATAGGAGGATTCATTTACTTTAGTTTCTATTTTACAGGATGTAAACGACCCTGCAAACGAAGACACTGGATCATTTGGGATTGGTCAGTGGGATGTATAATGAATTGGGCGTGGGTGCCCGTATTGATTCCCTGGTTCAAC
>JBBSNI010000403.1:0-5277 GCA_038232695.1 Cytophagales bacterium
CTAAGCCTTTCTCTAAGCCTTCCTGGTAGAGATAGTCTTTGGTGATGTCATAGGTGAGTCCCATATCTTGTATTTGTTTATTAGTCTGTTTGGCTAAGTTACGCAAGCGGGCTAAGACTGCCAACTGCCGGATGTACTTTCTCAACACAATTTCTTCTTCTCCTATTCCTTTTAGTTTGCTGAGTATCTGGCGGATCACTTCCACCGGCTTTTGCCCTTGGAAGTCACTCAGGATAGCCAGTATGATCTCTTCTGGTATTTGTGAATGTAGCAGGTTTTCAAAAGAGTAATCTCTTAAACTTTTGAGGCTGAAGCCTGTGAAGACTTCATCGGGTGGCAGTTGTGTCTGCATCTTAGAGGCTTTCTTTCCTAAGTAGATGACAAACTGTTTGACAGGGAGCGCATACTTTCTTCTCAGCAGACTGTAGTATTCCTGCATACGGTAAACCATACCTTCTTCATCAGCGGACTGAAACTCCAAGTGCAGGATGAACCTTTCTGCTGCATCGGTTTCTACGATGCGGATGAAGTCAGGTTCTTTCTCAATGGTAGTCTGTAGCTTATCTTTGAGTTCTTCTGACTTAATGATGCGCATACCCAAATACTTCTCGCTCAAGGGAAGAAACAGGGCAACGATGTTTTCTTTGAGTATCTTGTCGTAGTCTTTGGCCACTAATCAGTCAGATTGTTGAAGTTTTTTTGCTTTGAAAGTCTTCTGTTTTCCAGATCATTAATAGAAGTAAGTATTGTTAAGCATTTATACTCGATTTCTTTACAAACAATGAAATCGCTCATGTAAGTTTTATCAACCATAAGCCATATGTAAGAAAGTTTGGGATGATACAGCCAGTATTTTACTGCACTTTTGGCTTAATATGCTGACAGATTAATAGATTTCCGGGTTTACAAAACCTTTTTTGTAGATATCCATCTCAAACCTTACCTGTGTACTGATCGCTCCATTTTCTGAAAGTTTGTTGCCTTCGTGTGCCTACCTTTACCACACAAAAAAAACCAATTTTCTCTGCGGCATGCTAAATAGGTACACCAATCTTTAATAAATAAAATACCAATATGATAAATCCAATCCTAATGACTGTTTCGTATATGGTTATGAATGTCTTTTAACCGCAGTTTAGAGTCTTTTAAGCTGCGATCTTTTCTGGATTAATTCTCTGATAAAGCTTCCAAAATAAATATTTGATTTGAAAAATCTGAACTTGTTCAGCTTTTATCAAAATGCCCCATACAAAATTTAACAAAAACACATATTTTTTTTAACCCTAATAATAATATTATGTCAAACATTATTAAAAATATTGCTCACGCTAAAAAACAGAAACCTGGCAGTCCCTTTAATGACTCCCGGAGAAAGTTTCTGGCATACAGCAGTGCTACCCTGACCGCCTCAGGACTGCTGCTGATCGGCTGTAAGGATGATGAAGGGGTGATGCCTGTCGTTGAATTGAAGGCGCCTTCCGGATTGAAAGTAGACAACGCCACAGAAGGACAGATCGTGCTAAGCTGGACGGATAATTCACAAGACGAAGATGGCTTCAAAGTAGAAAGGTCTACCAACCAGAGCAGCGGCTTTGCCGAAGTAAAGTCAGTAGCCGCTAATATCACTACCTATACTGATACGGGGCTTGACCCCAGCACCGAATATTTCTACCGGGTACGGGCTTTCAAAGGTACCGAGTTTTCTCCCTTCTCTATGGTCATCAGCGGCATGACAGGCGCTATGACCGTCAGCTTCGGCTCAGGCGATGTGGGTATCCTGAACTATGCTTACGCTCTGGAGCAACTGGAAGCCGCCTTCTACACCGAGGTGACGAAAGGCGCTTATTTCAACGGAGCTTCTGCCGAAGAGAAAGCCATCCTTGCAGATATACAAGCGCATGAAGTGATCCACCGGGAGTTCTTCAAGGCAGCCATCACCGCTGCTGCGCCGGACGCCATTATCCCCGGGCTGGAAGTAGATTTCAGTACGATTGATTTTGCTGACCGCGCCAGTGTGCTGGGTACTGCCAAAGCTTTTGAAGACCTGGGCGTATCGGCCTACAACGGCGCCGGACAGTTTATAGAAAATGGCGATTATCTGCTATTAGCCGGTAAGATCGTTTCTGTAGAAGCCCGCCATGCGGCTGCCATCCGCGATCTGTTGATGCCTAACTCAGCAGACTTTGCCGGCGATGATCTTATCAATGCACAAGGATTAGAGATCACCCGTTCTTTTGCTGATGTGCTAGGGATCGCCGGTACCTATATCAAGACGGAGGTAGACGCCAGCGGCTTGCCTACAGGAGGCTTCCAGGTAACAATGTCCGCCTAATTTGTAAGGGCATTGCTTTTTTAACTTCATTTCAAAAAAACTAAAGAAATTAATCATGAGTATTATAAAAATATTAGACCTGCTTGACCGCGACGAGATGTCCAAAGAAGAATTGGATATCTTCGGTTCAAGAAGAGAAGCTTTCAAAAAGATGGGTAGCTTCAGCAAAAGGCTTTCGCTGGCAGCCATTCCTGCCGTTTTGTTAAATTCTTTGCCCAAAGTGGCGTATGCACAGTCTGCCCCTGATGCGCTGGCAGTGCTTAACTATGCGCTGACGCTGGAGCACTTAGAATACAACTTTTACAATATGGGCGTAGAGGCCAGCGGCCTGATCCCGGCAGAAGACAAGGCGGTCTTTGAGCAGATACGCAAGCATGAACAGGCACACGTTGCCTTTCTGCAACAAACTATCATGGCCCTGGGTGGTACGCCGGTAGCAGAACCTACCTTTGACTTTACCGCAGGCGGTACCTTCACTGATCCTTTTGCCGACTATGCTATTTTTATGGCGCTGGCGCAGGCTTTTGAAGATACGGGCGTAAGAGCATACAAGGGGCAGGCAGGCAATTTGAAAGCCGCCGCAGAAAGCGCTACTAAGAATACGGCGCTGACGGCAGCCCTGAGCATCCACGGCGTAGAAGCCCGCCATGCTTCCCAGGTGAGAAGGATGCGCGAAGAAAAAGGATGGATTGTGCTGGCACAGCCTATTGCCGCCGCCCCGGCAGCGACCGCGCCTATTTATGCCGGTGAGGACAACGTGATGCAAGGCGGCGTAGACGTGACCACGCTCACCGAGTTTGGCAAAGAGGCGACCAGCGAGGCTTTTGACGAACCATTGACCATGGAAGCCGTAGCCGGTGAAAACGGTATCGCTGCTGCTTTTATCGTAAAATAAATCATTGCCTGTTTGTATCCGTGATGCTGCAAGGTATGTATTGCCTGCGGCATCACTTTTTTTCACTATATAAACCTTATTATTATGAATACCTTATTTTTATTTATTGGCGGATTAGGCGGCTGGGAAGTGCTGCTAATCGTAGGACTGGTTGTTTTGATGTTTGGCGCTAAGAAAATTCCCGAACTTGCCAAGGGTTTAGGCACCGGCTTGCGCGAATTCAAAAGCGCCACCAGGGAACAGTCCGAAGAAGAAGAAACGATCCAACCGGAAGACACCAAAACCGTCCCGGAACACGCGATCAAATAAATAACTTCCCCTGCCCAGCGATAGCGTCAGGACAAGAGGCTACGTGTGAATAAGCGGACATATTTTCAGAACCCAACAGGAACTGGTCTTTTCAGGGACGGGCGTTGGCGTTAAGAGGGGTGAAGCCCAGGATTTGTAGCTTTTGAGGGGCGTTCTCCAGCGCCAGTTGGGCAGCCATCTCGTATTTGGTCATCCAGTCGCTGAGTTGTACTTCGGCTTCAGTGCGGCGGGCGGTGGATTCTACGGCTTCTATTTGTTCCTTCTGCTGGCGGTTATACGCCTCTTCTACCGCCTGTATCATGGCTTTGCCCTGTGCGAGCTCTTCCGGCAGCAGGTCATACTTTTTAAGTATTTCAGTAGCCGGCCCTATGTTGTCATAAAAGATGCTTGCCTGGCGCAGCCAGCCGAACGTACTGCGGCTGCGGGCGCCGGGCAGTTGCAGCGCATTCCAGATACCACGGTCGATCAGCGCAAAGCGGGCGATGCGCAGGTGCTTCATATACATCGCTTTGGCTTCTTCTTTGGCTTCTTTCAGCGCGTCGGTGGCGTCAAATTGCTCACCATATTCCTTCTTCTGCTGGGCGTCCAGCATATCCAGTGCCTGGTATAATGCTTTTCCTTTTAGTAGCTTCTGTTTGTTATAGGTAAACATGGCCAATGATTTGAGCATGTCAGGATCGCCCAGGGCGGTGTCTATCGCCCGCTTGGCACGGCGTATTTGTTCTTCTACGATTTTACTCATGGTATTGATGTTTTTTTAAGGCTGGCAAGATAGGAGAGGGGGCCTTACCATAAAATCGCTTTATGCCCGCCGCTTTACAGAAGTAAGGTTTTGCACAAACGACGCCAGCAGATACTGCATGAGTGGTCAAAAACGCTGCCGGTGGTGTTGGGGGAGGGGCTTTATTAAATACTCAACCGGGCGCCGGGCGCACTCAATATTCAATGCTCAAGGATTGACTATATAAGTAGCCTTGGCACAGGTCTGTGCCGCTGAGGCCCGGTCCTTTCCCTAGGTCTGTGCCGCCGGGGGCCGGTCCCACAGACCTGAGTGATGGCAGTAAATAGCATAAACGTTGTGCCTCTTGTTTATTTCCCCTCAAAACAGGCCATGGGGCACAGCAAACTTACATAACAGGCGCAAAAAAGGGTGGCGTAGCTGATGCAATGCCTTTTTCCGGACAAAAAAATCGTATTGCACCTGATGCCATGTAATATCAGCGTAAGAAAAATCGTATTGCATCTGACGCAATGTCATTTCTGTGTAAGAAAAATCGTATTGCATCTGAGGCCATGTAAGATCCTGGCTGGAGAATCGTATTGCATCTGCTTCGCTGCCTGTTGGCATTGGATAAAAGTCCTGTGTAGGGGAAGCATCAGATTCGTTTTACTTGCCTGAGAGCTTGCTATCGCCGGTTTTGTATTTTCACAAAAAAGTACACGTGTGTAGTGGCGGCTGTACCATGTTGGAAATCTCGCTACAGAAAAGAGGGCTTTTTGTCTTTTTTCAGACTGCTCCTGACGTTGTTATAAATATTAATGAAAGAACGGCTGGAAGCCTTCAAATAAATCACACGAGCGAGGACGCTCGCGCGAACTGGTTAGGGAGCGCAGAAAAATAAACCTACCCAAAGATAGTGGAAAACATGTAATTTAGCGAGATGGAAACACTATCACCTAATGTTATTGAAAGTTTTAATCTGGCCCTACAGAAACTGACTGGCTACGAACGACGCTCGTA
>JBBSNI010000404.1:0-5268 GCA_038232695.1 Cytophagales bacterium
AACGAAGATATTTACCGCGAGCATACTTATGCCGCTTATACTAATTACAGCCGTACGTTGAAAAACGACTGGAGTATACAGGCAGGCGTCAGGGCAGAACAAACCGACCAGTCTTTAACCAACATCGATCTATCCAGAAATTACTTTGGTCTTTTTCCCAGTGCAGGCATTAGTAAGCAAATGGACAAAGGACATTCCTGGGGGCTTACCTATGGTCGTAAGATCAACCGCCCCAGCCTGGGCAGCCTGGTTCCTTACCGCTTCATGCTGGACCCTTACACTTTTGCTGAAGGCAATCCCAGCTTAAAACCCCAATTCTCTAATACTTTTGACACTTACTTGAATGTGGGGGGAATCAGCTTTTTTGCCAACTACTCCTTACAACGGGACATGATCGCGCAGGTCTTATACGGAGATGTGGAAACCAAAGTGTATACCCAAATCAATGACAACCTGGACCGTGTACATACGGGCTATCTGGGCGTCAACTGGTCTGACCAGCTAACTTCCTGGTGGCAGACCAATACCAATGCGACCCTTTCAGGCACTGTGATCAATTCACCCATCGCGGATGTGCCCGAACTCCATGCCAATGGATACGGTGTGAACTTCAAATCAACCAACCTGTTTACCTTGCCCCACAACTGGAAAGCAGAGATCATGTTGAATTACGATTCACCCAACCGCTGGATGGTTTGGGAATCAGGCGCCCAGTATTGGGTGAATGCCAGTATCAACAAGGAATTTTTCGGGCGAAGTAACCTGCGCATCCAATTCCAGGACATCTTTCGCACACAGCAGTACCGCATCTGGGCAGATTATGGCATGGTAAACCTGTACAGCATAGGTTACAATGACAATCAAAGAGTGTATGTCTCATTTTCCTACAACTTTGGTAAAAAGACAGTAAAGGGCGCCCGGCAAAGACAGTTAGGCAACGAAGACGCCAAAAGCCGCATGGGAGGGTAACGGCGTATCCTTGAAAGATTTAAAAATATTTTTTCAAAAAAACCAGGAAAAACCAAAAGGGCAACACTCTCTACAGGTAAAGAACCCTTGTGAAAGATTTCACCCAATTCTCTGCCGAAGATTTTGCTGCCCACCCGGACTTTATCGCGTGGGTGCAAAAGCCGGACGGCGAAAATCATCATTTCTGGACAAGCTGGGTAGCCAGCCATCCTGAAAGCCGGGAGACTATCGGGCAAGCCCGCCGCCTGGTCAGTACTATTCATTTCAGGCAGTATCCTGTTGGGGATGCAGCCTATCAGAGGGTATGGCACCAAATTCAAAAAAACAAAGACAAACCGGTAGCACAACATAAAAAAGTAATACCGCTAAGATACCGATACGGCATCGCAGCCAGTCTGCTGATACTCCTTTCTTTTTTTTGATCATGTCACGCTGAAAGAAATAGCCGCCTTGCTGGAAGCAAACTATGGTTATGAAGTAGAGATCGTGCCCGCACCTTTGGGCCTGGAAAGATTTCAGGGAAGCACCCCCGCCGACCACCTGGAGGTGCTGTTTGTATCCCTGGAAGCTACCCTGGACATCAGCATCCGGCAGGAAGGAAACAAAATTAAGATTGTGCAACCTAAATACTAAGAACCTATGAAAAAAAGTATGTATTATTACCCGCTTTGGGTTTGCCTTTTCCTGTTGCTGGCAAGCCCGCTACCCGCACAGCAACTGGCGGCTACCTACAACAGCAGCTATCCAAAAAATAATGAACAGGACGAAAACAGACCGGTAGAAAGAAATCCTATCCGCCACAACCCGGATGGGCTGGCCGGCGTTGACCGGGGCTTATTCAAACAGGTACTATCTTCCGAACAGGTTCAATGGGTGGAAAAAAATATTTCCGGCAAAGTAACCGACCAGGAGAACGGTGAACCCCTGCCCGGCGTGAACGTACTGGCCAAGGGCACTACCATCGGCTCCGTGTCAGACGTAGACGGCAACTACCGCCTGACGGTCAGCGATGAAGTCACCACCCTGGTGTTTTCTTCTATCGGTTATGTGACCCAGGAAGTCAGCATCAATGGTCGTAATATGGTCAACTTGGCCCTGTCTCCTGATGTGCAGTCCCTTTCAGAAGTGGTTGTGGTGGGCTACGGCACGGTGGAGAAGAGCGATCTGACCGGCTCGGTATCTTCTCTGCGATCAGAAGATTTCAATCCCGGGGCCAATGCTTCGGTGGATCAGTTGATGCTGGGCCGGTCGGCAGGGGTGCAGATCACCCAGACCAGTTCGGAGCCGGGCGGCGGGCTTTCTATCCGCATCCGGGGCGCCAGCTCTATCAATGCGGGCAATGAGCCTTTGTATGTCATCGACGGACTGCCTATTGACAACAGTTCCTTGCTGGCTGGAGGCTCCACGGCAGCAGGGCTGGGAAACAACCAGAACCCCAGGAACCCGCTGAACGCCCTGAACCCAAACGACATAGAATCTATTGAAATCCTTAAAGACGCTTCAGCCACCGCCATTTACGGTTCCCGTGGCGCCAATGGCGTGATCCTGGTAACGACCAAGAAAGGGAAGAAAGGAGGTGTAGCGGTCAACTACGATGTGTATGGTGGCGTCCAATCGGTCTACAGAAAGATGGAACTGCTATCCACCCGCGAGTATATCGATGGGCTTAACGGAATATCGCAAGCCCAGGGCAATGATCCCATATTTTCTGCTGACGACATCAACCGTATTGGCGCAGGCACCGACTGGCAAGACCAGATATACCAGACGGCACCGATCTGGAACCATAACCTGTCGGCTTCCGGGGGAGACGATAACACCACTTTCTTTGCTTCCCTGAACTACTTTGACCAGGAAGGCATCATCAAAAATTCGGGTATCAAGAAATACATTGGCAGGATCAATTTGGAGAGAAGCCTGGGAGAAAGAGCCCAGGTAGGCATCAACGTCAACACCAGCCTGGTCAAAGACAACAACAATGTAGACGGGCTGAACATCAACGAAGCGGCAGGTCCTATTTATACCGCTTTGCTTTACGATCCTACCGAGCCGGTATTCAGCGGCGACGGAAGCTATACGCAGTCGTCTAACCTGACCATCAACAACCCGGTGAGTCTTATTGAAGGAGTTTCCAGTAAAAATGAAACCAACCGCACCTTTGGAAACATCTACATACAGTACGACATCACCGATGACCTGAGTGCGAAGCTCAACTTTGGCTCCGACCGCCAGACCGCCCGCCGGGATATTTACAACTCCACGCTTACCTTCCGGGGTGGAGCCGCCAACGGGATTGCCAACATTGCTACCCTGGATCGCTCCAACGTGCTGCTGGAATATACCATGAACTACAACAAATCATGGAACGACGACCATACGATCAATGTCCTGGGTGGTATCACGTATCAGAACTTTCTGAGCCGGCTTTTTTCAGGTACCATCAGCACCTTCCCCTCCGATGCGCTGGGCACCAACAACCTGTCGCTGGGCGATACGGGCAATGATGATCTGGGCAGCAACCAGCAGGAAAACAGCTTGTTGTCTTACCTGGGCCGGATCAACTACAACTTGTTCAGCAAATACCTGTTTACTGCTTCCCTGCGTGCCGACGGTTCTTCTCGCTTTGGTGAAAACAATAAGTTTGGCTATTTTCCTTCTTTTGCGTTCGGGTGGAAGCTGGCAGAAGAAGCCTTCATTCCTGATGTATTTGAGGATTTAAAACTCAGGGTAAGCTGGGGGCAGACCGGCAACCAAGAGATCGGCAACTATGCTTCTTTACTTACTTTTGGTACGGGTCCTAGCGCCGTGTTCAACGACCAGGCTGTCACCAGTTCCAACCCTTCGCGCATTGCCAACCCGGATTTGAAGTGGGAAACTACGGAGCAATTCAATGTAGGCGTAGATGCCAGTATGCTGGAAGGCAGGATCAGCACCACGATTGACTATTTCATTAAGAATACCAAAGACATGCTCATCAACCTGCCGCTGCCCAGAGCCACCGGTTACAATTCTATTTTATCCAATATTGGCAGGATGGAGAATAAGGGTATCGAACTGCTCATTAGTTCTACCAACGTCAGCAAGCAGGATTTTAGCTGGAGCACGACGCTGAATTTTGCAGCCATCCGGAATAAGGTAAAAGACCTGGGCAGCGTGGGTGATATTACTACGGGAAACATTCAGGATGTGAACAATACCGTTATTATCCGGGAAGGAGAGCCCCTGGCTTCGTATTACGGCTACCAGGTGACAGGCATCTTTCAGGAGGGCGACAACATCGCCGAATCGGCGCAACCCAACGCTCAGCCGGGCTTTCCTATCTTCCGGGATGTGGGCGGCGACAATGCTATTACGCCTGCCGACCAGGTGATCATCGGCAATCCTTTTCCTGATTTTACCTATGGGCTGCAAAACAGCTTTTCTTACCGGGGCTTACAACTTGATATATTCTTCCAGGGTCAGCAGGGCTCCGACTTGCTCAATATCAATCTCATAGAAAGCATGTACCCGGCTAATTTTAGAAGAAACCGGCTGGCCGAGCAGGTGCTGGACCGCTGGACGCCTCAAAATACACAGGCAAGCTGGCCTTCCGGCGTCAATCCTTTTGCCTATGGCGGCGGCAAAGTCAATACGCTGGTATTGCAGGATGCTTCTTATTTGCGGTTAAAAAACATTCAGATCAGCTACAATATACCCGTCAACAGCGTCAGCTTCCTGCGGTCAGCGCGGGTCTATATTACAGGTCAGAATGTGTTCACCGTGACAGATTATACAGGCTTTGACCCGGAGGCTAATGCTTTTGGCAGAAGCAATGTGCGGGTGGATTACAGCAGCTATCCGCTGGCCAGAACATGGATGTTGGGCGTAAATATAGGATTGTAATACTAAAACTTTGAAGATCATGAAAAAACATATCATAAAAATAGTTTGCCTGCTAATGGCGATACATATCTCGGCCTGCCAGGATACCCTGGAAGAAGAAGTATTTTCTGAACTCACACCAGGCTCTTTTCTGACGACCGAAAACGGGATGCGTTCTCTGCTCAACTCGGCGTATGCCAACGCCCAACTCCAAAGCTTCGACGGACACGTCGCCTATCATTACCTGCCTGCGATGACCAGCGGCGAAGCCTGGAACCGGGGCGGCAGCATTGAAGTTTTTTTTACGGCTTTGTCCGGTTTTTTCTGGGATAGCAACCACCGCTATATCTTAGGACTCTGGACAGATGCTTACCAGGCCATCCGGGATGCTAATATCGTGTTGGATAATATTGACAACGAAAATCTAAGTCCTGACTT
>JBBSNI010000405.1:0-5263 GCA_038232695.1 Cytophagales bacterium
AATACCGCTGCCATTGTCGGTCACTTCTACCACCGTCCGGTCGGGCTGCTGCCAGGCGGCAAGCTTCATCACCGGATTATCTATGGCTTTCAACGCCTGCAAGCTGTTAGTCAGCAGGTTGATCAATACCTGTTCTATCTGCCCGAAGTCGGCCCGCAGCGTGAGCGATTCGGGCGTGATGCTGACCTGCAAGTCGACCTGCTGCTTCTTCACTTCCCCCGACATCAGGCGGCAGACGGTATCAAAAAGCGTCCTGACGGCAAAGACCTCTCGCTGCGGCAGAGGCAGCTTGGTCAGCCTGCGGTAATCATCCAGAAAATGCAGCAATCCGTCGCTGCGCCGCCGGAGCGTCCGGAGCGAAAAAGCCAGGTCCGGCAGCAGGCCTTCCCGTACGGCAGCCTTGCCCGGCGATGCCATTTCTTTTTCGATCAGCATGAGCATGGTTTCGCTCAGCGACGCGATAGGCGTCATGGAGTTCATGATCTCATGCGTCAGGATGCGGATCAGCTTGTGCCAGGCTTCTATCTCGCTCTGGTTGATCTCTTCCTCCACATCCTGGAAAGTAATGATCCTGTAAGGCTGCCCGAGCAGCAGCACCGTAACGACATGGATAGAAAACCGTTTGTTTTCGCCATGCAGCGTGATTTCGGTCAGCTTGCTTTTGCCTTCTTCCAACTGTTCTACTGCTGCCGCAAAGCGAGGGTATTCCTGCTGCAAATGATGCCAGTATTTATAAGGAGCCATAGGCAGCATGTCCAGGGCAGACTGGTTCATCAATACAATTTCGTCACCTTTCAGCGAGATGATCCCTGCCCGCACATGCCGGACGATCTGCTGGAGGTACTGAAACTGTACTTCCCGTTCGGTATCCACCTGCTGATAAGCTGCGATCATTTCCCTGAAAACGCCATACAACTCACGGAAGCTCCGGTCGTGCCGTTGTTCTGGAAAGTGCAGGGTAAAGTCGGCATGTTTGATAGACAACAGCAGCTTAGCCAAATCCCGGTTGGTGCGATGTACCGTGCGAATCAACTCGAGTACTTGTATGATGAGCAGGATACCCAGAATGATCTGGTTAAAAAACAGGTCTGCCCTGCCCAAAATCAGCGACAAGCCTGTCATGGTAGCCAGCAGTAAGACCACCCGGACAATGACAGACAGGGTAAAAGACCGGAAAGGCATGGTAGTTACAGGTTAATCGCTAAATTTATAGGAAACTTTTGTTCAAACCAATCTACACCATGTATACCGTCACTATCCGCGATCACATCATGATCGCCCACTCTTTGAACAGCCAGGCTTTTGGCCCGGCGCAACGCCTGCATGGGGCTACCTATGTGGTAGACGCTGCCTTCCAGTCGCCGACGCTGGACGAAAACAATATTGTCATCGACATAGGCCAGGCTACCCAGATACTGCACCAGGCACTTGCGCCACTCAACTACCAGAACCTGGACGCCCTGGAAGCTTTTCAGGGAAAGCTGACTACCACAGAGTTTTTAGCCCAATATATCCATGAGCAGATTTGCGGGGCGGTCAGAAGTTTCTTCCGGGGAAGCCTGAAAGTAACGCTGGGTGAGTCACACGTCGCCTGGGCGTCTTATGAAGGAGCGGTCATATGAACCACACCTTTTATTTCGTATTGCCCGAAGACAGGCACCTGCCTTCGGGCGGCAATATCTACAACCAAAAGCTGACAGAAGCCTTACAGGCTGCCGGTCATAGCATCTATACGATCAGTTTTGAGGCTTACCGGCAGGCGTTGCAGGAGGACCAGCCTGGTTGTTACTGGGTAGACAGTCTGTTTGTTCGCCAAATGACAGACCTGCTGACGATCCGCTCCCGCCATACGCGCTCTTTCTTCATCTTTCACCACCTGGAAAGCCTCTCTCCGCCGCCGGGCATCAGCAGCCATGAGGTCTTTCACCGTGATGAGGAAAAAGCACTGGCTTTCTTTGACGGCTTTTTGGCGACGAGCGATTTTGCCGAAAAATATCTGAGAGAACGCGGCTTCCGCCAGCCAGTGCTGGTCGTACCCCCCGGACTGGACCCGCTGCCGTCATTTTCCCGTGCACCGGGCAATACCGTCCGGGCGTTGATGGTAGCCAATCTCATAGAAAGAAAGGGTGTGTTGGAATGGCTTACGCACCTGGGCGATTCCGCCGTACAGAACTATCCTTTTTACCTGACCATGGTTGGAAGAGACGATCTGGAGCCTGCCTATGCACAAGCTTGCCGACAGGCTGTGGCTGCCCACCCGGTACTCCGGGAGAAGATTTGCCTGACAGGAAGCCTTCCGCACACAGAGGTGCTGCGACACTACGCACAATCCGATGTGTTCATCTCGGCAGCCCGTATGGAAACCTACGGCATGGCGTTGCAGGAAGCCAAAGCCTGCGGACTGCCCCTGCTGGCGCTGGCTGGCGGATATGCAGGAGTGCATATTGAGCCGGGCGTCAACGGATACATTTTTCAAACGATTGCCAAAATGGCCGAATTTTTCATAGATTTGGTAAGACAGCAGAAACTGTCCGGCTGGCAGCGCCGTCAGCCGTCGGCGTTTCCTACCTGGCAGCAGGCAGCCGCTTCGTTCATCCGGCAGTTGAACACACACAAAGAAATCATAGGTAGCTGTCATTGAGCGTTGAATATTGAATATTGAGTGTTAATTGTTTAAATATTCAACCGGGCGCCGGGCGCATTCAACACTCAATGCTCAAGGAAAAATATATATGAACCTTAGTCCAAAACAACGACCATGCACATCAACTACAACGACCCTATTCTCTGGCTGCACTACCGCTATCCCTGCGATGCCGCCGCGCGCCATGCCGACATTGAGCGTAAATTCCTGACTTATTTTGAACACATCCACCGGCTGCACATTGTAGACATAGGTGCCGGTACGGGTGCCAACTTCCGCTATTATTTCAGCAGGCTACAGCAATCGCAGGCATGGACCTTAGTGGAGCAGAACGACCATCTGGTACGAGCGAGCCAAATTTGTCTTGAAAAATTTGCGACCGACCACGGCTACGGATTCCGCCGGGAAGGAAAGTACCTCATGATCACGGACAAAGACAAGGCAGCCAGGATCAGCATTGTGCAAGGCACGCTGGACCATATAGAGCAGCAGGTGGACCTACAAAAAGTTGACGTACTGACGGCCAACGCTGTCTTCGACCTGATTTCCTACGAACAGTTTGACCACTTAGCCTGTAAGCTGGCCGCCTGCGAAGTATGCCTGCTGGCTACGCTCAACTATTATGAAACCTCTTTTTTGCCTTTTTCCTCTTCCGACTACCAGTTTTTGCGCTTTTACCACATGCATATGAAAAGACCACAGCCTTTTGGCATTGCTATGGGTGCCGACTGTTCGGAAGAAATGCTGGACCTGCTCAGGCAGCACGACTTGTCGGTAGCCCAAGGCCCCAGCCAGTGGCACCTCAGCCGGAACCATACCACCCTGCACCACTACCTGCTGCACTTTATAGAAAATGCCATCGACGAACTGAACCTGACGGGCGAAGAACACCAGGCCTTCCACACCTGGTTTGCAGAGAAAAGAAACCTGTCAGACCAACGAAGGCTCGACATCCTGGTAGACCACAGCGATATTTTTGCCTGCCCGGACTGAATGATGAAGTTGGAAGACGGAAGACGGAAGATGGAAGTCAGAAGACGGAAGTCTTGCGCTTCTGACGTTCTTAAAATAATACCGAATCAGGAATACATCCCGTACAAGTCTACCGCAAAAGAATATAGCACGAAACCTATCGCGAAGACCAGTCCGGGAAGATAGAGCCAGGAAGGTACGACGAAACAAGCCAGTAGCGTTCCCATCAGCCACATACCTGCCCACCGGCGTCTAAAGGAAGGACGGAGCGCTACAGGCTTTGCTTTTACGAGCGACAAAACAATGACAAAAAGATAACGGAGCAGCCCGGGCAGTAGCACCCACTCACCTGCCAGCCCTTCCTGCACGATGACCGCCCCATAAGCCAGCACAAAAAACGCATAGGTTTCTTTGTCGTAAAGGTCGCCAAAGGAAGAGACGGTGTGGTATTTTCTGGCATAGTAGCCATCTAATCCGTCGGCTATCAGGATGAACACACCCAGCCCAAAGATCAGGGTATGATCTATCAGCGGACTGAGCCAGGCGACGCCCCCGGTCAGCAGCCAGCGTAGCGAGGTGATGGCATTGCCCACTCCACCCCACCGGCTTAGTGGCTGCCACACCCTGCGCCCCCTCACCATCAGTCCCGAAAAGGAAACTAGAGCGACTACGGGCAGTATCGCTGTCGATGGGTAGCAGACAAAAGCCAGCGTAGCCAGCAACATCATCCAGGCATGATGCCGCACCCGGTGCGATGCGAAAGTGTTTTCTTTTACCATCATTTTCTTGTATCTATGTCCTGCAAAGCCTAAAACAGGTCTGTTAGACAGGCAGCGGACCCCGCCGGGTTCGCCACTGCGGGTCTCGGCGGCACAGACCTAGGGTCAACAGGTCTGTGAGACACAGACCTGGGTTGTCTAATGTCTATTAACCCCTGGTCTGTGGCTCACAGAGCTGCACTGCAAATTCATCAAACCAACCACCAACCACCAACTGTATGGCTACTATAGCAACGTATACCTTCTCTATTGAATATCTGCAAAACTTCTCCCAGGCGGTGTTCAGGCACTTTGGCGTGCCGGAAGACGACGCCCGGCAGGCTGCCGACGTGCTGGCTGCCAGCGACCTGCGTGGCATAGAGTCGCATGGCGTGGCCCGGCTGCATACTTACTTTGATATGCTCACGCTGGGAAGGATCAATCCCAAGCCCAATATAAAGATCGTCCGGCAAAATGCCAGCACAGCTACCGTAGACGGCGACAATGGGCTGGGGCTGGTCGTAGGCCCCAAAGCCAACGAGATAGCGATGGACAAAGCCCAGCAGGTAGGTTCCGGCTGGGTCAGTGTGTGTCATACCAACCACTTCGGCATTGCGGGCTATTACCCCTTGCAGGCGCTAAAAAGAGACCTGATCGGCTGGGCGATGACTAACACCACCAAGCTGGTGGCCCCACTGTGGGGCGGCGAAAGGATGCTGGGCACCAATCCTATCGCTATTGCCTTTCCCGGGCTCACGGAGCCTCCTATCGTCATTGATATGGCGACCAGCGCGGCAGCCTACGGCAAAATTGAGATCGCCCGGCGCGAGCAGAAGCCCGTACCCGAAGGCTGGATCGTCGACGGGCAAGGTAACCCCAGCACCCAACC
>JBBSNI010000406.1:0-5251 GCA_038232695.1 Cytophagales bacterium
ACACCTTAACACCTTAACACCTTCCAGTGAACTTTCCCTTCTACATTGCCAGGCGGTATTTCCGGTCCAAAAAAAAGAGAAACTTCATCCAGGTCATTTCCAACATCTCTATGATTGGCGTAGGGGTAGGAACCATGGCGCTGGTCGTTGTGCTGTCTGTACTCAACGGACTCGAAGGACTGATCCGTGAGTCTTACAACACCTTCGACCCAGAGATCAAGATTGTCCCCCGGCAGGGAAAAACTTTTGTACTGACCGATTCGCTTTTACAAAAAATCCGGCAGGTGTCGGGCGTCAGCCTGGTGACCGAAGTGATCGAGGACAATGCCCAGGCGCGTTATCAGGATGCACCTATGCTTATCAAACTCAAAGGCGTCAGCGACAATTTTGTAGAGCAGCAACGCCTGAATAAAGCCATGGTCTATGGTGATGTGGTTTTGAAAAAAAACGGTAAAAACTTTGCACTCCTGGGGCGCGGCGTACAGTATACGCTTTCTATCAACCCTGCCAACGATTTTTATATGATGCAGGTCTTTGCACCCAAACGCAACCTGAATACCGGTTTTAATCCTAATCCTATACAAAGCTATGTCAACCGCAAAAATATTATGCCCGGCGGCGTCTTTGCCGTAGAAAAACAGTTCGACGCCACCTACGTGATCGTGCCGCTCCAGTTTGCGGCAGACCTTTTTGGATACGAACAGGAGCGCACCGCCCTGGAGATCAAAACCACTACCGGCAGCAACATGGCTAGCGTACAGCAAAGATTAAAAGAAACGCTGGGTTCCTCCTTTGAAGTGCTCAACAGCGATGAGCAGCACGCCAGCCTGGTAAAAGTAATTAAAACCGAAAAGCTGTTCGTTTATCTGACTTTTTCTTTTATTTTGGCAGTTGCTTCTTTCAACATATTCTTTTCTTTGTCTATGCTGGCCATCGACAAACAAAAGGACATCGCCATGCTGTATGCGATGGGTGCCAACAGGCGGACGGTCCGCTGGGTGTTTCTGTATGAAGGAGCTATTATTGCCTTTTTCGGCGCGCTGATCGGGCTGGCAGGCGGGTTGCTGGTCTGCTGCGTGCAGCAGGAGTTTGGGCTGGTCTCTATGGGTATGCAGACTGCTATTGTAGATGCTTACCCCGTCCGGATGCAGTGGACGGATTTTCTTTACACCGCATTAAGCATCACCGTGATCACGCTTTTAGCTTCGTACCGGCCGGCATCGATCGCCGCGCGGACCGATGTCAAGAACTTTTTATAGTATGAAAGTAGCTACCGACAAACCTTTTAAAATTATTTACTCCCTGTTCGCGCATGAGTACTTAGGCTTTCTGCTGGAGTCATTTGCTGTGCAATTAGATGAACAGGGCCGGTTTACTTTCGAACACCAAAATATTTCCTCTAAAAACGCCCACGAATTCGCCCGCGAGCTCGATGAACGCGACTACGAACTCATCCGCCTGATGGATTCTATGCAACAGGATGCTGTGATCAACAGGTTTCATCAGAAAAAAATAAAGACCCCTGAGTTTTTTTATAAAATCTACGAAGGCAACACGGACAAGTCGCAGCAGGTGCAAGCCGAGATAGAGCAGTACCTGGAAAACATCCGTGCCCGCATTCTGCCTTTACTGCAAGGCAAACGCTTGTTTGAGATGAGCAACGATGGCGAGCCTGCCGGCAAAGAGATCGTTGTGCTGCCCGGGCAAGCCAGTGTGCTATTTCATTTTCGCCGCAATGAGGAAAGTACGCTTTACTTCCCTACCATCAAATACGACCAGCAAAAGATAGAATTTCAGCAAAAAAACGCCTACCTCATTTGTAAAGAACCTGCCTGGATGGTGCTGGAAAACAAGCTCTACAGCTTTGAGAAAGAGGTAGACGGCAACAAGCTACAGCCTTTTTTGAACAAAAAGTTTATTATCATTCCCAAAAAGGTAGAAGACTCTTATTACCGCAAGTTTGTAGCCCCTATGGTAGCAACCTTCGATGTCTACGCCAAAGGATTCAACATCGCCACGGAAAAATATCCCCCGGTACCCCGCCTTAGTTTTTATGAACTGCAACACACCGAGACAGCCAGCCTGCCGGAAGATAGCCATACCCTGGTGAAAGGTACATTAGCAGCAGATAAAATCGGCTTTGACCTCCAATTTCAGTATGGCGACCACTCCTTCAGGCACGAAAAACATCCGGTCAGCGTGGTGGTCGACAAACAGGAAGATATGTATACTTTTCATCGTATCCGAAGAGATATGTCTCAGGAGAAAAAGGTGTTGTCCTGGCTCAAAACACATGCTTTGGAACTGAAAAGATCGCAGGCGGTTTTGCCCAAAGCAGCGGCCTTCACCTGGATAGAGCGTCACAAGCAACACCTGCGGGAAGAGGGCATTGTGTTGCAGCAGCGTGGCAGCAGCCAGCGGAAATATTTCTTGGGGGAGTCTTTTATCAATATAGAGATCAAAGAAAATATCGACTGGTTTGATATTCATGGCTGTGTAAAGTTTGGTACCTATGAAATTCCTTTCCGGAAGATACGCTCGATGATCTTGAAAAAACAAAAAGAGTTTACCCTGCCCAGCGGCGAGATCGCCATCATCCCGGAAGCCTGGTTTACCGAGTACTCCGAACTGCTGGCCTTTACCGAACAGCACACGCTGGAAGACCACGACATGCGGCTGAAAAAGTACCACCTGGCACTGGTACAGGATCTGCAAAACGCCCACCTTGCCAAAGTAACGATGGACCGGAAACTGGACCGGCTCCGCAGTTTCGACAAGATAGAAGATTATCCGCTGCCTCAGGGCTTCCAGGGTACGCTCCGCCCTTACCAGAAAGCTGGGTACAACTGGATGAACTTTCTGAACGCCTACCACTTTGGCGGGTGCCTGGCCGATGACATGGGGCTGGGAAAGACCGTGCAGGCGCTGGCGCTGTTGCAAAAGCAAAAAGACCATTACCAGCAAGACAAGAGCCGCCCCCGTACCTCCCTGCTGGTAATGCCTACCTCGCTGATCTACAACTGGGAAATGGAAGCCCGCAAATTTACCCCCTCGCTCAAGGTATGTAGCTATACAGGCACCAATCGTGATAAAAACGTGTCTCAGTTTGCCTCTTACGACCTGGTGTTTACTTCCTATGGTATCGTCCGCCTGGATATTGACCTGCTGAAAGACTACTATTTTAATTATGTCATTCTAGACGAGTCGCAGGCCATTAAAAACCCCGATGCCAACATTGCGCAGGCCGTTCGGCTGCTCAACGCCAAATACCGGCTGATCCTGACAGGCACGCCTATAGAAAACAGTACGCTCGACCTGTGGTCGCAGATGTCGTTTATCAATCCGGGATTGCTGGGAAGCCAGGCTTTTTTTAGAAATGAATTTGTGCAGCCTATTGAGAAGAAAGGCGATACGGGCAAGACGGAGAAGCTGTATACCATCATCAAACCTTTTATCCTGCGGCGGCAGAAGTGGCAGGTGGCGACCGAACTTCCCGAGAAGATAGAAAGCGTACAATACTGCACCATGACCGACGAGCAGGAAGCCTGCTATGAAGAAGCCAAATCCTTTTACCGCAACGAAATCCTGAACCTGATCGAGACGCAGGGCATACAGAAGTCGCAGCTACTCTTGTTGCAGGGACTTACCAAACTGCGGCAGATCGCCAACCATCCCCGGATGGTAGATGAAAGCTATACCGCGCAGTCGGGCAAGATGGAAGACGCCCTGCACATGCTGACCAGCGCCATCAGCAAAGGGCATAAAATCCTGGTGTTCAGCCAGTTTGTCAAGCATCTGAACCTGTTAGGAGAACGGCTCCGCCAGCAGCAGTTGCCTTATGCCTACTTAGACGGCAGCACCAAAGACCGCAAAGGGCAGGTAGAGAGCTTTCAGCACGACGATTCGCTCAAGCTGTTCCTGATCTCCCTGAGAGCGGGCGGGGTAGGGCTTAACCTCACCAAAGCCGATTATGTCTTTATCATGGACCCCTGGTGGAACCCTGCCGTAGAAGCGCAGGCCATAGACCGTGCCCATAGGATCGGGCAGGAAAACAAGGTGTTTACCTATAAATTTATCACCCGCAACACGGTAGAAGAAAAAATCCTGAAGCTACAGCAAAACAAGCTCAAACTGGCTACCGAACTCATCACTGCTGAAGAAAGCTTTGTGAAGAAGCTGACCCGGGAAGACATCACCGCCATGCTCGAATAAGCGATGTTGCGTGCTTTCTTTTCCGGACAGGGGCTTGAGGCGGGCTGCGATGAGGTAGGCAGAGGCTGCCTGGCAGGACCGGTAGTAGCGGCAGCCGTCATACTTCCCAAAGACTTTTCCCACCCGGTACTCAATGATTCCAAACTGTTGACCAAAGTACAACGCGAACAAGTCAGCGAAGACATCCGGCAAGCAGCTCTGGACTATGCCATCGCTGCCGTGAGCCATGAGAAAATTGATGAGATCAATATTCTGAATGCTTCTTTCCTGGCCATGCACCAGGCGATTGACCAACTGAAAGTCAAGCCTGCATTATTGCTCATTGATGGCAACCGGTTTACGCCGTATCCTTTTATCCCGCATGAATGTATCATCAAAGGCGATGGACTGTTCTACGCCATTGCTGCCGCCTCAGTGCTTGCCAAAACCTACCGCGACGATCTGATGATCCGCCTGTCAGAAGAATACCCGCAGTACGGATGGGAGACCAATGTAGGCTACCCAACGGCTGCCCACCGGAGGGCTATTCAGCAGTATGGGCTGACGCCCTTACACCGCCATTCGTTTTGTGGAAAGCTTTAGTTTTAAAATCTATTTGCTCGTGTTTCCTTTTTATCTCCAGTCAATCGTAGTGGTTTTATTATGCTGGTGTCTATTTCCTCCGAAAGCTTTGAGTGTCAATGCGGCTCCTTCTTTGCTAAACTTGGCTTCTATCCATCCCACTGGTTCGTTATCAGAAAAATTGTAGCCTACAGCCGGTTGGTTTACCAAATGGATACCGTCCAACTTGTCGTATTTGTATTCATGAGAATGACCATAAAAAACAGCTTTCACTTTCTGATGCGGCTTGATAATCTCAAACATACGTTCTACATCCAGCAAATCAGTATCCTTATCGCCTAAGGTATGGTGGACAAACAGTAAAGTAGGTGTGCTATCAGATTGGATCAGAAAATTTTCCAGCCAGGTTCGTTGCTCCTTTCCTAACAAACCAGGTGTCTTGTTGACAAACAAAAGAGAATCAAGCAGGACCATGCGA
>JBBSNI010000407.1:0-5247 GCA_038232695.1 Cytophagales bacterium
AACCGTTTTTTTCATTCGATAAAAAAGTAGACCGCAGCGGCGGACCGTAAAAAATCTTGTGGTTCCCCACCGGGAAAAGTTTGAAAGTGCACCGGCACCCCGCCGCGTCCCGGTCGGGCATGACCACGGTGGATCGCTGCGCTCAAACAGCAAACTTTCCCCTACTAAAAGTTTGACCATATTTTGCGCCGAACTCACGTTAAAGCTAAGATGCTAAAGTTGTAAAAGAGACCTTTTGGTTTGGCGACTTACTTTCTGTTACCTGCCTCGGTCAACCACGAGGCAATGCCTTTCAGGCTGTTGGAGATTTCTTCCATTTGAGCGCCGATGCCGTTGCTGCCGTTAGACTGCTGTTGCTTTACAAAAACAGCTTTGATATCCTGCCAGCGTTGTGCTTCCTTTTCGCTCAAAACATTCATCATTTCTTTGAATTTCAACATGTTGGCTTCTGCACCGGAGGTCAGTGTTTGCGCTTCGTTTTCATAGTGTGAAAAGATCAGGGTTTGCAATTCCTGTTCGTTCATGATGGGGACTATCTTTTCGGCCAGTTTGTTCATGTCGCGGTAAGAGCCTTGCAGTTTGAAAGGTGGTTCGGTTCGGTAGCTATCTGCCTGCGCTGCCGAGTGGATGTAAGCCATATTTACTTGCAGCACCACATCGCGGATGGTGAGGAGCTTTTGAAAGACAGCGACATATTCCCTCACTTCCTCAGCGGCATGGTTGGCTTCAAAGGACATGCCCTCCTGCTCGCCGGTAGCTGCTATTTTGATCAGAGTATAGGTATCTTGCTGGCTTTTGTTAGCCAGTTTGTTCAACACCGGGTTGGAGGTCAGACAGTTTTCCAGGTAGCTGAGCTTGAATTCTTCGACAGTGCCACCGATGATGTCGCCCAGGTTATAAATGTCTGCCCGGTTGGTTAGCATGTCGGGGATTTTGAACTTCTCGCCGCTTTCCGTATAAGGGTTACCTGCCATGACCACACATACTTTCTTGCCCCGGAAGTCATAGGTCTTGCTTTTGCCTTTGTAGACGCCTTCTACCTTGCGCTGTGCATCGCAGAGAGAGATAAATTTCTGTAAAAACTCTGGGTGGCAATGTTGAATATCGTCTACGTAGATCATCACATTATCGCCCATCTCAAAGGCCAGGTTCAGCTTTTCCAATTCTTCCCGTGCACCGGCATTGGGTGCCTGCGCCGGGTCCAGGGCGGTGACGGCATGACCGATCGCCGGACCGTTGATCTTCATAAATACAATACCCAGACGGTTGGCCAGGTATTCCATCAGGGTCGTTTTCCCGTAGCCGGGCGGAGAGATCAGCAGCAACATACCCATCAGGTCGGTACGCTTATTTTCTCCGGCAGTGCCTATCTGCTTTGCCAGGTTCGCACCGATCAGGGGGAAGTATACTTTGTCTATCAGGCGGTTGCGTACAAAGGAGTTCATCACTTTCGGCTTAAATTCATGCAGGCGAAGCTCTTCGGTAAAGGCATGGGTGAGCGTTCGTTTGAGCGACTGAAAGGCGGTGAAGGCAGGTACGACGGATTGCCCATAGTGTTGCAGCTTGCTGATAAACCTGTGGTAATGAAGCGTGTAGCTTCCCTCCCGGATTACCGGATGGCTTCCCTGCAAGCCTGTCACCGTCTCCTGCAAAGAAGCGGAGGTGATCTGCTCTGTGTGAAGTTGATCAGAAAAAAGTAAGAAAGCAGCTTCATGCTCAAACTCCTCCCCGTAGGCTGACTGGCGCACATAAGACCTTATCCATTTGCGGATCAGGTCGTATTGCAGGTAAGCATTTTCCTGCAGGCTTGCTACCGATTGCTTGTAGGCGGCACTGGCTTTGTTTCGTTCCAAATGTTTTAGGAACTGGTCTTTCAGTGTCACGGCTGACTGGTCGATGACAAAATCATCATCGCTGATAAGTTCGTAAAACAAATACTCGCTGGCTGTATGGCTTACCTTTGTTTCAAAAAGCTGTGTTTGCGTAATGAAACGTTCCATTTCCTCCATGAGCGCCTGGCGTACCGGGGCGAACTCATCGCTTTGAGGAAACACCTGGAGAATTAATCCTGCGCCTTTAAGCTGATGATTTAGCAACGCTTTCCTGTCTTTGTCCAGATAATGCAGCCAGAACAGGGCGGCGCAGGTTCTGGCATCCGAAGGATAGCGCAACAGCCCGGCGGATTGGTACATAGTGAGCAATACTTGTAAGATCAGCGCGGCATCCTGGTCGTGCACCCCTTTTACGTAGCCTTCTTCGTAACGGGTAGCCATGTATTGCTGCACAAGAGGCAGTAATTTTTCATGGGTGTTTTCAGGCTGTTCCTTCCCTGCGTTTAATAACAGATGATGTTGCGTCACAAACATCTGGTAAGCCAAATATTCACTCCGGTATACTTCCTCGTTTTCAGAGGGTAAGACCTGATCCCAGAAAGGGCGGTATGCGGTTATCTTTTCATGCGCAACCGCTTCGTAAAAGTTAGTGCCCGTCAGGTGATAAAACAGTTGATCATCTTTCAGCACGGTCGTCAGGGCCAGGTCGGCGGTGTTGACAGAGAACAGATGGTTGCCAAAGCGGATCATATTGCCACCCCCGGCGTAGAGTTCTGTGCGGTCTTTGATCTGCCGGGCGGCGTCTTCGCGCAGGCTTTTCAGGCGGCTTTGCAGGGCATCGGCTTTCACACTATCGCCCAGCTTTTGCAGTTCGGCTACGATACTGCGCAGCTTTTCTATCATCAGGTCAGAGGCAAAATAACCGTTGAGTTCGGGCACGGAAGACAAGCTTTTCATACGGTTTTGCACGGCTTTCAGCACCCGGTCGGCCGATTGCATCAAGGCGCTGGCGCGTTTGTTAAGAGCTTCTATCAACTGTACCTTGCGCGACTCAAAGGCGTTGTAGATTTCTTCCCGCAACTGCATAAGCTGGGTGGTAAACTCCTCAAATTCAGCAAATTTTCCTTCCAGTTCTTCCAACTGCACCATCAGTTTGTTGAGGTATTCGTCGCATTTTTCGGGCGTCCCGGCCACGTCCAAGTAGTTGACCAACGCCTGGTTGATGAGTTGGGTCTGGGCATAAAACTCCGCTTTTCCTTCCAGCGACAGAAGCTCTTTTCTTTTGCGTTTCAGCAAGGCTTTTACCTTGTTGAGTTCGGCAAAGATGGCAGCCATGCGGTCGATGATCCGGGTCGTCTGGGTGGCGTCTTCAATCTTCAGGTTGCTTACGACTTCCATGAGCATTTCCAGCCCGGAGGAGAACTGCTGTATCTCTTTTTCCAATGTTTCAGCATCCACTACTTTCTTCACCCCGGCGGCTGTCTTTTCCAGCGTATCGACCTGCTGGTGATAAGGCGCCAGCGCCGCTTCTTGTAGCAGGAACCTGACGCAGTTGGCAGAAGTTTTATCCGTATGTTCCTGTAGCAACGCCTCGTATTGGGCGACGGTATCTTCTGCTACATACCGAAGGCTTTTCAGAGAGATGACCTCTCCGCGCAACCGGCGCAAGGCGGATAGCGCTTCTACAAACTCGTTGATATGTTCCAGCCGCCTTTTTTTCAAGTCGCCGGTCAGGCGGTCGGCTGCCTGGGTGACTTGCAACACTTGTTGTTGGGTATTTTCCCGTATATGCCTGACCTTTTCGAATTCGTCTATGGCCGCTGCGGAGGCTTCGCGGATGGTTTGTATGGGTTCGCTGAGGGCAAAAGCATTAGGTTGGCTTAACCAATAGTATGCGTCCAGCAGGGTGGTTGCCTGTTTTTGCAAGTCCACATAGACGTTCTGGTAATTTTCTCCTTTTTCAATGAGGGTGATCAGGGCCTGGCATTCGGCCATGGCACGGACAATATCTTTGTTGCCCACTTTGTACAGATAAGAATCGCTTTGCGTAGCGATGGCATGGTCGGCATCCACAAAGGGCGTTTGCCAGATGCGGATGGCATGATGCTTCTGGGGGGCGGCTTCCGCGTTGAAATAACATAGCTCTCCGTTTCCAAATATAGCATAGCCATGACAGACGATGGGCGTCCTGACAGTTTGTTCGATAATATTATAAAGGAGCAGTTGGTAAACGCCTGTCGGCTGGTGGTAAAAGATGTACAAAAAATCTTCTCCATTGGGTGAGGCTATTTTCTTTTCAAAACGTAAGCCGGACAGCACCTCATCAAACGCTTTGAACTCCCCGGTCTGTAGATAATAACCATTGGGAAACAAGATACCCTGCTGGTTGGGCAAGAGAATGGCCGCATCGGCTAGGGCATCGATGCGACGGGCTTGCTGTAATTTGGCGTTGTAGGCAATGTAGCGATAGTGTTTTTCCTGGTACGGACGTATTTTGAGCAAAATGATATTTTCCAGCAGGGCATAATACACTTCCGCATCGTCGAGCGTCTGGTCTTTGTCTTCTACGGCTTCGCAGTAAATTCCTTGCCCGGTATCGGTGTTGTCTTCTACCTTGATGGTCAGGTCACCGTTCAGGGTTTCTACAAAGACCTGATCCTGAACAGATATGTGCGGATATTTGCCGCTTCTATGGTAGTCGCGCGTGGTACGCTGCCAGCTAAAGTCATGTTGTGGCGGAGGCGTCAGTTCATGTTCGCTTCTGTTGTCAAGATACAGCAGTTTTTCCTTATCGATCTCCCATTTAAAAGCCTTGATGTCGCCTGCACCTTTGCTGATCTGAAAAACCATGTACAGGTAAGGCTCCGAGAGCACAAAGCGGATAAATTTAGCGTCTTTGTAATACTTGTACAACTTCTGAAAATCACTGACAAAGACAGCGTCTTGGATAAAGTCATAGCCCAACTCATGGAAAGTATGATCCTGGTAAGCATAGACGCTGAACACATCAGACAACTCCACCTGTGTTTTCAGCCCTAAATGAACATTGTAGCCAAAGATGAATTGATCGCCTACGGGCACCATATCGTAAGGCACACAGTTGTTGCTGGTATGGATACGCTCGGTCGCCTTGAGGGCTGTCTCAATGGAGCCGAAAACCTCTTTGCGGGCTTGGTTCAGCCCGTTAAGCTTTTCCCGGAGCAAAGCGGCGCCTTGTTGCAAGCGGTTCTGGAGGATGTCGTAGGTGCTGCTTTCCAGGGTTTGTGGGGTGGGTATGTCTTCTTTGGGCATAGTAGGGGTACTTATCAGATGGTGAAACGAAATAGCAGGTCGCAACGGAAGCTTTTAAGAGGCTGGAAGCCTGTTAATAACTCACACGATTGCTCCACAACGGGCAGAGGACGCTCGCGCGAAC
>JBBSNI010000408.1:0-5244 GCA_038232695.1 Cytophagales bacterium
TTCAGCGTGATGATCGCCACCGAGATGTTTACCACTTTACCGGACATGCTCCCTTTTATTAGTTTGCTGCAAATTTGGCAATAAATTTTTAGGCTGAAAGCCCGGTTTGTCCTTTTTTACAAGAAAAACAAGCAACAAAATTTAATTACTTTTGCGCTAAACCTGCTGTCGTGCCTGTGCAAAACATATTGATCATCCAAACAGCTTTCATTGGCGACGTGATCCTGGCGACGCCTTTAATAGAAAAGCTGTCTGCCTGCTACCCCGAAGCCGCCATAGATGTGCTGATCAACCGGAACAACCGTACACTTTTTCAGGAGCATCCGAAAATCCGCCGGGTATGGACGTGGGACAAAAAGCAGCAGAAATACAAAAACCTGCTCTCCCTGCTTGGCCAGGTGCGGGCGCAGCGATACGATCTGGTCGTCAACTGCCACCGCTATTTCTCTACCGGGCTGATCACCGCTTTTTCCGGGGCTGCCACCACCATAGGTTTTAACAAAAATCCATTTTCTTCTTTTTACACCAAAAAAGTATCTCATGTGCTAGAGGAAGGCGGGCATGAGGTAGACCGTAACCTTTCGCTGGTGGCTCATATCAAATGCCCAGAAGAAAATCTCCCTTTTCGTCGGCCCGTACTATACCCTTCCGAAGCCGATTATCAGGCAGTTCAAAGTTACCAACAGGAGCCTTATGTTTGTCTGGCGCCTGCCTCCATCTGGTTTACCAAGCAGTTTCCCCAGGAAAAATGGGTAGCTCTGGTCCGGCAGCTTCCTTTCCAAGGCAGTATCTATTTGTTAGGCGGCCCGGACGATACCGCGTTGTGCGAAGCCATCAGGCAGCAGACAGACCAGCGCGTGAAGAACCTGGCGGGAAAGCTGAGCCTGTTGCAGTCGGCTGCGCTGATGCAGCGGGCTGCGCTGAATTATGTCAACGATTCGGCGCCTTTGCATCTGGCCTCAGCGGTCAATGCGCCGGTTTGCGTCGTGTACTGTTCTACAGTTCCCCGGTTCGGCTTTTATCCTTTGTCAGATTTTTCAGCGATTATAGAAATACAGGAAGATTTGTACTGCCGCCCCTGCGGTTCACACGGATTCATGGCTTGTCCCGAAGGGCATTTCAGGTGCGCTAAAGATATTGTGATCCGGCAATTAGTATCTGTTTTTGAGCAAGTTTTACAGCCGTAGGAAAACAACAACGAAAGATAGCGTTGAGAGTTATTCCTCTACCGACAATATCCAGGCATTTTCAAAGAGAGAAGCTTGCCGGAGGCTGCGGAGTTGGGTTTTGAGCACTTCTACGTCGCTGGCGCTGGCAATATGCACATAGTAGAAGTTGCGCTCCGTGTGATAGCCCATATCTGCCGGGTAGCCTTGCGCCTTGAGCTTAGCGACCAGCTTGCGGGCATTGGCTTCCTGCGAAAAGGTGCCTACCACCATATACTTACCTACTTTCATGGCCAGCGGGTGGTTGCCTATGCTGGAGGTCTTGACTTTAGTGAGCCTTGGCTCCTCCGTGACAGGGGCAGGCTTTGTTTCGGTTTGCGTGGGTACAACAGTCGCGGCAGGTGTGGGCGTTGGTACAACCGGCTCAGCAGGCGGCGGGGTCTTAGTTTCCGGTATCACTTTGGTTGGTACCGGCTCCAGTGACTCAAATTCATCTTGCGGTTCCTCTTTTGCAGGTAGGGCAGTATCTTTGGGTGCCTTTTTTTCCGGCTGGCTGCCGGTAGATGGAAGTAGTATAATACCCCCGTTTTCAGGAGATGTTGACGGTCCCTCACCTGATATGTTTTTCTCCGGTGCCTGCACTTTTTTCCTGTCGGGTATTTCTTCCTCTTTTTTCTTTTCCTTGGCGGCTTTGGCTTTCAGCAGTGCGGCTTCCGGTACTTTATCACCATTGATGCTGGTAGACAGGCGGGGCTTTCTTTTCATCACCTCACGTTTTTTTCCTACGATAAGTCCTAAGAGGACCTCGTGCGTTCCCTGTCCGTAAGCAGCCAACTCGTTGCCGCCCATGCCGTAGGCATAGCCAAACTTGAGATGCCTGGTTTTGAAACCCATCAGACCGGCAATACCTGCCTGTTGCTGATAGCCGCCACCTACCCAGAAGGCATCTTTGAAGTGCAATACGCCAAAACCTTCTAACTGATTGTTGCCATCGCTGGAGGCATTGTACAGAAAGATAGGTTCAAAAGCCAGGGTGCCCAGCGGATTAAATTTGATCTTATAGCTGGCGCTGATGAGGTAACGTTCCAATACATCGAGGGCTACCGTACTAAGTCCTTCGGGGCTGACAGGCGGGTTGCCAAAAATGTGGGGAAGAGACACGCCCAGGTTAAACCCATCCAGATGATATTGCAAACCAAAGCGTCCGTCCCAGGAGAGCATACTTTTGGCAGCTTGTTGCAGAAGCATATCACCGGCTATATCCACATCCGACAGGTCGTACTGCTGCATACCCAGTCCGGCCGACAATCCGAAGCGTACATAGTGTGCATGCTGAATGCCCAGCGGAACCAGGTAGGCAAAGGTAGCGCGGGCGGTGGTATAGGCGAGGATGCCGATCCGGTCGTTGGCAATATCGCCACCCAGGGAAACAGGGTTGGCATGACCCAGGGGCGTCTGGAAGCTCAGGCTGGAACTTGCCGGGGCGCCTTCTATGCCCAGCCACTGCTGGCGGTGGACTAACTGTAGCTCCGGATGTTTGTCATAGCCGGTAAAAGCCGGGTTGTAGAGATAAGGGTTAACCACGTAATGGATAAAGAAAGGCATACGCTGCCCATAAGCCAGCAGGCTGACGCAGCAGATCAATATGTATGTGGTTAAAATTTTCTTCATGAACCCAGCCTTCGGGACAAAACAACTCCAGGCAAAACTAAAGAGGATTATTTTCCAAAAAATTCAATAAACCGGCTTTTCTTACAAATGCATGGTGTACTAAGGTTTTGCCTCAGGATTGCCGGACTTTGAGCTAAATGACCAGTAATAAATTATGCACTGGAAAGGTGCTTGAGGGTGTACGACAGTTTTGCACGCAAAGAGCGCTGGGCGGAACTCCGCAAAGCTAATGTTATCGCAAAGTACGCAAAGGTTGCAGAGAAATTCTTTGCGTACTTTGCGTGAAATTTATAGTCCACGCAGTTTTGTCGTACACCCGTGCTTGATATCTCATAGATGGTATGCGCAAAACTTTGTAATACAGTAGAATTTCCGGAAAGTTCTGCTGCATACTGTCGGCGGCGGATTAGCTATCTGTAGAATAACTTTTATCCTGTTCGGGAAACCCTTAGTTTTGGCGTTTCTTTAAAATGCATTCTATGTCTGAACCGCTTGTTCAACCTGCTGTATGGATCACCAATGATGCGGTCGTGCTGGGTATCCTGATGGTGATCCTGGCGGTTGTTTTCCGCACGGCTGCCAGCCCGGCTCCTTTCTGGAAAAAGTTTTATACCTATGTGCCCAGCGTGCTGTTGTGCTACTTTATTCCTTCCGTGCTCAATTCTTTGCATATCATTTCGGGAGAGACGTCCGGTTTGTATGCCGTCGCCTCGCGGTATCTGCTGCCCGCCAGTTTGGTGCTGTTCACCCTGGGGCTGGACCTGAAAGCCATTGCCCGGCTGGGCGGTAAAGCGGTCATCATGTTTTTTGCGGGTACGTTCGGTATCATCGTGGGCGGTCCGCTGGCGCTGTGGTTGGTATCGCTGGTCTCTCCCGAAACGGTAGGTGGCGTGGGGGCAGATGCGGTCTGGCGTGGACTGACGACCATTGCCGGAAGCTGGATCGGGGGCGGGGCGAACCAGACGGCCATGCTGGAAGTTTTCGGCGCCAGTAGCGATCTGTTTTCCTCGGTGTTGGCCGTAGACATTATCGTCGCCAATATCTGGCTGGGCTTCCTGCTGTATGGCAGCGGCAGAGCCGCACAGATCGACCGTATCTTCAAGGCAGACGCTTCTGCGATTGCAGCCGTAGAGAAGAAAGTAGAAGACTATATTGCCAGCATTGCCAAAATCCCTACTACGGCTGACACGATGCTCATTCTGGGTATTGCTTTTGGCGTGACCGGACTGGCGCATTTTTGTGCCGATGGCATTGCCCCGTTTTTAGCCGAAAATTTTCCAGCCTTAGACAAGTTCAGCCTTACCTCAGGCTTTTTCTGGATCGTCGTCATCGCTACTACGATGGGTTTGCTGCTTTCCTTTACCTGCCTGCGGCAATTGGAGGGAGCCGGGTCTTCGCGCATGGCCACCGTGTTGCTCTACGTGCTCATTGCTACCATTGGGATGCAAATGGACATCACGGCGGTGGTCAGCAGCCCGGGGCTGTTTGTGGTAGGCATAATCTGGATTCTCTTCCATATCGCCGTGATGCTGCTGGTGGCAAAGCTCATCAAAGCACCTTTCTTTTTTGTAGCCGTAGGCAGCCAGGCCAACGTGGGGGGGGCTGCTTCTGCACCTATCGTCGCTTCTGCTTTCAGTCCGTCGCTGGCGCCTGTGGGGGTGCTGCTGGCGGTGCTGGGTTATTTTGTAGGTACCTATGGCGCCTGGCTCTGTGGTATTCTGATGCAGATGGTGGCAGAATGACAGGCTTTAGTGAACCTCAAATTTTTTTTTCAGGTTATGTTGAAATTTAGTTGAAAATCCCATTACTTTTGCCCGTAATATATAGGTGGTTTTGTCAACTTTTCAACACTTTTAAGCATTTTATTAATGTTCTTCCTTCTCAAACTGCAAATTAAACCGACGAGCCTTCTAAAGAGTTGGTGGATAGCTTGTCTTTATCTGTGGTGCTTGCCGGCTACAGCCCAGGAGATAGGGTGCGCGATCGCCCCGGCACCCAAACCTTTGCTGATTACCCAGCCTGACGGAAGCCTTATTAAGATCGTAGCCAAAGGAAACCCCTTCCTGCACTGGGCGGAAACCACCGATGGATATACCGTCGTCAAAAATCCGCAGGGTATTTATGAGTATGCTGTTAAAGAACAAGGTATGCTTAAAGCCAGCGGCATTCCCGCCGTAGATCCAGGCTTCATTCCGCCCCAGGCACGCTGGGTAGCCCCTAACATAGAGAAGCACCTGAAACCAGTGCCTACCCCGGAAGCTTTTCAGCAGATGCGTTCCCTGCAGCCTGCTGCCAGCCATGGGGCGCGGATGCAGGCCAAACCCGATATGCCTGCTTCAGGCAACCTGCGCGTGCTGTGCATCCTGATAGAATATCCCGACCTGAAACATAACCACGCACCCGAAAA
>JBBSNI010000409.1:0-5227 GCA_038232695.1 Cytophagales bacterium
CATCCCACGGGCCCTGCCCAAAACTTACCCACAATCAACAGTTTCAACAATGATAGCAGTGATATTAAATAAATAGTGTAAATTTATAGGACAATCCTCCCTAAAACGGTTTGCTGGGATTCTTATGGCTTTTCATAGCACATAGTGTTATCGCTTGTTTTCTAAACTCTCAAAATTATTTTTTCTTATTACGTTTAAACCTTTTGTCAAACGTTAATGGATTTTTTGAGATCACTTTGATTTTGGCTGCTTCAGGATGATTGGGATTGATTAAGTAATTGGACTCAAAAGGAACAATACTACTTGGTACTTTAAGGACGGCTGCACTTTTCCCCTTGACAAAATCATCCCCTATGAATTGAGTATCAAGAATGGGAGGCTTTGCATCCCAGTGATCAGGTAGATCTTCTCTTCTTAATTCCAGTATTTTAACATCATCTGGAATATCTATTTCCACATAATATCGATCGGTAGGTAAATCTTCACTTAAATCCAAATGAACAGAAACTTCTAAAGTGGCTAGTGCACGCGATTCGGCTGTGTATACTAAATAAGTGTTAAGACTATTCCAGCGATACCTCTCAGTGAATGCTGCTCCAGTTCCTGATAAGGTAGTGGCAAGATATTTTTCTCTCTCGATTCTGAATACCCTCATTACGCCATATTTCCATATTCAAGTCTATTCAAACTATTTCTCACTTCCTGAATTCCTGTCAACGAATCGAATAAGCTTGCCGGAGTGGCATTACCTAAAGAAACATTTGGTTTTTTCAACCAACGTTGAAATTTTTCATTTTCATGATTGAAAACTTCTAATCCGAATGCTAAAACTTCTGTAAGAACAAGAATTAATTCACTATCCCTTCCACTTAAAATATCATTGTCTCTCTTTTTCTTATTGTAGGTAGTTTGAGGTACTCCTAGTAATTGTAGTACTTTCTTTACGGGCAAATCAGCCTTCTTACTGATGACTTCAATAGATTCATAGGGTAACCCTGTTCTAATAATGGCTACTCGATCCATGCTGGTCCCCCAAACATAATCATGTCCAGTAACACGAATACTCCATTTAGCACTTTTTGCCTTTGCAGATTTAGCCCGATGGATACTTTTCTTTGGATCAAATGTTTTGATATTGACTGATTCCTTATCTCCCTTTGTAGCCATAGTAGTAAATTTACTGTTAATGTACAGCAAAACAACTGTAAATCCAAATTCCTCTGTTAATAAGTGCTAACATCCGTATATCAGCAATTGCATATATATTCCTTATGGGTTCGTAGGAAACACGCCGTCTCCCCGGGTGCCCCGGTAAGCGCCCCACACCGGCGCCTTTTTGACCCTGACAGGCGTGCTGATGCGTTTGACCCGCATTCCCATAAAAGTGATCAGGTCTGCAGAAGGATTGTAATACTGGCAGTGCACAATATCCAGGTAACCGTCCTGGTCTAAGTCGCCGAGCCAGGGTGTGGAAAAAATGTTTTTAAAACCCTGCGTCTGGTCAATGGTGCTGACGGACCCTGTCTTGAAATCAATGGCCAGCAGTTTGTTTTCCATGGCTGAGGGAGAACGCCTGGTAAATCCACCTTTGCAATCAAATTCATTGATGCTGATGATGGCCTCGTCGCGCCCATCCTTGTTGAGATCATATACCACAGGAGAAGAAAAGCCGGTGCAGCCAATAGAGTCTATGTAGGCTATATGCCCGTCGCTGCCGTCGAGCATGATTTGCAAAGAGCCTGTATTGTTTGGCCATTGCCCCTGGCTTACAAACGTAAAGAAGTCGGGAACTTTGTCTTCCGTAAAGTACCCTACCGCAAAACTGTTGCTGGACTCCGTATGCTCAATCTGCTGTTGCCATAACATTTGCCGGTTCTTTCCATCAACCGCAAAAACGGTACTGCCATGTGATATAGCGACAATATCCAGGTAACCATCCTGAGAAATGTCGGCCAATACGGGCGGCGCAATAAATCCATGTCCTTGTTCGGAAGCGATCACCTTGGCACTGGATAGCTTTTGCTGCATCAGATCAGAAAGTTTAGTCATGTACAGATTGCCCGAAATGGTTTCTCCGCCAGTGCCAAAGACAAGGGTAAGCGCCTGGCTGCCAGGCTGGGCAAAACACAGCGGCGGCATGTACGATTCTTTGCCATCCGGCATGGTATCGGCAGCCAGGATATGGCCTGTCTTGGCATCAAACAGCATCAGCACGCCCGGAAAGCGGTTTTCTTCCGTATGGGGCAACGCCTTTGAATTGCCTCCGTTCACTGTCAGCAGATCGGGCAAGCCGTCCTGGTTCTGGTCGGGCACCAGTACGCTGTTCTGGAAATTGAAGCGGGCATATTGCAACACTGCATCGTCCTGATACTGATACCGGTAAGTCCACAGCACGGCGCCCGTCTTGCCGTTGAGTGCTGTTAGATGGGGTGACCTTCCGCCGATGAATATATCTTTGATACCGTCGCCGGTAATATCACAAAAGGTAGCCGAGCCGTACACCTGGTCGGGCGCTTCCTGCTCCCAGAGCAGTTCGCCGGTCTTCCCGTCCAGGGCAATCACCCCTTGCTTGCTGTGCTGATACTCATTTTTGCCGGCGCCCATCACAATGTCCAGCGTGCCGTCTTCATTCAGGTCAGCCGCCCGGGGTGAGGATTGGGAGCCGATCATGTAGAGGTTTTTATCCCAGACCAGTTCGCTTTTTTTGTGTGTACAACCTACCAGCCATATGATCAGGAAGATAAAAAAGAATTTTATCCTTATTTGTGCAAGAGGTGCTTGCACAAAAGAGAGAGCGGAATAGGTTCTGGCAAAAGGCCGCATAAATTTACAGAGCTACTCCTCGCAATTTACCGACTTATCAGAATCTTGTGCCTATGCTTAGCGAGAAAGTTGTGTTGATAATTCTGGTCTTAAAATTATTTTCTCTGATGGCTGACCGGGTACTGAAGGAAACGGCAGGTCCGAACATCATTTGAAACCTGGGAGATTCATTCTTTCCCTGATCAGGTTGCTCTCAAACGGGGACGCCGAGTCTC
The DNA here is from genome assembly GCA_038232695.1 of Cytophagales bacterium. Taxonomy (GTDB): domain Bacteria; phylum Bacteroidota; class Bacteroidia; order Cytophagales; family Cyclobacteriaceae; genus JAJNNC01. Next base: position 3,039 of record JBBSNI010000409.1, read on the forward strand.
TGCCAGTGCCCCAAAGATATGAAAGACCAGTCTGCCTGTAGAGGTGGTCGTATTGATCGCTTCTTGCAGGCTTACCAGCCCAATGCCTTTCTCGTCCAGGTAGCTTGCCCAGGTGATCAGGTCTTTCAAGGACCTGCCCAGCCGGTCCAGTCGCCAGACGATGAGCGTATCGCCAGTGCGGAGAAGCTCTTTGGCTTTCTGTAAGCCTGGTCGGCTCACGGTTGCCCCGCTACTCTTGTCTGTGATGATCTGCTCACAACCGGCTTGCCGGAGGGCATCTTCCTGCAAGGCATCATTCTGTTCTAAGATGGAGACTCTGGCATATCCTATCTTCATGTGCTTTCAGGTAAAGAAAGTGTGATCTTGTCCATAGATTTTACTTTGAAAAGTTAACCAAGTTTATTAACTCGGACACCCGCTTATGTTGCAAAATAAGGCAGCTACACCTGAAAGGCAATGCAAGTTAAAGAAACGTTCGTTAGATTTACTTTTTTGGCATATGGTCATTAAGAATTCCTGATTACCCATGATTAAAATTTATATTGACGATTCTGCTTTTTAGTGATCATAAAAATTTGAGTTTAGCCAAAAACTATATTACTCCCTTTCATCATGTCTGAAACCCAAAAACAAGTATTAGAAAGACAACTATGGGGCATTGCCAACCTGCTACGGGGAAAGATCAGTGCCGATGATTACCGGGATTATATCCTCGGATTCATTTTCTACAAATACCTTTCGGAAAAGCAATACCTGTACGCCAACCAACTCCTGGAAGGCGAAGCCGTGACAGACTACAAAGCAATCACCGACCCGGAGACGCTGGAAGCCATCAAAGAGGAATCGCTGCTGAAACTTGGCTACTTCCTGCAACCCACGGAATTGTTCTCTGCCATCGCCGCTAAAGGAAATGCAGCCACCGGAGGCGAGGACAACTACATCCTGGAAGATTTGCAGGCGGTGATGAACCACATTGAGCAAAGCACGATGGGAACGGAATCGGAAGAGGATTTTAATGCGTTGTTTGAAGACCTGGACTTGAATTCTACCAAAATCGGGCGGACCGTAGGCACCCGAAATGCCATCATCGTCCAGATTCTGAACCGCCTGAATGCGATTGATTTCAAGCTGCAAGAGATCGACTCTGATGTGCTGGGCGATGCGTACGAATACCTGATCGCTAAATTTGCCGCCGGCGCCGGAAAGTCTGCCGGGGAGTTTTATACCCCGCAGCAGGTTTCCAAAATTCTGGCCAAGCTGGTGACTACCGGCAAGTCCAAGATCAAATCGGTGTATGACCCTACCTGTGGTTCAGGCTCTTTGTTGCTGCGGGTAGCCAAGGAAGCTGATGTGAGTGAGTTTTACGGGCAGGAACTCAACCGCACGACCTACAACCTGGCGCGGATGAACATGATCCTGCACGACGTGCATTTCCGGGAGTTTGACATCCGGCAGGAAGATACGCTGGAAAACCCGCAGCATCTGGACAAGCGGTTTGAAGCCGTAGTAGCCAATCCGCCCTTTTCGGCGCACTGGAGAGGGAGCGCTAACCCGCTGAACCAAACCGACGAACGCTTTAGCCAGTACGGACGCATTGCCCCCAACACCAAAGCCGATTACGCCTTTCTGCAACACATGCTCTATCAACTGGCCGACAACGGCACCATGGCCAGCGTGTTTCCCCACGGCGTACTGTTCCGGGGAGCCGCCGAAGGCACCATCCGCGAGTACCTGGTTCGGGAGATGAATGCCCTGGATGCCGTGATCGGCTTGCCCGCCAATATCTTTTATGGCACGTCCATTCCTACCTGTATCCTGGTCTTGAAGAAATGCCGGGAGCAGAACGACAACATCGTCTTTATTGATGCCAGCGGCGACGATCATTTTGTGAAAGAAGGCAACCAGAACGCTTTGCGAGACAAAGATGTGGAACGGATTGTAAGCACCTACCGCCAGCGCGAAACCATCGACAAATACAGCTACGTAGCCACCCTGACCGAGATCGCCGAAAACGACTACAACCTGAACATCCCCCGCTATGTAGATACTTTTGAGGAAGAAAAACCCATTGATCTGGAAGCGGTAGCGGCTGACCTGAAAACCATTGATAGAGAATTGAAAAGTACGAACGAAACCATTGCAGTCTTTTGTAAGGAACTCAACATCTCAACCCCCTTTTAAGCGATGCC
>JBBSNI010000410.1:0-5224 GCA_038232695.1 Cytophagales bacterium
AAAAAGAAAAGCAGCTTTTTCAATGTATTTAGCTTTGGTAAGTATGGTTTCGGGGGCTAAACTTAGAGACAATCGGCTGATAAAAATCTTGAATACTGCTGATTTATTGCATGGGTAATATCTGTGAGGCATTTGCTATTAAACAGCAAAACGCCTTATCTTTTCAGGGCTGCCTTGGAGAAAATATAGTCAGGTATGTCCTGGTCAAATTTGACTTCCACTAAAGTAAACTCGGTACCTTCTCCGTCTTTGAGCATGTCTTTGTAGATGACCGTCTTTGGATACCACCTGTCTCCTATTTTTTCCACGTCTTTCATAGTGGTTTTCTTCAGCAACTGGCCGCTCTTGGCAAATAGTTCTTCTTTAAGCGGGACAAAACGCTCCTGGTCAATCCACACCTTGGGGCTTTGGTAGGCAGCATCATCCACTTTGGCATTGAGTTCCAGCACCCAGGTACTGCGGTCATCTATTTTTTCTTCCTCCGTCACCTTGGCATCATACATTTCGGTGAGTTTACGGTCTTCCATCATATCCTCATACGACAGGTCAGAACCCATCACCGACTGCCGCAGCATGTGCCCGGAAAGCTGAATGGTACGGTCGGAACCGGGAGAATAGATCCACAGACGATCCTCTAATTTAAGCATCTTGGTGCCTTCTTCTCTTGCCGGAGATAAATATTCCGTGAGGGCTTTGCCGGCACCTTCGGTCCATCCTTTGGACGTAATGGTGCGGTCGCTTCTGCGTCCGTGAATAATCATTTTAGACTGGTAGACCTGGTTTTTAGCGATCATGTTCTGATCTACTTTTTTCAGTATCTCTTTGGCATCAGGATACTGCGTTTGAAACAAGTATGCGCTTGCAAGAGCTAATAATACATATTTCATCTTTCATTATTTCTGTGTTAACAAAATAGTTTACGTTACTGCTACAGCTTTGCGCTCTTAGCGTTATTTAACCTTTGCGTACTTTGCGTGAAAAAAGGTTTCACGCAGAGAACGCAAAGAAAGAATCACGCAAAGGGCGCGAAGTTAGAATGCTACACTTCTAATTCTTTAAACAACTGGGCCGTATCCCGTTTGTACACGCCGATGCCTGATAATGCCTGACCCAATACCATAGAAAACAAGCCTGGAATAAAGCCAATATAGAAAGCCCCTGGCGTGATGCGGGCACGAAACACGCCGGGCATCATCATAGAACCGGACTGCATGATCCCACTGAAGTCCAGCCCTTTTTCCTGCAAATAGAAAGCGACACCCAGCCCCAATACGGTACCCACGACCGAACCGATGATACCGATCAATACCGACTCATACAGGAGGGTGCGGTAAATATGCCCTTTAGGTTCTCCCAGCGCCAGCCTTACCCCGAACTCACTGTAGCGACGTAGGCCACCCAGCAAACCGGTATTCCACAACACAACAGACATGGCAAACACAAAGATACCGATGAAGATACTGCTCATGTTATCGGTATAATCCAGCAGGCTGGCCAGTTGGTTTTGCTCTTTGAGCCGCAGCATGACCGGGGCAAATTCATTCTTGGTGCCCTCGTATGGCTCGTTAAAGTTTTCAGCTACCTGCCGGGCTTTTTCATCATCATACTGACCGTCGGCGAAATAGCCTAACAACTCGCCGGTAGCATCTTGCATGTCAAGTACCTGCCTGGCATCCTGTAAGTCTATAATGATACCTCCCCTATCCAAGGCACTGCTGCCAAAGGAAATAGTACCGGCTACCGTAAAGTTTTGAAAAGTCATGCTGCCATACATGGTGGTGCCAAAGAAGGTGATAGGATCGCCTAATGTAAGGTTAAGCTTTTGAGCCAGCTCATCGCTCACAAGTATTTCACCGGATTTGGCAGGAACTCTACCTTGGCGCAGCGACTCGCTGATGTTCAATCTTTCTTTCTCACCGCTACTGCTATGCAACAGATCCACTGCCAGACCGCTTACCGGACCTTGTGCCTGGGTTTCCCCATTTTCATCGGGTACATCCATGAGTCCGCCAAAACGAATACGTTGCACCCATTGCATGTTGGGATATTGGGCTTTCAGGGCGTCTTCCAGCGAATCTACCCCCATCAAAGCCAGGTCGTTGGGCAACTGATCGGCATTTCCGGCGTAGGCACGGGTCATCACTTTGACGTGGCCGGTGATAAAGCGGGCGTTGGTGTCGACCACATCGCCCAATACGCCGGTGATAAAGGCAGACATGACGATAGTGAGAAAAACGCCGGTACTTACGATAATGATGGGGAGGCGGCTGCGGCTGGCATCGCGCCAAATCCCCTTGAATAAAAACCTGATCATTGTAGTTTCCCTTTTAAAGCGAGTGTTGGATTCATGTGAGCAATTTTCCGCGAAGGCAAAAAGCTGACAATGGTGGCTGACATAACCACCAGCGCGATGGTTCCCAGGATGAGGGCCAAACTATAAGCCGGATAGATGCGCTCCGCAATAGACAATCCATAATTATCAGAAGCAGCAGGCATGGCAAAACCGGTATTTGACAGATAAAGTAGCAGCGGGATACCGTAGATAGAACCCACAATGGTAGCCAGCAAACTATTGGCTCCGCCTTCTATGGTAAACAACGTGACTACCTGCCAGCGGGTCATGCCCAGAGCTATGTAGGTGCCGATTTCTTTTTGCCGGCGAAAGATAGACAGTACCTGGGTATCGAAAATGGCTAATAAGGCAATGCCTAATAAAAGTACGTACATGATAGCACCACTGGCTTTTTTTGACTGGATCACTGCATCTATATTCGCCAGCAGATCATCCTGGCTGTGGAAGTTCCAGCCTTGCAGTGAAGCTGGCTCATAGCCTTTCCCCGCCACCAACAATGTCGCCTGGTCTTGCAGTCCGGTCATGTCCTGTAGTGTCTGCAAGGGCAGCCATATCTGACCGTTATCTATGCTGCCTACATTGGAGTCAAAGATTTTGGCAATGACAATTTCACGGGCATCATAGGTACCATTTTTATCGCGCCAACGGATGAGCACCTGATCGCCCGCTTTGAGTTTGGATGAGTTAGCCATGCGTTTACCGATCAAAGCGGGAATGCCGGCCACCGGGATGCCGGCCACCGGAATAGCATTAGCGGCGGTATCCAAAGCTGCCGTTGGCAAGTCAAGCAACTGCTGACCGGTGGGAATACCTTTGAGTTGCACGGATAGCATTCTGCCCTGGGGATAGATCGCTCCTTGTGTGACTAGGATAGGCGTCAGGTGAGAGGCATCTGCATTTGACGGCAGTTTACCATGTGCATCCTGCAAGGTAAAAGGGTCGTAGGGGTCGTAATCTTTGTGCCACAACTGCCCTTGTCCGTATTCCCAATGGATGGTGTCTGTACGGGCTTGCCGGTTCCATCCGTCTATGAGTCCGTTGTAGAAGATGATGATCACATAGGCAAAAGACAGCACGGCTACGTTAAGCCAGGTACGCATCCCTGCTCCCAGGAGATTCTTTAAGGCTAATGTAAAAATTAACATGATTTTCAAACGTTAGCGTGTTCTGTCAATGCATCATTTGCCACCTTACCATCTTCCAGTGATATTATCCGGTCCAGGTATTGCATCACCTTTTCATCGTGGGTAGAGAAGATAAAGGTGGTTTTTAGTTCCCGGTTGAGTTGTTTCATCAGTTGCAAGACGTTGTGCGCATTCTTAGCGTCCAGGTTGGCGGTAGGTTCGTCGGCCAGCAATATATCCGGTCGTTTGACCATCGCCCGGGCAATGGCTACACGCTGGCTTTCTCCGCCGGAGAGTTTGGCGGGTTTGGAATCTATTTTGTCTGTCAGCCCTACCCATTCCAGGGCTTCCATCACGGCTTTTTTGCGTTGGGAGGTTTCCATGTCTTGTAGCAGCAGAGAAAATTCCACATTCTCATAAACAGTATATACAGGCAACAGATGATATTCCTGAAAGATAAAACCAATATGCTTATTGCGTAACGCTGCCGACGCTGTGTGGCTTAATGACGCAATAGATTTGCCCAGGACAATGGCTTTTCCTTCCGTAGGGCTGTCCAGGGAACCGATGATGTTGAGCATCGTAGTCTTGCCCGAGCCGCTGGGTCCTACCAAGCCGGCAAATTCTCCTTTGTCAAACCGGAGGTTGATGTCTTTGAGTGCTGTAAACTCACCTTTTCCTACCGGAAAGCGTTTGGTCAGGTGTTCTATGGTGATGATCGTGTTTTTTTCCATCGTTGTATGGGTCAATGATTGAACACTAACATAATTTGTATGCCTTTACCAGCCAGTGGATTCACCAGGTCGTTTCCCTGAATAGACTGCCCGTTGCCGGGATTGGCAAAAGCCATGATATATAGGGTAAACTTTGGGTAGTCCCGCTGAAAATTCACAAAGCTGTAAACGTTCTGATTGGTCCAGTCGTAGTAAAAGACCGTACTCAGGTTATCAAAAAGCCCGATGGGATACGATAAGGTAGTGCCCGTCAGGGTGCTGGCTGACGAAAATGCAAAGGCTTGCTGATCATAAGAAGCCACTAACTGCTCGGCTACTATATTCAGTCCATTGCCGATCCCGAAGGTATAATCCACACCTGTATTCAGCAGGGTCTGGTTGGTAAATATGCCCACATCCCGGCTTTTGTGCGTCCAGGAGCCTTCCAGCCAGAAGCCTACGGTAATATCCCACTTGCCGTCCAGCCCGATCCTGTCTTCCGGAATCCTGGCATAAGATTCCATACCCAAACCGCGTGAATCGGCGGTGCGATGGTGGTAGGACAGGGCTATTTCTCCTTTCGGAACGGGATACTGTACGCGTCCGCCAAACTCCGGCTGCTGCTCGTAGGTTCTGACCCTTTCCCAGCCTTTTATGTTTTCATTGCCATAGAGCACCCACAGCCAGACATTGGCATTGTTGAGAAAGTAGTATCTTCCCAAAGCGCCCCACACACCATTGGTCAATTGCAGCGGGTCGCGTGGGTCAATCTGGTCAAACCACATGAGCGGGCGCAGCACGGAAGCCGAACCGAAGCTGATCTTTTGCAGCCCCAGGCGAAACTCAAATTGCTTGGAAGAATACCGTGCCCAGGCGCGATAAGGCTGTATATCAGCATCCGTCTGTGCCGCACTAAAAGGATGAAAGCGAAAGGTACCAAACAGGTTAGGCGCTGCCTTAAAATCAATAAGCTTTTTATTTTTCAGCGGAAGCCTATAATTCAGTTCAGGAATGTAGCGAATGCCCAATCCAAC
>JBBSNI010000411.1:0-5185 GCA_038232695.1 Cytophagales bacterium
ACGTAGCCACCCGCCAAATCCTCTGGCAGTCAGATACCTTTCAGGTAAGGCAAGTCCGGGGGGGGCGGTTGCTGGGGTATGACAAACAGGGGGACGAGAGAAGATACAAACTGATTTCTGTTAAAGACCGTACAGAAAAAGCGTTGCCAGCCGGAGAAGGGGCACACCTGTGGACGGCAGAAAATAAAAAAATACAATATCCGTTGCATTACACAGAAACACAGCCTTATTTTGACCTTGTTAGGCAGTTTGTCCTGCGGTATACTGATACGCCGCCTGTTGGTGGGTGCGAGTACCTGGAATACCGGGATCTTATCCTGATTTCTTATTACATTCGCCAGGCAAAGGCTTTAGCGAATGATTTGTTAATGACCAACAAAGCAGGCGATGTGCTTTTGCAGGAAAGATTAGCGCATCATCTGACACACATAGGATGGGGAACTTTCTTTATCGCCCAGGAAAAACTGATCATTGTCCAAGAAAAAAGCCAGCTTATCAGTTATGCATTATAAAATCTTTACAGGGATAGGGCTCTTGCTAAGCGTTGTACTGCTACCTGCCACTTACGGACATCCCGTCTGGATGTCTCCGGACTGGGCGTCTCCAACCTGTACGCCCCAAGATTCGGTAGGTCTGGAAAAGAAAGCAGGAGAAGTTTTTATACGGCACCGGGTAGAGCAGGGAGAAACTTTATTTTCTATCGCACAACGCTACGGCATTCAAATGGAGACGCTAAAAAATAGCAATCCTGATACAAACACCAAAAAACTTGACGCAGGCGATATGCTCCGGGTACCACTGTTTCCCGAACTGTCAGCAGGAAAAAAAGTACACCATACCGTGCAGGAAGGAGAGACGCTTTTCCGGATCTCTCAAAAGTATAAAGTAAGTGTGGAAGAGATCAGGAAGTGGAACGTGCTGGGCAACCAGTCTTTGTCCATAGGCGAGGAGCTCGTTGTTTATTTAGCCCAACCAGCTTCCGACTCGCTCGGTACGGCTGCTAACTGGCAGCAGTATATCACCCACAACGTACAGGCAGGAGAAACGCTGTACGCCATTGCCAAAGCCTACCAAACCGATGCCGACAGTCTGAGGCGGCTCAATCAAATGCCGGACGAGTCTATCAGCGTAGGACAAAGGCTGCTGATCAGAAAAAAACAGGGACTTCCTGGTACGGCTGTCCGTCAGGTATCGCTGCCTGTAAAAGGAGAAGTTGCCATACATCAACAGACTACTTACACTGAGGAGGACCGGTCCAGCCTGCCGGAAGCGGAAACTGCGGAAGAGAAAGCAGAACGCCCGGAAGTGGTGGAAAAGGAAAAAGAACGGGTCAAACGCATACGGGCAGAAGAAAAGAAGGCTTTGGCAGAACATAAAGAGATTGTTGAGAATGGCTTTGCGGCCGCTATTCCCGGAAGAGCCGAAACCCAGAAGTTTTTGGCCCTGCACCGCTCCGCGCCGGTGGGTACCATTCTGCAGGTACGCAACGAGATGAACAACGTCAGCGTGTTTGTCCGGGTGGTAGGCAAGCTGCCCGGCACGGGTGCCAACAACAAGGTGGACATACGCATCAGCCAGGCAGCTTACGAAAAACTCGGTGGTATTAATGAACGATTTCCGGTAGAGATTACTTATTTGAAGTAAATCAATCCGTAGACATTGTATGCATCACCAACCAAACCCCAGAAAAAATTCTTTTTGGAACATCCTCTGGAACATCGTTTTTGTGTTCTTTTACCCTATCATCACCACCTTCTCCATACTTTTTGTAGGGGTGATCTATGTGTTTTCTTCTCTTTCCCAACTCCTTTCCCGTATTTCTACCAGTAAAGAAACGATCATCGAGATCAAAAAGCCGGTGTGGAAGCCTTTTGCCAACACGGAGGTGCTGGCGGTAGAACAGCTTTTGGTAGATGAGATCATGTTTGGCCCTGCTTACTACCGGCTCAGAACCCAACCCGCTACGGAAGCCGTCACCAAGGATCATTACGGAGAATTTAAGCTTGCCTGCTTCGGCGGGCTGCTGCTGCAACGCTGGAACACGACCGTACCCAAAGACCTGCCGGACTTTGACCTGGTCTTTCTGAACGGACAGACCGGCGAAGTGCAGACCCTGCAAACGATCAAAGCGTTTACCTGGAATGCTGAAGCAATAGATGAAGATACCGTACTGCTCAAGTGGTTTACCGGCACTCAGGGCGGGCAGATAGAAATCCACAAAACAGATGTCATCCACTCTTCTTTAGCAGCCGACAAGACTTGACCACCCCCAAGGAATTCAAAACATTACGTGATTTTCTGGAAGAAAAAGCCGCTGCCTACAACCGTCCTGCTTTTATCAATAACGATCCTATCAGCATTCCACACCGCTATGAGCAGCGGCAGGACATTGAGATCAGCGGTTTGGTAGCGGCTGTGCTGGCCTGGGGGCAACGCAAGACCATCATCAATAAATGCACAGAATTTTTTGCGCTGATGGACCATGCGCCCTATGATTTTGTGCTGCACCACCAGGAAAACGATCTGAAACCTTTTGAGCATTTCAAACACCGCACCTTCAACGGCACGGATGCGCTTTACTTTATCGAGTTTTTCCACCGATACTACCAGCATCATGCCTCGCTGGAAGAAGCTTTTACCCTGGGCATGGACACCCACAGCCAGGACACTACCCAGGGGCTGGTGCATTTCCACCGCCTGTTTTTCAGCCTGCCCGACGCTCCCTTGCGGACGCGCAAGCACATTGCCACGCCAGAAAGGAATTCAGCCTGCAAACGTATCAACATGTTTTTGCGCTGGATGGTCAGGAAGGATAATTGCGGCGTAGACTTCGGACTCTGGCACAACATACGCCCCGCTCAGCTTATCTGCCCCTGCGACCTGCACGTAGACCGGGTAGCCCGTTCTCTGGGGCTGATCACCCGCAAACCTACCGACTGGCAGACCGCTCTGGAACTCACTGCCAAACTCAAAGAATTTGATCCTGATGATCCGGTAAAATATGATTTCGCCCTGTTTGGGTTGGGGGTGAATGTAGAGATGTAAACCTTTCAACAGGCAATGGTTTCCTGATCCAGTATTTCATAGCCTGTAGACTTCTGATATTCTCACTGTTAGACCTACCTGGTCGTAGCGTCCGCTCATATCTTTGAAGAGTTAGTAAAAAGTGCAATTTTGATGAAACAAAAGGTAAGCAGATCAGGCAACCCGTGCGTCCGCTAGATACACTTTTTCAGTGATATTGTGTCTTAGGACTATCCTATGCGTGTACGAAACTTTGCAGTTTTATGGTTTAAGCAGCCATTCTGACCAATTTAGTTACGTCGCTCCATTGGTTAGTGAGAGCGAATAAATAAGTTAGTCCAGGGCTGAGGAGTTCAAGAAAAAGGGTAGTTTTGGTTTTCTCAAAACCCGGAAGAATGAAAGGAACCAGCCAGCCGTATTACAGCCAAGAGTCCCTGGAGTACAAAAAGAAATACTACCAGGTTTTGCCTGAGAAGGTCAGAAGGCATTTTTTAGGCCAGGAGTATCTGCATTTAGGTCCAGGCAGTCAACGCTATTTGGCTCGGGTGTTTGAATGTTCTCGCGATACTATCCAGAAAGGGAGTCGGGAAGTGAGTGCAGAGGACTTTCAGGCGGATTATAGCCGTCAGCGTGCTGAGGGTGGTGGCAGGAAAAAAAAGAGGAGTTAGTTGAGGACTTAAGCGTCTGGGCGCTCACTTACGTAGCAGCGTATACGGCGGGTAGTCCGACGGATGATGCAGTAAAGTGGACGGCTTTGAAAGCCCGAGAGATCGTAGATCATATCCGGCAAGAACGGGGGGTGCGAATTTCCTGTGGCTGCGTTAAGCGGATATTGAAGGTCGCAGGCTATGTTAGGCGGAAGCCCTTGAAAAGTATAGCCACAGGTAGTAGCCCCCATCGCCAGGAACAGTTTAGAATTATCGTGTTTTTGGTCGCTTTGTTTGACAATATGGAAGAGAGTCCAATATTGAGTATAGATACCAAGAAGAAGGAGTCGCTCGGTGAACTCTCCCGCCATCAAGCAGTACTGACCAAGCAAGACGGGGTTCCTAAGGTCTATAGTGCTGACTACCCGTATCTGGCCAGCGGACGGGCGGTTCCTCACGGTATCTACGATGTGAAGCTTAATAAAGGGTATATGAGTCTAGGGAGCAGTAACGAGACGGCTGACTTTATTGTGGATAACCTCTACTGGTGGTGGATGAACTATGGCCAACATTACTACCAAAACGCTACCTACATCTTGTTGCTCTGCGACTCGGGCGGGGCCAATGGACATCGCCACCATCGCTTCAAGGTGTTACTACAAAAGCTAGCCAAAACGATAGGCATCAGAATCGTAGTGGCTCATTATCCGCCTTACTGCTCCAACCGGGTCGCCCTTTAGATTTGCATAACAAAGGTCAACTTTAAAAAGTACTATTATAAGAAGAACCGAAAGTGTGAGTGGTGAACTACCGGGAATCGCCATTCCGGGTCGCCTAAGAATTACAGACTTATCGCCCGAATTAGTCCGCGTCACGGTGGCCCTTACACTTTTGTATTGAAACAGAGCCAATTAGAATATTAAGGAAGACTTACTAAAGGGATTAGCTTTTCAATACCTTCGGTTTACTTTTTCACTTTAACTACAAGATTATGAAATTTAACTGGTTTATCGTCTCCCGTGGAGCGGTATTGATGTTTCTAAAGCTACCTTGGATGTAGCCTGCTGTCATAAGGATAGCCCAGATCAGTTTACTCATCAGCAATTCACTAACACTACAGCAGGATTCAAACAGTTGCTTGTATGCGGTTCCCCGCCGGGACTAAAAAAGCAGAAAGTAGATGCAGATAGTAGCTTGTTTTGCATGGAGCATACTGGTGACTACACACTAGCACTGTGCTGCTTTCTACAAGATCAAGGGATATCTTATACACTGGTCAGTCCTCTGCATTTGAAAAAGTCTATAGGGATTACCAGGGGGAAGAATGATCAAGTAGATGCGCAACGTATTGCCCAGTTCGCCTGCCTACATCAGCGTAAGCTACAACCCATGCAATTACCTTCGGTCTGTCTACTCAAACTTAAGAACTTGATGGCTTTCCGAGATCGGCTTATCAAGACTAAACGGGGCCGCCCGGCGGTCAGCTTAAAACAGACGCTACAAGACTTAAAGGA
>JBBSNI010000412.1:0-5183 GCA_038232695.1 Cytophagales bacterium
CATGGATATGCCCCGCATGGATATGCCCCGCATGGATATGCCCCGCATGGATATGCCCCGCATGGATATGCCCCGCATGGAATGCCACGACGGCCCCAGAGGTTCGCGCGAGCCTCCGGGTTTATTTTTGTACCTTCCCAACCCTCATAAATACCGGAAATTCAATTTCCATAGCTTTGTCTGTATTTTGCTTTAGCCTGATATTTTCTATCAGTTCAGGCACCGGGTTTTTGCCTGTCTGCCGGATGTATTTTTGTACGCTCGACCAGGTGTTGAGATAGCCTTCCAAAGCGTTCAGCGTCCAGTGTACCCGGATAGCAAAATCAGGGGCTTTGATCTCTTCAAAATCAAAGGGAATATCCTGGTATTTTTCATCAATATGCTTTCTTTCCGCATCCCAGTAAGGACCAATTTTTTGATGATCAAAATGGTCAATCACAGGATCAATATCTTTTGAGATGCGTAGCAGTCCATAGCCCCAGGCGGCCAGGATGGCGTTGTGTTTCGCCGTTCTTTTTACCTCGGAGAAAAATGCCGGAAAGTCGAACCAGTGCAAGGCCTGGGCGACCGTTATCAGGTCAAAAGAATGGTCTGCAAACGGGATATTTTCTGCCCGGCATACCTGGTATTGAACGTTGTCTTTTAGCTCGGCCTGGTCTATCTGCCGCTGACTGATGTCGGTTGCGTACACTTGTGCAAATACTTTGGACACTTCGCCAGCCACCTGCCCGTTGCCGGTGCCGCAATCCCAGGCAGCATTTTTACGAGGCACCAGGCTATACAGATAATCATACAAGGAAGCCGGATAGCGGGGCCGAAAGCGTACATATTGTGCGGATTGGATGGAAAAGTGGTCTTTGATGTTTTTCATGTAGAGAAAAACTTAAAAAGGCTGGCTTATTAAAATAAAAGCAGAGCCTCGTTGTCGCAGGCAAAATTGCTAACCCTTCAAATTCCGTTGCAGATACACATAAAAGGTCGTTCCCTTTCCTGGCTGGCTTTCCACTTCTATTTTGCCTCCATAGTTTTCTGCCATTCTTTTAACAATCGCCAGCCCTACGCCGGTGCCTTCTACAGTTTTTTCTGACTGCTGCAGCCGGGTGTACATAGAAAATATCTTCTCCTGATCTTCCTCCCGGATGCCCATACCATTGTCTGCCACGATCAGTTGCACATAAGTAGCGCCATGCAGTTTGGTAGCTACCCTGATGTGCGGCCTACGCTCCGGGTCGTGGTATTTGATGGCGTTGGAAACAAGATTTTGGAGGATGCTGCGAATGTTTTTTTTGGGCAACTGCACAAAATCAACTTCCGAAAAATCTTCTTCCACCACTGCCCGGGAAGTTTCTATCTGGTGTTTCAGATTGAACCTGATATCTTCCATGACTTCTTTCAGAGATACCTTTTCGGGCGCTGCCTGCTGCTCCGGCAAGAGCTTGGCCGTAGCCGTCAGTTCTGTGACAAATTCTTTAAGCTTCTGCACTGATTTAGCCATCATCTCCATGGTTTTTTCCTGGTGGGCAGGTTGCTTTTGCAGCATGTCTACGAGCACTTCCAGGTTGTTGAGCGGCGCTTTCAGGTCGTGCGATATGGTATGCACGAAGTTGTCCAGATCCTGGTTGGTGCGGTTCAGGGCACTTATCTTTCTGACCAGTTCTTCGTTGGTCACGATCAGGTTCTGTTTGGCTTGCTGGAGTTCTTCGTTTTTGCCCACAAGATGATGTTCCATATCTTTTTGCTTCTGAATATTAACCACAACCTTTACGATCAGGGTATCATCATCCTGCGTCCTGACACGAATAGATTCGCCGGAACACCAGAGGGGTTCGCTATTTTTTCTTACGATATAATTCTCATCGTCGGCACAGCCTTCTTCTAATACAAGTTTCAGTTCGTGCTCAGGCAAGCCGTCGCGCCGGTCTTTTTCGGTAAATAATTGGCCAAAATACTGCCCCATGAGGTCAGAACGCTCAAAGCCAAATGTTTTGGTCACGGCCGAATTGAAATCCAGGATCGTACCCTGCGGGTCAATGAAAAAGATAGAAATGTTGTCTGAATTCTCTAAAATTGTTTCAAGCGCATTGGACCAGGGCATACTGCTGGGGTGTTTTGTTGAGACAAAATTTTAATGTATTACATTTTCGCATCAGACCCACAACAAAAATTCTGCAATAATATTCCTTTGTAACAAAAAAAAGGCTCCTTGCGAAGCCTCCTTTTCTCAAACTAAAACTAAACAGCATCTTATTTCAACTGGTGTACCAGCTTTACAATTTTTTCCTGTGCCTCAGCGTCCATATAAGCAGGATCGCTTAACTTACCAACGCGAATACTTTTGCTATAGTATTCCAACGCTTGCTCGGGCAGTCTGTTGTATACGTAGTAATCGCCTTTAAGTTTAAGGTTGAAAGGCGTTTCCCGGATAGCCAGCGACTGGTCCAGCCACATGGCAGCTTCTTTCAGGTTCACCCATTTTTCAATACATTTCTTGGCCGATGTGGCCAGGGTGTACCAATCGTCGGGGCTGGCATTCTCTACGGCTTCGCGGGCTTTTTCTATGGTTTTGTCTGTATTGCTGACTCCGGCAAAGGTGTTGGCACTGACACATACGGTAAAAAAGACGAGTGCGATCATTTTCATTAAACTGTTCATGGTATTGTTTTTTTTGGGTTAACATATTTTTCAGACAGCCGAATGCCAACGCCGTGCCCAAATTGCAAACTGCTCTATATCAACCATTTGCATTTTTTGCTTGATGGGCATAGTGTCCGAAAACAAGACAACACTGTCCTTTACCGAACACTTTTATTATGGATGTCAGCGCAATCATGGAATTTCAGGCTTTGGGTAAACGTTAAAAGAATCATATCACTGTGAACCTGAAACGTGTTGCCAACTGCTATGCATCTTAAAATCTGTGGCGTCAAACATCCGCACAACCTGAAAGATTTGGTCAGCCTGAGACCGGACTACCTGGGATTCATTTTCTATGAGCCATCGCCCCGCTACATGGCAGATACGCTGGCGCCGACAGACTTACAGGCTGTTCCACCGCAGATACAGAAAACAGGCGTCTTCGTCGACGCCACCACCGCTTATATGCAACAGATGGCGGAAGCTTACCATCTGGATGCCCTTCAGCTACACGGCAGCGAGCCGCCCGAACAATGCCGACAGTTGAAAGAAAAGGGGTATGCAGTGATCAAAGTGTTCAGCCTGGGACAACAGGATTTTGATGCTACCCCGCTGGAACCTTATACCCCTTATGTAGACTACTTTCTGTTCGATACCAAAGGCTCACAGCCCGGCGGCAACGGCATAGCCTTCGACTGGAACCAGCTAAGCCATTACCCTTATCCAACACCTTTCTTCCTGAGCGGTGGCATCAGTTTGGACAATGTTGATCAATTAGAAACCCTGGCGTCTCCCTGTCTTCATGCTATTGATGTGAACAGCCAATTCGAGACATCGCCCGGACACAAAGACATTGACAGGCTGAAACTTTTCATACAAAAGCTGTCGCCCTCTTTTTAATTGGTCAGACGGTTTCGTAACTTTCCAACCCAAATCCCGCATACCACTATGGCAACGACAGCAGTCAGACACAACACTTACCAGGTCAACGACAAAGGCTACTATGGCAAATTCGGCGGCGCTTACATCCCGGAGATGCTGTATCCTAACATAGAAGAGCTTCAGCAAAATTATCTTACCATCATCCGCGACCCTTCTTTCCAGTCTGAGTTCCGGCAGTTGCTCCGGGATTATGTAGGTCGCCCTACGCCCCTGTTTTTTGCCAGCCGCCTGTCAGAAAAGTTCGGTGCCAAGATTTACCTGAAAAGAGAAGACCTCTGCCATACCGGCGCCCACAAAGTGAACAACACCATCGGGCAGATTCTGCTGGCCAGGCGATTGAACAAAAAGTTTATCATCGCCGAAACCGGTGCGGGGCAGCACGGCGTAGCCACCGCCACGGTCTGCGCCCTGATGGGCATGGACTGCAAGGTGTTTATGGGTGCTGTCGATATGGAACGCCAGAAGCCCAACGTGGAGCGTATGCGCATCCTGGGCGCCGAAGTGATCCCGGCGACCTGCGGCAGCCAGACCCTCAAAGACGCCACCAATGAAGCCATGCGCCACTGGATCAGCCATCCCGTAGACAGTCACTATATCATCGGCTCGGTAGTTGGTCCGCATCCTTACCCGGACATGGTGGCGCGCTTCCAGGCAGTAGTCAGCGAAGAGCTTCGGCAACAGTTGCTGACGCAGACAGGTTCAGAAAATCCTGATTATGTGGTGGCTTGTGTAGGTGGTGGCAGCAATGCGGCAGGTGCTTATTATCATTACCTGGATGAACCTGAGGTACAGATCATTGCCGTAGAAGCCGCCGGACACGGCGTTGCTTCCGGCAAGTCGGCCGCTACCACGGCGCTGGGCAAGATCGGTATCCTGCACGGCAGCAAAACCCTGCTGATGCAAACCGACGACGGGCAGGTGGTAGAGCCGCACTCTATCTCTGCTGGGCTAGACTATCCCGGTATTGGTCCGCAACATGCGCACCTGTTTGATACGGGCAGAGCTACTTTCTATGCCGTCACCGACGAGGAAGCTATGAAAGCCGGGGTGTTGCTTAGCCGCCTGGAAGGCATCATTCCCGCTATAGAGTCTGCCCACGCTATCGGCGTACTGCACCAGATGAAACTACATGCTGACGATGTGGTGGTGATTAGCCTGTCGGGCCGGGGTGATAAGGATTTGGAGACGTATATCCGGTGGGGGGGGTATTGACTGAAGAGCTGAGGGATTGAGGGACTGAAGAGCTGAAGGATTGAGGGGCTGAGGATTTGGCTATTCTATAGGGTGGTTGATGTTTAAATATCACATTTAAAGAAGAAAGTTTTTCCGTTATGTTACGAAAAAAATCTGACACTATGCAAACCATCAGCGTAACACAGGCTACCTATCTGGAAGGCTACAAGATCAAAGTGCATTTCTCCGATTGCACGGAAAGAATCCTGGACTTTAAAAAACAGATAAATAAAATCCGCGTCCCCGAGTATGAGAAGTATAAGGACATAGAGTACTTTAAAACTTTTAAGATTGAAGATGGTGACCTGGTGTGGGGAGAAGATTGGGATTTGATCTTTCCTATCTATACGCTGTATACTGGTAAAATATGATAC
>JBBSNI010000413.1:0-5175 GCA_038232695.1 Cytophagales bacterium
CAGGCCAAAATACTGACCGGGCTGAACGGACTGTTTCCGGGACTTATCTCCGATATGCTGGGGAGGGTAAACCAATGGCTGCCGGAGGCAGGAGGCAGAGGAAAGCAACGCCGGAAAGGCTACGAGAGCCAGTCTGATCTGGCGCCTTCCGAATGGACGGAAGCCAACCAGGAAGCCGCCCAACGCAACAACGAAGTATAATTACACGACACTAAACCTATGAATTTTATGAAACGCCAACTGATTGGGGCACTGCTGCTGACCCTGTTTACAACCCTGGCCTGGGGGCAGCAAAAATTTTGCACCTGCCAACTGGAACGCCTTACCGAGCCCGAGAGTGATACCATTGTCTACCGCGCTTCGCTGACCGTTTTTCCGGAAGCGATGGTGCAGGAAGTACACTTTGGCATTCTGCAGCAGGATGAGCTTTATTACATACAGCCCAGCATCGCCGACCGGGTATATACTTACAACGAAAAAGAAAGAAACCTGTCGAGCCCGTGGAAATCGCTGGGGCGTGTTGCCAGTCTGAGAAGTTCGCTGCTGGCTATACTGTCACAGGATTTGTTCAGCACCTATTGCAACGACATTTACCTGGACAACAAAACGCATGATTTCTCGTCGGTACTTACGCTGTACCGGCGTCCGTGATCGTTGTCTGCGCACCGCGCGTGGTCAGGTATATCACTTTTAATTTTGCCCGGGCTATTGCGTTGTATCCTTTCGTGCTGCTGCGCTACCCCCAGGATCAGTGGGATGCCAGGCTGATCAATCACGAAAAAATTCATATCCGGCAGCAGCGGGAGTTGCTGGTGTTGCCTTTTTATGGGTGGTATCTCATAGAATACGTGCGGCACAGGCTGAGAGGTGCCGGACATATGCAGGCTTACCTTGCGATTTGCTTCGAGCGGGAAGCTTTTTGCCATGAGCAAGACCCGGCTTATTTACAGTATCGCACTCCTTTTGCCTTTTGGAAATACAGGAAGTAGCCGTCGCTATTTTCATTTTCCGTGCATGTTGTTTATATTTACCATGAAAATCAAAAGTTGTACTTTCATTTTTCATGGTAATATTTCCCCGAAGTATAGAGTCTACCGTAATTAAGCTCATTTCTTACTTTCCTGCCATTGGGATTATAGGTCCCCGGCAGGCAGGAAAAACGACGCTTGCCCGGCAGATCATGCAGCAGGTTAAAGAGGATACCCTTTATCTTGACCTGGAAAATGAAATAGACCTTACCAAGCTGAGCAACCCTACCCTGTTTTTAGCGCAATACAAAAATTCATGTGTAGTGATAGATGAAGTGCAGAGAATGCCATCGCTGTTTCCTCTACTTCGTTCCCTGATCGACGCTCATCGTGTACCTGGCAGGTTTATATTGTTGGGTTCGGCTTCTCCCGGTCTTGTCCGGGATAGTTCAGAATCATTGGCAGGAAGAATTGCTTACCAGGAACTTTATCCATTGAATCTACAGGAAATTCAATCGTTATCTACCGCAGATACTTTTCTACATTGGCTTCGCGGAGGGTTCCCTAATGCTTTGTTAGCACCTGATGAATCACTGAGCTTTGTTTGGCGAAGGAATTTTATAAGAACTTATGTAGAGCGGGATTTGCCTTTGTTAGGGCTCGATACCGGTGCGGTCAATATCAATAAATTTTGGCGGATGTTAGCCAGTTTTCATGGCAACGTATGGAATGCACAAAATTTTTCCAGGTCGCTGGGGGTAAGTGCGCCTACCGTAAACCGGTATCTGGATTTTATGGAGCAAGCCTTTCTTATCCGCCGGTTACAACCGTTCAGCCACAACATAAAAAAACGCCTGGTCAAATCTCCTAAGGTGTATATCCGCGATAGTGGGCTGATGCACTTTCTCAACGGAGTGGCTACTTTAGAGGAATTACAAGGCAACTTTATGGTAGGGGCTTCCTGGGAAGGATATGTCATAGAACAAACCCTGGCATTGCTACAAGACCAGGCAGAAGCTTATTTTTACCGCACACAACAAGGTGCTGAAGTCGATTTAGTGCTGACTAAAGGCAACCGGACGCTTATAGCCATAGAGATCAAATATACGATCAGCCCTAAGCTTACCAAAGGATTTATCATCGCTACCGAAGATCTGGGGGCTCCTTACAACATCATTATTACGCCTGGGAAAGCGCGGTTTCCGCTTAGAGAGAATGTAGAAGTATGCGGTATAGATACCTGGGTATCGGAGCGGCTGCCGGAACTTATCAAAGAACTTTTGTAAAACCGGATAAACGCACTTTTCGCTGTTGGGCACACAATTCTACAAGAAATGTAGAGTAATTTACCACAACTTTCTGTTCTTATGCTGCCGCTTACCTCCTAATGGCTATTGGCATATCTTTCGTGCTGCCCATGTTGATTACTTAACCCAAAACCATAAAAGTTATGAAAGATAGAGATGATTTAGTATCGGATTTGAATGAGCTGTTAGAGAAAAACTACGACGCTGTAAATGGATATAAAAACGCGGCAGACGATGTAAAAAATGCAGAGTTAAAAAGTTTTTTCTCAAGCTACATTACACAACGCAGCAGCTTTAGCCAGGACTTACAACGTGAGATCAGAGCATTGGGTGGCGACCCTGCCAAAGACGGCAGCGCAGCCGCCGGGTTGCACCGTACCTGGATGGACCTTAAAACAGCTTTGTCTTCGGACAAAGAAGAGACTGTACTGGAAGAGTGTATCCGTGGCGAAAAAGCCGCGCTGGAAGATTACGAAGATATTCTCAGCGATTATGATACACCCGCCAGCTTGCGGTCAGTATTAGAAGCACAGCGGGGCGGCATTGCAGAAGCCCTGCGCAAGCTCAAAGCGATGGAAAGCTTGCACGACTAACCCAACCAAACAGAAATGTGAGAGCCGAGGCTCTCACTTTTTTTTGCTACCAACTAAACGAACTACTCCAAACTTACCTTTACCTCCATATTCCCATCCGTAGCTTTGCTGACAGGGCAATTCTTCATGGCTTCGTCTAGCAGCTTCTGTGCTTTCTTTTTGTCTACTTCGGGAATGGTCACTTTCATATCCAGGGCAAAACGCAGATCGCCTTTCTCTACCTGCACCGACTCTATCTTGGCAGATACTTCTGTGTCTTTGAGCTCTACATTGTTGAGCTTGGCAATATGATACAAAGTGCCTTCCAGGCAGGAAGCATAGCTGGCAGCAAACAACTGCTCAGGCGTGGTCCCTTTCTGCTTGTCTGATTTTGTGCCGGTAGGCATATATACGTCGGTGTCCAGTGCTCCATCGTCGGAAGCAATATGTCCATACAATCCTCCTTTGGAGGTTACCTCGCTTGAATACATGGTTTTCATAAAAAAGAAAGTTTATGTTTTTTAAGTAAAAGTTACACAAGATGATAATGGTTTTTCTATCGCATTGTTTGAAGATATTTTTCTGATGGTCCTGAAAATAGTACTTACACGGAGCTACAACGGTAGCAGCAACAGATTAGAATTAGTATGACTTAAAAAATCTGTTACATTTGAATTTTTCTGGAAAAATTTAGAAACAACGCTCTTATAAGACAACTATGTTATAACTTGACTCTATGACACATCCTTTGTATAGATCAAATTTAAAACGAATATGAAAATGGAAGAACTCAAAGAGATCGGTAGGATCAAAGATCGCCTGGATAAGATTGAAAAGCATACTGGGCTATCTTAGTTAGAAGATTGCTTTAACAGGTTAATCTTAACCACTTTACCATTTCCGCCGGTAGCCCAACCTGTAGCAGCCTCTTTGGCAAATTGTATGGCATGATACCCTATGGTGTCAGCAGCGGACCAGTTTTTCCCACCATCCACAGAATAGTCTGATCCGTTGGTGCCTACGCTCACATACCATTGCAAAGAAGGCGCATAGGCTACGCCAGAGCGATAACCTGCGGGTGGAGTTTCGGAAAGTTGCCAGGTAATGCCGCCATCAACGGTAAAACAAGCGTTTTTTTCATTCGCACCGGGTCGCAGATAGTCGCCTCCTACTGCTACCCCGTGCAGGCTGTCGGCAAAAGCCATAGAAAATATACCGGCAGACGCTTTGCTCTGCAAGACAGGCGTATCAGCCTCCTGCCAGCTTACCCCGCCGTCTGCCGAACGGAACACCCTGGAGGTTTGTCCGCCGGTCGCAAACCAGGTCAACTGCCGGTCTTGCACTACTACGCCTGTACCACTGCCTGCAAAACCGGCTTCACCTTCAACAGCGCCTGGCGTACTTTCAGCAGGTATCTGTTCCCAATGTTCTCCGCCGTCTCCGGTTCTGATCAGCACAAACCGTCCGTCTACCGGGTCACTCATGGCGATACCGTGGTTTTCGTCCCAGAAGGCGAAGGCATCGAAAAAGATACCTGGCGTCGTATTTTTGTATTGGAGCCACCAGGTATCACCTCCATCCATTGTTTTGTAAATCAAGGCAGGGTTGCCGGCGCTCAGCACGTAAGCCGTCTCGGTATCGAAAGCAGCAATATCTCTGAAATCTATGGTATCGGCGCCCGGCACTTGGCCGGCCTGCCAGGTAACGCCCCCGTCAATGGTGCGCAAATAAGTACCCTGGCTGCCGCTGGCCCATACCACGCTGGTGTCTACTACCGACAAGCCACGCAGGCTGGCTTGGGTAGGAGGCTGCTGGGGCGTCCACTGAAGGCGATAAGCAGTTTCCTGTACTTCCCGGGAAGGTTCCGCACATTGGAAGTGCAATGCTGATAAACCTATAAAAGTCAGGTAGCCTATTTTCGTCATTGGGGTGTTCATGTGTTTGTGTAAGCTACAAAAATGATTTATTAAGAATCAATGTGCCACAACAGCCGGTGCAAAGAGCTTGTACACCACCGGCGTCACTACGCGCGCGAGCAGGGTAGAACTGATCAGCCCGCCGATGAGCACGATGGCCAGGGGCGAGATCAAAGGGTTGCTGGAAAAGGCAATGGGTAGCAAACCGCCAATCGCTGTCATGGAAGTAAGGATGATCGGCAGGAAGCGCACTTCTCCGGCTTCCCGGATAGCTTCTTCCAGCGTTTTGCCCTGCTGCCGCAACTGGTTGGTAAAGTCTACCAGCAAAATCGTATTCTTCACCTCAATACCTGCCAAAGCGATCAGGCCGATGATGGCTACAAAGGAAAGAGAATTGCCCGTCACAAGCAAG
>JBBSNI010000414.1:0-5146 GCA_038232695.1 Cytophagales bacterium
CCTTAACACCTTAACACCTTAACACCTTAACACCTTAACACCTTAACACCTTAACACCTTAACACCTTAACACCTTAACACCTTAACACCTTAACACCCTATGTTCACAGGCATCATAGAAACAGTAGGCGAAGTCGCTCATATCACCGAAGAAGGAAGCAACAAGCATTTTGCCATACGAAGCAGTCTGGCACCGGCGCTGAAGGTAGACCAAAGTGTTTCCCATAATGGCGTCTGCCTTACCGTCACCAAAGTGTGGGAAGATACTTACCAGGTAACGGCTGTCAGCGAAACACTCAAAAGAAGTAATCTGGGTACATGGGTCAAGGGCAGCCAAGTCAACATAGAGCGTTGTATGCCTGCCGATGGTCGCTTCGATGGGCATATCGTACAGGGGCATGTAGACCAGACGGGCGTCTGTCAAAGCATCGCCGAAGAGAGCGGAAGCTGGCTTTTGACCTTTGCCTATCAGCCGCTCGCCAATACGCATTTGCTGGTAGAAAAAGGTTCTGTAACTGTTAATGGCGTCAGCCTGACCTGTTTTGAGGTGACAGAGACAAGCTTTCAAGTGGCGATCATTCCTTATACCTATGAGTATACCAATTTTAACAAACTCTCGCCAGGCGATCCTGTCAACCTGGAGTTTGATATTATCGGTAAATACATTGCCAGGATATTAGGCAGCCGTTCTTTAAAGTAATGGCAGGGTATCTATTCCTTTGATCTTTTTTCTTGTTCAATCCCTATGGTATGGATAGGCGTTCCGTAAATTTTTTGCGTCACAATACTGTATAAGGTGTAAACAATCCAGCCTATGGTCATACCGGTGAGCGCACCTATCAGCAAGTCTATGGGGTAATGCACGCCTACATACACCCGGCTGTAAGAAACCAGGGCGGCCCACAAAAAAGCATAAGCAAAGCGGGACGTCCAGCCCCGCAGCATGAGCCACAGCGAGGTAGCCAGTCCGAAAGTGGTAGAAGCATGGGAAGAGGCGAAACCAAACCTGCCGCCGCAGCCTGCTACCACGTGTACCATCCCTTGCAGGTCGGGGTTGTGGCAGGGGCGGAGCCTGCCGAAATAAGGTTTCATAAACCCGGACGTCATCTGGTCGCTTAATGCTACGGCGAGCCCTACACCCAGCATCATCAGCGCTCCCTGCCAGCGGTACTTCCAGATGACTACCGCAACAAGCAACAGGTAGACCGGGTACCAGGTAAACCGGTAGGTGACCCAGTACATCAGGGTGTCAAAAAATTCATTATGAATACCGTTGAGAAAAAGGAACAACTGTTCATCTATTTCTTCTAATCTTTCATACATAGACGCCGGAAAGGTGTGGTAACGTAAATTTGACTATTTTGAGCCGTCAAAAGTAACTTTTATCCGGTACAAAACTAACAGACCATCCATCCAACTAGGCGTTTATTATGTAATTTGAAAGTATTGGCTATGTAATTTCAAATTTTTTTTCATGTAATTTCAAAAAAATTGTAATTTGGCGTAAAACAGAAGCTATGCCAATTATTCAGCGACAAATAACGTCATCTCTCCAATCACTCTTACCAAAATATCCTATTCTTGCTGTTACCGGACCTCGCCAATCCGGAAAGACGACTTTGCTCAAAGAAATTTTTCCTTCTTATCGTTATGTTTCATTAGAAAATCCGGATAATCGTAGTTTTGCGACCGAAGACCCGGCTGGATTCCTTAGAAAGTATGATGGCCAAATGATTTTTGATGAGGTACAGCGCACACCCGATCTTTTTTCTTATTTGCAAACGATGGTTGATCATAGCGGACAAATGGGTCAATTTATTCTATCAGGTTCGCAAAATTTTCACTTAATGGAGCGGATCACCCAAAGCCTTGCCGGCAGAGTAGCCCTTTTTAAATTGCTGCCCTTCGATTCGTTTGAACTCAAGCAGGAAGGGCTGCTCTCTGACTGGAAGTCTATGATGATCAAGGGGTTTTACCCAGCCATTTATGATCGCAATTTAGACCCCTCTGTTTTTTACGCCAATTATCTCCAAACCTATATCGAGCGGGATGTAGCAGCAGTCACTAATATTCAGGACATACGAAGATTTCGTAATTTCATCGGACTCTGCGCCACGCGGAACGGGCAACTGCTCAACCTGAGTAATCTGGCTAACGAATCTGGGATTTCACAACCTACTGCTAAATCCTGGTTATCCATTCTTGAGAGCAGTTATATCATCTTTTTATTGCAGCCTTACTATGAAAATTTCAGCAAACGCATTGTAAAAACGCCTAAGCTTTATTTTTATGATGTTGGACTCGCAGCCTTCCTGCTTGGTCTACGGCATCCGGATATGCTCAATGATCAGAACCTGACAGGTAGTCTGTTTGAAAACCTGGTGATAGCCGACATATTAAAGAAAAACCACCACCGCTACCTGCTTCATGATTATTGGTTTTGGAGGGATTCTAACAATCATGAGGTAGATCTGCTCACTAAAAGAGGCGTAAGCTTAGATATTTTCGAGATCAAATCTACACAGACTGTTCTACCAAAGGTATTCAAGGGCATGAATTATTTTTCCGACATTGCCGGAAGTAAAATAAAAACCAGCACGCTGGTCTATGGAGGACAGGAAAATCAAGACCGCACTCAGTACAGGGTAAGAACCTGGGATGATGTATAGTGCGGAATTTGTCATACTGCTTCTTTCTCCTAATAATTTCTAGGGAAAGTAGAAATGTTCTTCTGTGCCAGCCATATTCCGTCTGCTGGAGGGGAAGACGGGATCAAACCGGTTGTCTTTGTGATCGCAATAGAAAAAGGGCTGGCATAGGGTAAGTGAACATTTTACTTATATTTTAGTTCGTAAAACCAAAAATACAAAGCAATCTCATTTGCCCTACTTTTTATAAAAAAACCCTATCCATCCAACCCCTGCCTTATGTTCAGAGCAAAATATTTTCCCTGGTTTATTGTTATCTTCCTGCTGTGTGCCCACTGCCAGAACAGGCAGGAATCCGGGCAGTCTTCCACATCACCTGCCGATACGGCTACTGCTCTTACGGCAGAAGATGTTGACCTCACGCAGTATTTTCCGGATACGCTGCTGACTCGTTTTCAGGAAGAGGTGGAAGCTTTTTCTCAGAAAGATAGTGCCTGGCAGGGTGGAGCGTTGTTTGTAGGCAGCTCGAGCATTCGCCTTTGGGAGAGCCTACAACAGGATATGCAACCTATTCCCGTGCTCAACCGGGGGTTTGGAGGTAGTACGATCCCCGAGGTTCTTTATTATTTTGACCAGTTGGTGCTTCCTTACCATCCTAAAGTGATCGTATTGTATGCCGGTGAGAATGACCTGGCAACGGAAGGGGCGGGCATCACACCTGAACAGGTAAAGGAAACCTTTGAGATCTTTGTCAATACGGTACGGGCGAAGTTGCCGGAGGCAGAAAAAATCTATTACATCGCGGTCAAGCCCTCGGTAGCCCGCTGGTCGCTATGGCCCCGGATGCAGCAGACCAACCAGTTGATCAGAGACTATGCCAGCCGACAGGCAGAGGTCGTCTTTGTCAATGTAGCGGCTGCCATGATGAATGGAGACAAGGTGAAGAAAGATATTTTTGTCAAAGACAATCTGCACATGAACCCCAAGGGGTACGCTTTGTGGAAAGACCTCCTCAGGCCTATGCTGTTGGAAGATTTTGCAGCAGATCAGTAGCCCAATCCGTTGCGCGAAAGAAACTGTTCGTAAGCTGTTTTGAAAGCCTTGATGCCAGGCGCTAGCGAAACGGCATAATCATAGTGCGTCAGGGCATCTGCCAGCAGGTTGTTCTGCTCATAGAAAGAAGCCAGCAAAAGTTGATTCAGCGCGTTTTCTCTTTCAGGAATTTCCAGCTTTATCGCTTTAAGCTCTTTTTCGATAGGCTTGGCTTCTTCCGGCGTCATATGCTTGATGCCATAGCTGCTCGACTGTACATCTTTCTGCTGTTTGGCATTGACACTCACGATCACCAGCTTTTCCTGGGCAATGGCTTTATCCGTAAAATCAAGCACGATATGGGTGTCGTCTGTTTCTTTGACCATGATCACATCTTCAAACATATTTTTAAAGACGACCTCGTAGTGCCTGACCAGGGTATCTTTGGTGTTCCACCTCAGGATCACTTTAGAACTGAACACATCCACAGAACTGGGGAGCAGGACTTTCAGTTTGTGGGTCTGTATCGCTCTTTCTGCGACGGCAGTACTTGCCAGAGGAGGGGCAGGATTGGCCGCGATAGGCGCGCTGCTGCCCTGAATTTTTTGTGTGTACAGGTCAGCGTACTTCGTAGCAGCCTGCGACTTGGTACTACTATACTGGGCGTTGAGATGTTGAACTTCGTAGGTGTCCGGCTTTTTAAGCGCCAGGGTTTTACCGCTGCTGTGTACCAGTCCTAAGTAGCCATCTTTTTCTATTTTAATGGTCTGCTTGGTTGTCAGCGTAGCCCCTACCGGCAGAGGCTTCCAGCCCTCGTCGCACTTGACCTGAACGGTGCCGCTTCCGGCAATCACCTTAAAGGCAGTATCTTGCGCCATAGACTGGAAAGAGGACAGCAGCATGATCCAGCCAAAGACAAGAAAAAGGAGAATACAATTATTTTTTTTCATAAGGATCAAAAGGTCTTGATAGTGTGCCGTTGCCGGCAATGATGCGATAGTGATACGTGTTAAAATTTTCACGCTGCTAAATTACATATAGCAAGATTAAACCGTCGGTTATATGGAGCGTAAACCTTACTTTGGTAATGAACCTTGGCTTATACCTGATTAATATAGCTTTGTATTGAATTAATTAAATTTTATCTAAAGTACTGCATTTTATACAAAACATAAAAAATCATACAATGTTTATTAGCGTCGTTCTGGAAATTGTTTGTAAAATACAATTTCACAATACTGTATTCTTGGTTTTATTACAACGGTGAAAAGGTTGTCTTTCAGGTGTCCTCTGTTATAGTATTTTTGTCAGATCATCTGTTTTGGCTAAAAGAACCCCAAGATACTTGTCGGCAAACAAAGAAAATCATTTTACTGTATACTTAACAAATCGCAATACTGTAAAAAGCCATTAAAAAGTATATCTTTTTATTTAGAAAGGTACATCTTACTTCTATGCAAAAGCAG
>JBBSNI010000415.1:0-5130 GCA_038232695.1 Cytophagales bacterium
GCCTTTAAACCTGACGTGCCAAAAATCGGCAACGAAGCGCGTAAACCAACCATCGAGCTTACGCTCGATCAGTTTAGGGAACATTTTACTTATAGTGACGAACGAGATGCGGTAGTGAGGATAAAGTACGAGATTGAACACGGTAAGGCTGACCTGACGATTCCTACGTTAGACGAGTTTTTTAAGGAGGCTTTTACCTGGGAATCTCTCCGGGTCGTATATCTTGACATCAAAATGCCAGCGACTTCGGCACACCGCTATGCAGGCCGGATGTTAGAGAAGATTCAACAGCTCATTTCTAATGCTCCGAGAGAAAACATCAAAGGCATATTAATGGTGCCAGACAGTTTGGTGTTGCAGGTTATGAAGGGACGGGCACAGGAAACCGACTCCGATTTAGCATTCACCTGGGATGTTGAATTTCCTCCCGGTCTAATATTGAATCCCACAAAGTTTAGTGCTATTGGTCATGCTACAAGTTCACTGTTTCATAACAGCGTAGCAAGTGTTGGGCGACCAACGGTTCTGACGCTATTTCCGTGGAGAACTTACCGGCGAACAATTGAACGCGATATTGAACAGTGGAATAAGGTGAATTCCGATCCGGCAAGATTTAATGCTGGAGTAAAGATAGATAGCTTGGTAGCTTGGACGATTAATGAATCTGATGAAATGAAATGTCTGGCACAAATGGGCGTTTCAGGAATTATTACCGACAAAATCAAAGATCTGGTTAACGTTGCAAAATCAGTTGGTAGATGAGGAGGTCAGGCGCTTAAGGCTGTAGGATGGGTTGGACTTTTGCGGAACACTCAGCAACTCCGCAGGCACAGGCCGTCCCTAACTTTGCGTTCCAACGGACTCCGCTCCGTCGCTGAGCTTGGACGTTAGAGCGCCTGAACGGGAACAACCCGAGACTCTTGAGCGTGTCGTGCTGTTCCTCTATGGCGCTCTAAAATCTCACTCAACACGACCACCCGGAGAGCGGTTCTAATCATCGCTGGGTCGGGCGGCGGGTTATCTCTGCGTTAGATATGCTTCGCATAAACAAGAGAATAGCGGCTTGAGTAATGAAGCGAAGAAAAGTAAATGCAGAGTTGAATGATACAAGCGAAGGGCGGCCTAACAACTCATTCAACCGGACGCGCCGATAGAATGCCTTTCATCATTCTTCTTCGGGTGTAAATTGAATGTCATTCGTGGCGCGCCGGTTAATTCGGGCGTTCTATAATATCAAATCCATCTCTTTTAAAGTAATTAGGTATAAAATATGTATGTGCGCAAAGTGGTAGCTGCGAAGTAATCATCACTACCAATAGTGCTGATTTTTTTGCCTCCAAAATACCCGTTATTGATCCGCTCAACTTTGTCTTGCAGTATGGCGGATGGATGAAGTAATATTCGTTAACAGTTATACTTGCCCGAAAAAAGACAGCGAGAAATTACATGGGTTTCTGCCGGTTGCTATAAATGGTAAGGATATAAACAAAAAGATTGTCGTGACTGTACAGAAAACTATAGTTTTTATCTACAATGCAACGACGAACCCCTTCCAAGCGATCCGATTTCTGGTACATCTTAGGTTGATCTTTGACAAGTTCTAACTTTTTATCTAACTGATGGCTGAAATGTTGCAGCATACGTTCACCTCCGTCGCTTTCCAGGAAGGTGATAATTTCCGCTAGTTGCTCTTTAGCCTCTCTCGTCCAGATGATTTCTAAAGCCATTTCTCATACATCTTTTTTACTTCAGCATGAGAAACAGTGTCTCCTGACTTTACTTGGTTCAATCCCCGTTGTACTGAGGCTTGCTGTTCATCAGTGAGTTCTTCGTAAAAATCGGTTTCACTCTGCTCAAGAAGATCATTGATCTGCTCGAGGATAGCTTGATTTTCTACCTGGGTAATTCGCTCAATCAAACGAACCTTTTGTGCTTCTATACTCATAACTTTTGCTAATTAACAAGCTTACATATAATACCCAAACCGTACCTCAATTCCTCACTGGCTTGCCGCCCTGTAACAGCGATTGTATCCTTTCCAGCGTTTTCTTCTCCCCGGTCAGCGACAGGAAGGCTTCCCGCTCCAAATCTAACAGGTATTGCTCAGAAACCTGCTGCGGATAGGAAAGGTCGCCACCGCACATGACAAAGGCGATCTTCTCGGCGATTTTCTTGTCGTGGTCGGAGATATAATGCCCGGCGTGCATGCCGTAGATGCCTGCATGGAACAAAGCCAGCCCACCTTTTCCCTGCACTTTGATGTCTTTGCGTGGCACCGGCTGCGAGTAGCCCGCCTCGGCCAGGGCCAGCACGGCTTCTTTGGCGTCAGCGATCAGCCGCTTGCGGTTCATACTGATGCGGTCGCGGTCTCTGAGGATGTGCATATCAAAGGCTTCCTGCGCCGAGGTAGATACTTTCGCGGTAGCAATGTTCATGAAGGCATTCTGCAAAGCGTTCAACTCTATATCGCCCGCCTCCAGGCTGTCGGATACCCGCAGGGTCATCTCTTTGGTGCCGCCCCCGGCAGGGATCAGCCCGACGCCCACTTCTACCAGCCCAATGTAGGTCTCGGCTGCCGCCTGTACCTGGTCGGCGTGCATGGTCAGCTCGCAGCCGCCGCCCAACGCCATGCCGTGCGGCGCGACGACCACCGGCACCGAGGAGTAGCGGGCGCGCATGATGGTGTTCTGGAACTGGCGGATCATCATCTCCACTTCGTCGAACTCCTGCTCTATGGCATACATAAAAAGCATGGCCAGGTTGGCGCCAGCCGAAAAGTTCTGTCCTTCGTTGCCAATGACTACGCCGGTGTATTCTTTTTCTGCCATATCAATGGCGCGGTTGATGGCTTCTACCGGGTCAGCGCCCAGGGTGTTCATCTTGGTGCGGAACTCTACATTCAGCACACCATCGCCCAGGTCAAAGATCGTAGCGCCGTCGTTACGCCACAGTACTTTATTTTCCCGCAGGGTATCCAGCAGTATGAATTCATCGGTGCCGGGAACGGTCTGGTAGCTTTTGCTTGGGATGTCATAATACTGGCGTTGCCCGTTTTCTGCTTTGTAAAATTGCTCGGTGCCGCTTTCCAGCATCTCAGTCACCCACGGGGCAGGGGAGTAGCCTGCGGCTTCCATTTTTTCTACCGTCTTGCGTACGCCCAGCATATCCCAGGTCTCAAAAGGGCCGTATTCCCAGCCGAAACCGGCAGCGACTGCCTGGTCTATGCGGTAGAGTTCGTCGGCAATCTCAGGAATGCGGTTGGAGCAGTAGCGGAACAGATCGTAAAAAGTAGCCCGGTAAAATTCTCCGGCTTTGTCAGGCGCAGCGATCAGCATAGGCAGCCGTTCTTTCAAATTGTCTTTGGCTTTGGCAGCTTCCAGCGAGGCAAATTTAGCTTTGGCAGGCTCGCGGTATTCGTAGCTGTCAAAGTCAAGTTCCAGGATCAGGGTTTTTCCTTTTTCATCTTTGGTTTTCTTGTAATATCCCTGCCCGGTCTTATCGCCCAGCCATTTGCGTTCATAGAGTTGCTGTACAATGCCAGGCAACTGGAACATATCCCTGGCTTCGTCATTTTTTAAAGCACCAAAAAGGTTGTTAGCTACATTAACAGTTGTATCCAGCCCTACCACGTCCATCGTGCGGAAGGTCGCAGACTTGGGGCGGCCAATGACCGGACCGGTCAGTTTGTCAACTTCTGTCACGGTCAGTCCCATCTTCTCTACCGTATGCATGGTTGATAGGATGCCGTAGACGCCGATGCGGTTGGCAATAAAGGCGGGGGTATCTTTGCAAAGCACTGTTTCTTTACCCAGGTACAGGTCGCCGTAGTGCATGAGAAAGTCTACGATCTCCGGGTCGGTTTTTTGCGAGGGAATGATCTCCAGCAGCCGCAGGTAGCGGGGCGGGTTGAAGAAGTGCGTACCGCAGAAGTGCTTCTGGAAGTCTTCGCTGCGCCCTTCCAGCATCAGGTTGATCGGGATGCCCGAAGTGTTGGTGGTGATCAGCGTACCCGGCTTGCGGTATTTTTCTACCTGCTCAAAGACTTGTTTTTTGATGTCCAGCCGCTCTACCACCACTTCAATCGTCCAGTCGCAGGCGGCGATGTCTTTCATGTTGTCTTCGAAGTTGCCCAGCGTGATGCGTTCGGCAAAAGAGGCATGGTAAAGCGGAGCGGGACTGGCTTTGAGCGTTTTCTGAAACGAATCGTTGACGATACGATTCCTTACGGCTGGAGACTCCAGCGATAAGCCTTTCTTTTTTTCTTCTTCGGTAAGGTCATTGGGTGCTATATCAAGCAGCAGGGCTTCCACGCCTATGTTGGCAAAGTGGCAGGCGATCCGGGATCCCATAATACCGGAACCTAATACGGCTACTTTTTTGATATTAAATTTCTTCATGGCTTAGTATGGGTTTGTTAATCGTTTCTTCTACAATGTTATGGATATGTTCTATGACTTCAAAAAAAACAGCTAATTTTGCCGGCGTGACGATCTCCTGGACCAGTTCATTAAAAGACAAGACCGTTTTGCGGGAAATTTCTTTCTTTTCTTTGCCCAGGTCCGTTAAAAAGATTCTTACGGAACGCCCATCGTTAGGATCAGGTTTTTTGACGATCAATCCTTTTTCTTCCATATTTTTGAGCATACGGGTCAGGCTTCTGGACTCTAACCCGATCAGGGGGGCAATCTTGGTAGCAGGTGTACCTTCCTTAGAATCTATATTAAGCAGCACAAAACCAATGGAGGTAGTAAAATCACTCTTTATCGCGGTTTGGTTGTACATGCGGTAAATGGCGTGCCAGGCGGCTTTAATGGTGTAGTCTACAGTTTCTTCCTTTTTCATCGTTCTTCAAAGGTACAACATTTTGTTAGGCATGCATAATAATATTGAGTTAAGGTACTGATGTGTTAAGGTGTTCAAGTGTTCATATATTGCTGGTTACTTTTCTACTTGAGCATTGAGTGCGCCCGGCGCCCGGTTGATTATTGAATATTGAATATTTTAAACACTCAATGCTCAAGCAAAAACCAAAACCCTGTTGGTAGGGCATCGTTTCCTCCTTAACACCTTAACACCTTAACACCTTAACACCTTAACACCTTAACACCTTAACACCTTAACACCTTAACA